>JBAWAP010000197.1:0-5172 GCA_049589355.1 Anaerolineae bacterium
GAATCAGGCCCCGCCTACTGCCACCGCGAAAACACGCAAGAAGTCGGGCGAAGTCCGCGCGTCGGGGCCAAAGCGCTCTTTGAGGCGATAGTTACGAGCCATCTTGTGGCCTCGACCGGCCATCCAGCGCTCCTCGTATAGAGCCAGAGCATCAGCCGATACATCACCAGCAGCTATGGCCTTGGCCGCTACCTCAGCCGCCAACTGGCCAGCAATCATGGCGTTGGCGATCCCACCGCCGGTCAAGGGGTCCACCTGGCGAGCGGCATCGCCCACCAGCATCAGGCCACTTGTCACCAACTGTGGGAGCGGCGGGCCCACGGGCACGCCACCGACCACCAGGGTCACCGGACTTCCTTCGGCGAGGTGGGGTTGGCTCTCGATAAACCGGTTGAGGTAGTTCAGGGTCGAGTCCGCTGTCAGATCGGCCTGGACGCCCAAACCCACATTGGCCTTGCCCTCCCCTTTGGGAAATACCCAGGCGTAGCCTCCAGGGGCCACCTCCTGGCCTATGTAGTAATAACAGCACGCCGGATCTATTTCGATGCTCGCCAACAGGTACTGGGCGCAGGCCATCGTATCTCTCAAGGGTAAAGCCGTGTCCAGGCCAGCCCAGGGGCCTACCTGCGACTCCACGCCATCAGCGCCGATGACTACCGCACATTCTATTTTCATAGTGCCGCCAGGCCCACGAGTGACGACGCCCCGCACAATATCGTCTTCCAGCAAGAGCCCTGTGGCCGAAGTCTTGACCATCACCTGAGCTCCGGCCTTGGCGGCCTCCTCGGCCAGGACGCGATCGAAGACGCGCCGCTCCAGAATGTAACCCTTGCCCCCTCAGCACGCCTGGTCACCGGTGCCGTATCCTCGACAACGGTGATCTGGGCCTTGGTCACTACTGCCGAGATCCAGTGGAGGTCTGGCTTGATGAAGGGCACAAGCATCTCGTGCGCCATCCCCTCCGCGCAGCGCACCGGCGAGCCGATCTCCTGGCGTTTCTCCAGCAGCAGAACCGAGAGGCCCAGCCTGGCAGCTTCCCGCGCCGATACCGATCCTCCCGGCCCCGCCCCCACGACCACCACATCGTAGCGCCGTCGGAGAGGAATCCCCTCGGTCTCAGCATAGTCTTCCGCCTTCAAAGCCCCAACCGGGCAGGCAGCCACACACAAGCCGCAGTCAAAACACGCCTCGCTGATGAGCAGGCGCGTCTCCGCCAACTCGATGGCCCCCACAGG
Source organism: Anaerolineae bacterium (assembly GCA_049589355.1). Taxonomy (GTDB): domain Bacteria; phylum Chloroflexota; class Anaerolineae; order VGOG01; family VGOG01; genus JBAWAP01. Next base: position 1,236 of record JBAWAP010000197.1, read on the forward strand.
ACAAACACTCACACAGGCACCGCAGTAGCCACAGCGATCACTTTTGACCGTTATCACTGTCCCCCTCCTTGTTTGCCCCTCTACGGATAGCTCTTCACGACGATGGGCAAGTGGACCTTATATCCTGGCTGTGGAGCTGGCGCCGCTACCACATACCAGTATCCCGCACCCAGGCGGTAGCTGGCGCTGCCTGATGGGCCGATGGTCGCCTGCCCCACGGTGCCGTTCACAGCGTAGCTGGCCGAGCTTATGGGCCCTCCCCCGCCACCGATGACGTCCCAGTTTATGACGTAGCTGGCCGAGGACATGGCCCAGACCCCACCTCCCACCATGAGCAAACCACAGAGCAAGGTGATGGTTAGCACCGCTATCTTTCGCTTGTTCATTGCTCTCCCCCCAATTCGTTCTTCTCCGCCAGCTCGAGCTCCTCGGCTGGCTCCAGGTGCAGGTCTACAGCCAGATGAGGATCCTCGGCTGGCTCCAAGCGCGAATTTTCATAACCCAGGCGCTTGGCAACGATACGATAGTCGAAGGCCCCTTCAGCTGGCTGGCCGTCCAGGGTCACGCCTCGCACGGTGAAGGTGGTGGGTGTCTTCTGGGTGATAAACAGGAGGACCGGCGTATCCCCCACAGGTGTCAGGAAGACATAGTAGGTCTCGGTGAGGTTGACCGTCTGGGCAAAGATGGGGTCAATGGCCACAATAGCCTGTCCGTCAGCCAGTTGCCCCTGGCCGAAATCCTCGAAGAAGTTGCCGGGGCTTTCCACGGCGTAGAGTTTGCGCCAGCCATAGTCCTGGGTCTGGACGATGGCCGATTTAGTGCCAGTGCCGCCCAGCCCGCCAACATAGTAGACGCCGTAGCCCTGAGGCGAATCGCTGCGGCCCCTGACGCCGTAGGTGGTACCGCTAGTGGCGGTGGCATAGCCGAACACGCCACGGCCGGAAGTGGACTGGCTCTCGCCGTAGACGCCGTAGGTGGTGCCGCTGGTGGCCGTGGCCAGGCCCCACACGCCTGTGCCCTCGATGGATTCACTCTTGCCCCATACGCCATCGGTCTCGCCGCTAGTGGCAGTGACATAGCCGAACACGCCCGTGCCATCCGGGGAGGCACTCTGGCCCTTGACACCGTAGGTCTCGCCGCTCGTGGCGGTGGCATAGCCGAATACGCCGCGGCCATCTGCGGAGTCACTCTGACCCTTGACGCCATAGTTGGTGCCGCTGGTGGCGGTGGCGTAGCCGAGCACACCCTGGCCATCTGGGGAGTTGCTCTGGCCCTTGACGCCGTAGGTCTGGCCGCTGGTGGCGGTGGCCACGCCGAGCACACCCTTGCCATCGGTCGAGGCACTCTCGCCCCAGACGCCGTAGGTGTTGCCGCTTGCCGCGCTGGCCTTGCCCCCCACGGCTTTGCCCTCGGACGAAGCGCTCTGCCCCCAGACACCGAAGGTAGCACCGCTCGTGGCGCTGGCCCAACCGATGACGCCCGTGCCGGAGGTCGAGGAGCTGGAACCCCAAACGCCGTAGGTGAGGCCACTGGTGGCTGTGGCCTGACCGATCACACCCACGCCCGCGGTAGAGGCGCTGCGGCCCGATACGCCCGTGGTCGCGCCGCTCGTGGTGGTGGCTGCGCCGTCCACGCCGGTACCGGAGGTCGAGGCGCTCTGGCCGACGACGCCGTAGGTGCTGCCGCTGGAGGCAGTGGCGATGCCGAACACGCCCGTGCCGGCCGTGGAGTTGCTCTGTCCCGACACGCCGCGGGTCATGCCGCTGCCCGCGGTGGCCATGCCGGTCACGCCGTAGCCGGCAGTCGAATCGCTTACGCCCTTGACGCCGGCGGTGTCGCCAGTCACGGCGCTGGTCCAGCCGAAAACGCCCATGCCAGAAGGGGAGCGGCTCGTGCCCAAGACACCAGTGGTGCTGCCACTTTGAGCGGCGGCATCGCCCCACACGCCGGTGCCAGTGGTGGAATAGCTCACGCCGCTAACGCCGGTGGTCCCGCCGCTTTCGGCGCTGGCCATGCCGTGTACGCCACGTCCGTTGGTCGAGCTGCTCGCGCCCTGCACGCCAATGGCCAGCCCGCTCGTAGCGGTGGCGTTGCCCTTTACCCCCGTCCCCTCCGGAGACTGGCTTAGCCCAAATACACCGTAGGTGGCGCCGCTACCGGCGCTGGCATAGCCTACGATGCCTGTGCCCTTGGGGGAGGCACTCTCGCCCCAGACGCCGTAGGTGGCGCCGCTCCCAGCACTGGCATAGCCGTGCACACCCTTGCCCTCGGGGGAGGCGCTTTGGCCCCAGACCCCAGTAGTGGTGCCGGTGATGGCGGTGGCCCCGCCGAACACGCCCATGCCAGAGGTAGAATCGCTCGAGCCCCACACGCCAAAGGTCTGGCCGCTGGTGGCGGTGGCCATGCCCGTTACGCCCTGACCAGAGGTGGAGTCACTCGAGCCCATGACACCGTGGGTAGGGCCGGTGCGGGCGGTGGCCATGCCCGTTACGCCCGTGCCCTGAGAGGAGTTACTCGCACCCCACACGCCGTGGTTGTAGCCGGTGGTGGCGCTGACCATGCCGCTTACGCCTATGCCATCCGGAGAGTTGCTCTCTCCGTAGATGCCGTAGTTGCGGCCGCTGGTGGCAGTGGCCATCCCTGCTACGCCCGTCCCAGAGGTAGAGACAGCCACGCCCCACACACCATGGGTGACGCCGCTGGTGGCTTCAGACGAGCCCATCACGCCCATGCCGCCGCTGGAGGCAGTCGACCAGCCCCACACGCCTATGCCACCGGGGGAGGCACTCTGACCCACGACGCCACGGGTGGTACCGTTGGTGGCAGAAACCCAGCCCATCACGCCCGTGCCGGAGGCAGAGGCACTCCAGCCGTAGACGCCATAGTTGATGCCGGTGGTAACCGTGACAGCGCCCAGCACGCTTATGCCCTGTGGAGAATAACTGCGTCCGAAGACGCCAACGTTGTTGCCAGTCGTGGCCAAGGCGGTGCCGCCCACGCCCGTGCCGTTGCGGGCGGCGCTCACTCCCACGACGCCGTAGGCGAAGCCATCCGTGGCGCTGGCTATGCCCGCTACGCCCTGGCCATCGGGGGAGGCGCTCGAGCCGAACACGCCACGGTTGGGGCCGCTGGTGGCAGTGGCCGTGCCACTCACGCCCGTGCCATCGGGGGAGGCACTCTGCCCGAAGACGCCGTAGTTGCGGCCGCTGGTGGCGGCGGCATAGCCGGTTACGCCCTGGCCATCGGGAGAGTTGGTCGAGCCGTAGACGCCATGGTTGGGGCCGTTGGTGGCGGCGGCCAGGCCGGTCACGCCGTTGCCATTGGGGGAGTTGCTGGAACCGTATACGCCGTGGTTGTAGCCGCTGCTGGCGGCGGCCAGGCCACTTACGCCCGCGCCCTCAGGCGACTCAGTCGAGCCGTAGACCCCGGCGTTCTTGCCGGTGGTGGCGGAGGCATAGCCGACCACACCCTGGCCGTCCGGGGAGGCGCTCGAGCCGTAGACGCCTCGGGCGGGCCCGCTGGTGGCGGCGGCCATGCCAGTTACGGCCACGCCCTCAGGGGACTCGGTTGCACCCCAGACGCCGCGGGCGTAGCCGCTGGTGGCGGAGTTGTGGCCGGCCACGCCTATGCCATCCGGGGACTCGCTGGAGCCGTAGACACCGTAAGTTTGGCCGCTGCTGGCGCCGGCATGGCCGCTCACGCCCACGCCATCGGTGGAGTCGCTCGTGCCGAAGATGCCGAAGGTGTGGCCACTGGTGGCGCTGGCACGGCCGCTCACGCCCGTGCCAGCAGGGGAGTCGCTCCAGCCTAAGACGCCATCGGTGGTGCCGGTGATGGCGGCAGCATGGCCGACCACCCCCGCGCCAGCAGCGGAGTCGCTCCGGCCATAGACGCCGTGGGCGGGGCCGCTGGTGGCGAGGGCATAGCCGAGCACGCC
>JBAWAP010000198.1:0-35003 GCA_049589355.1 Anaerolineae bacterium
CGTTTACGGTGATCCAATTGCCACCGGGTGACTTTGCGACCACGTACAAAACTTACTTGGTAAACCAGGCCGGCATGTCGGAAGAGGAGGCAGAACGATCGGCCCAGATAGTGCGCGAGCGCTATGACCTGGATAAGCCGGTCCCGGTTCAGTTTTTCTTATGGATAAAAGGAATGGTCACTGAGGGCAAGTTTGGCTTTTCCTTTGCCTACCGCCGGGATGTCGGCGAGTTGATCGCCGAACGGCTACCCAAGACCCTCATCCTGGCGCTCCTGGCACATGCCATTTCCACGGTGGTCGGGATAGGCCTGGGTATTTTCGTGGCGCCCAGAAAGTACGGTGTCTGGGATAACCTTTCAGCCCTTATGGCTTTTGTCTTCACTTCGGTGCCGCGTTTTTCCATCGCATTGATTATCCTCTATGTCCTCGTATTTACATTCAAGCAGCCCAGTAATCTTTCTTTCTTTTCGCCGCGATTCGTGATGGCTCCCTGGTCGTGGGCCCGGGTGGTGGATATGTTTAAGCATATCTGGCCGGCGCTTCTCATTGCCGGACTGGGCGGTGTGGCCCGCAATCTGCGCGTCATGCGCGGCAATTTGCTGGATGTTCTTGGCGCCCAATACGTTACGACCGCTCGCTCCAAAGGCTTGAAGGAAAGCGTCGTCATGCTCAAGCACGCGGTGCCCAATGCGCTCCACCCGATTGTCGCCTACCAGGGAACCGTTCTCCCCTACATGATCCAGGGTGAAATGGAAGCGGCGATTGTGTTGAACCTTCCAACGATGGGTCCCCTGTTTTACAGCTCTCTGGTAACTCAGGATATTTACATCGCTGGCTGTTTCCTGCTGATGTATGGCGCGCTGATCGTGATCGGCAATTTGCTGGCAGATCTTTTCTTAGCCTTTCTGGATCCGCGTATCCGGTACCATTGATTTCTGTGGAGTCAGATCTTTATGAACGACTCAAAACCTAGCCTCTCTTCTATGGGCCAACTGATTGTTGGTGAAGTTGAGCATCCCGAAAGCTATTTTGAGCTGGTCTGGCGCCGGTTTCGCCGCAGCAAGGCGGCGATTGCCGGTGGGTTAATGGTCTTGACGCTGTGCATCCTGGCCATTTTTGCAGATTTTTTCTCGCCCACTCCCATCAACCAGATTGACTTGAAATCCACTTTCATCCCTCCCCAGCGAGTCCATTTTATTGATGCGGAGGGAAAATTCCACTGGATGCCATTCGTCTATAACTTTAGCATGACAATTGACCCCAGGACCTTTCAGGTTTTTTGGACGGAAGATACGAAAAAGGCCTATGCGGTCAAATTCTTTGTCCAAGGCTGGGAATACAAGCTCCTGGGGTTCTTGCCCAGCAAACTGCACCTGTTTGGTGTCGAGCAAGGTGGAACCCTGTACATACTCGGCACGGATAAAATGGGGCGTGACCTGTGGGGCAAAGCCTGCGAGGCGGGGCGCATTTCTTTGAGCATGAGCCTGTTTGGCACGATCATCAGTATTGCCGTCGGTTCGGTATTGGGAGTCGCTTCTGGTTACTATGGCGGTGGCATTGACAATGTGATGCAGCGTTTTGTTGAATTTGTCAATGCCTTCCCGCAGCTTCCCCTTTGGATGGCCCTGGCCTCCCTGATTCCCAAAACCATGGATTCCCTCTCGGTCTTTATTATCATGTCCTGCATCTTTGCCCTGTTATCGTGGACGACCCTGGCGCGTGAAGTGCGCAGCAAGGTGCTGGCGCTGCGGGAGACGGATTTCATCCTGGCGGCCAAAGAGATGGGGGCTTCGGATGCGCGCATTATCTTCCGCCATTTGTATCCCAATACCTTGAGTCACGTCATTGTTATTTTGACGCTGACGGTCCCCCAGATAATCCTGGCAGAAGCCTTTTTGAGCTATCTGGGGATTGGTATCCAGGAGCCGCTCATCAGTTGGGGATTGATGATGAGAAACGCGCAGGATATTCAGATATTGGGCCAAACACGCTGGATATTCGCACCCGTGGCGTTTATCATCGTGGCAGTCCTGGGTTTCAATTTCCTGGGTGACGGCCTGCGCGACGCGGCAGACCCTTACGCGACGATGTAGGAGGAGAATGAGCAAGACAGTGTGGGTAGTCCTTATCGGTGCTCTGCTTGTGCTTTGGGGGCTGACTGCCTGTTCCCAGGCCAGCCAGCCAGCGTCGCTGATGCCCACTGCACCGGCAACTGTTCCGCCGACCCTGGTTAGCCAGCCCGCATTGCCGCAGTCAACCTCTACAGCAATCATAGCCCCCACCCGGACCAACACACCTGCCTCGCCGCCGCCAAGGGCCACAGCAACCATTATGCCCACCCCGGTCAACCTGACGCCGCTGCCGCCAACCATCTCCGGGGTCGTCATAGATGCCAAAGGTCCGCTGGCGGGGGCCATCGTTCAGGTTCAGGGCACACCCAACAAAACTACGACGGCTGAAAATGGTGTGTTCACGCTGAGCGGGATCAAAGGCACGACTCCCATCGTCCTCACCGCCTGGTCAGCCGGTTACTATGTGGGCTGGGTTACTTTGAACCCCAGCGCACCGGATTGGAAAGGCGGCAGCGAGATCAGTATCACTTTGAAACCACTCCCCGAAAAGGATAACAGCCAGTACCCCTGGTTCTCGTTTGAAGGGGTGACAGGAACGGCCAGTTGTGGTCTGTGCCACCGGGAATACAAAGAGTGGCAGGCCGACGCCCATTCCCAGGCAGCTAAAAACCAGCGGTTTATCACGATTTACACCGGGACGGATGTGAACGGTCGGCAAGGCCAGCCAGTGCAGTGGGGAAGCAATGGCCTTCCCCTGCCGCCTGACCCAAGTAAGCCCTACTACGGCCCTGGCTTTCGGCTGGATAACCCTAACCGGGCCGGCAACTGTGCCACCTGCCATACGCCCGTGGCTTCCAAAGTGCCCAACCGGCTGAACTGCGGCTGGTTGGGCTGCCATACCGATCTGACCATCGAACGGTCGAAAGGCGTTATTGATCCGAGCACTATCCCGCTGGGTTTGACCGGGGATGCGGCTGAAGGGGTCACCTGCGACTTTTGCCACAAGATCGGTGACGTCATCCTGGACCCGAAGACGAAGCTGCCGCTGCCCGACATGCCGGGGATCCTGTCCATGCGACTGTATCGCCCGGATGAAGGCCAGCAGGTGTTCTTTGGCACTCTGGTTGACGTGAACCGCCGGGTCAGCTACTCGCCGCTGGAATCCAAAAGCGAGTTCTGCGCTCCGTGCCATTACGGTGTGTTTGGCGGAGTTGTGGGCGTTGGGACGGTAGCCGGCGGCACACTGATCTACAACTCGTATGGCGAATGGCTGGACAGCCCTTACAGCGACCCCGAGACCGGCATGACCTGCCAGCAATGCCACATGCCCGAGTCGAGCGCGAAATATTTCGTGTTTCCGGAGCGCGGTGGATTGACACGCGACTATGCCACACTGCACGACCACACCATGCCCGGCGCGGCGGATGAAAAGCTACTGCAAAACTCGGTGACGATGAAGAGCAGCGCGCAACGTACCGGCGATCAACTCCAGGTGCAAGTCAGCATCACCAACGACAAGACGGGGCACCACGTTCCCACCGATGCGCCGATCCGTTCGATGATCCTGGTGGTCGAAGCGTTTGATGTGTCAGGCAACCGGTTGACCCTCAACCAGGGGCCGGTGAATCCGGCTTGGGCCGGGAATTACGCCGGACAACCAGGCAAGACCTTCGCCAAAGTGCTAAGAGACGAATGGACGGGTGAAACCCCCACGGCGGCTTACTGGCGGCCGGTCAGCATCGTCGAGGATACGCGCCTGGCTGCCATGGCGACGGATACTACGCGTTATTCGTTTGACTTGCCTGCCGGGAAGGCAGCACAGGTGAAAGTACGGTTGGTTTTCCGGCGCGCGTTCCAGGAGTTGATGAAGTTGAAGGGGTGGACCGACCCTGACATTCTGATGGAAGAAGAAACGATTAAAGTGGAGTAATAATGGGTGGACGTGATACTGTTAGACACCCGCAACGAGGGAACGTCGGCACTATTCAATTTGAGTGGAAAGAGAACGATGAAGTGGATGCCAACAACATCGTTCTTGAGGTAAAAGACCTCAAGCAGTACTTTCCCATCTACCACGGTTTTCTACAGCGGGTAGTCGGCTTCGTCAAGGCCGTGGACGGGGTGGACTTTTTTATCTGCGAGAACGAAGTCCTGGGGCTGGTCGGCGAAAGCGGCTGTGGCAAAACCACCACCGGCCGGGCGATCCTGCGCCTCTACGATCCCACGGGCGGTGAGATCTGGTACCGTAAGCAAGACGGCGAGCGCGTGGAGCTATCTCGTCTCACCCAGAAAGAGATGAAGCCACTGCGCCGCGAGATGCGCATGATCTTCCAGGACCCTTTCAGCTCGCTCAACCCCCGGCTGACGGTCAAGGACATTATCAGCGAGCCACTTGTCATCCACGGAATAGCCAGGGGGAAAGAAGCCGAGGACCGGGTGGCTGAGTTGATGCGCGAAGTCGGGCTCGACCCGGCCTACATGCGCCGCTATCCCCACGAATTCTCTGGTGGGCAGCGGCAGAGAATCGGCCTGGCCCGTACCCTTTCGCTCAGCCCCCGCCTCATCATTGCGGATGAGCCGGTATCCGCCCTGGATGTGTCTGTCCAGGCCCAGGTGCTAAATCTCCTGCAGCAATTACAGGAAAGGCGGGGACTCACCCTACTATTCATCGCTCACGATCTGTCAGTAGTGGAGCACGTGTCTGATCGCATCGCCGTGATGTACGTCGGTAAGATCGTCGAAATGGCGGAGACAGAGGAGGTGCTTAGGCATCCCTTGCACCCATACACCGAAGCCTTGATTTCCGCTGTCCCGCCGGCAGACCCAGACATTCGCCTTGATCGGATTATCTTGGAGGGCGAAGTTGCCAGCGCCACGCATCCACCTGCGGGCTGTATATTCCACCCCCGATGCCGCTACGCTGAGAATGTTTGCAGCCAAGAGGAGCCGCAACTGATCGAGGTCGAGCCTGATCACTACGTCAGTTGTCACTTTGCCGCAGAGCTGAGTCTACAAGGGATTAGCGCTGAACGTAAGTGAGTCAGCCAGAAAAATGGGAAGCGGTGAATAGGTTCGCGGGTATTAAGGGCTCCGCCAGTTGCGCCCCGTGCCATACTGTCTAAGTGGTAGCTGTCCCCTAGCCGAATCGAATTCCCAAGGAATTGGAGGCTGAATGTGAGCAAGCCTAAGAGACATGCTGCCTTCCTGGCCTATCTCCTGCCTGTTGTGGGTTGGCTTTACGTGTTTCTTTTCCACAGGAAGGATGAGCTCGCCGTGCACCATGCAAAACAGTCAATGGTACTCACGATGACCGCCGTAGGCGCACCGGCGGCCTGGGCACTTGTGGCTTGGATTGTTTCCTGGATTCCTTGGGCGGGCTCCGTCATTTCGGCTGCTCTATTTGCCTTGGTTATACTCACATACATATTCCTGGCCGTGATTTGGGTCATCGGCATGGTGTATGCGTTACAGGCAAAGATGAAGCCTGTCCCCGTGCTGGGAGGATGGGCAGAACGGATCCCCATTTGGTAGGTGTAACGCACTTACACACGGCTTCCGCGGGGTACGATGGGGTTGCAGATTAGCCGGCCGTGGGTGAATCCGCTGCTGATCAAGTGCGTTGCGCCTTGGCTGCCCCTATGCCTGAGCAGTTACAAAGAGAGAAAATGAGACTTACTATTTTTGGCGCAACTGGGGCTACTGGTAAACACCTTACAGAACAGGCACTTGCAGCAGGAAACCAGGTTGTAGCATATGCTCGTAATCCATCAAAGCTCAACATTAGGCAAGAACTCCTGACGATTGTGCAAGGCGAACTAGATGACCAAGCGATGATTGAGCGTGCAGTGAGTGGTGCGGATGCGGTCATTAGTGTGTTGGGACCGCGAGGTGGCTCAAAAAACAAACCAATTACTCGAGGGATGCAAAACATCATTGCAGCGATGAAGAAACAGGGCGTGCGCAGATTGATTATTAGCTCAACCTTGAGCGCTAAGGACCTGAACGACCTGCCCGAGTTCAGGGCCAAGGCTTTGGTTACCCTCGTTAGGCTCATGATGCATGCGGCGTACGAAGAGATAGTTAACGTTGCAGAAACTGTACGCGCGTCCGACCTTGATTGGACGATTGTGCGCCTGACCTTGCTCAACGATAACCCTAAATCTGGAAAAGTGAAAGTTGGCTATCTAGGTAGGGGAGAAGTGGGAACATGGATTTCCCGCGCAGACATCGCTGACTTTATGCTCAAGCAAGTACAGGATACGAAATATCTGCGGCAAGCGCCTGCAATTAGCAATTGACGGGCGAAACGTTGTTTGCGAGCTCAAGACGTACGTTCCCTATTACGTCATCGGTGGGGCCCAAAAGGGGCAGTAGAGGATGACGCTGGAAGAACTGATCTGGCGAGAATAAGGGAGGATGCAAATGGGTGGAAAACTATCTGGCAAGAAGGTGGCCATCATCGTGGCCCATGAGTTCGAGGACGTCGAGCTGCTTTTCCCGTTGCTGAGGCTCAGCGAGGAGGGGGCTGAAATCGTGGTGGTGCCCGTGCGCGAGGGTCTCCATCCTCGCCCGTATGTTGAAGGGAAGCCTGTCACAGGCCGCTTTGGCCACACTGTCCCCATACCCGTCATGGCGGAGGGCAACAGGTACAGCGTGGGCAGCGTCGAGGAACTCAGCGCCGATGACGTTGACTGTATACTCTTCCCTGGTGGGTATTCCCCCGATGCCTTGCGACTGCACGAAGGGACACTCGATCTTGTGCGTGAGTGTCACCAGCGGGGCAAGCTGCTGGCCGCCATCTGCCATGGCCCCTGGGTTTTGATCTCTGCGGGGATTATGGAGGGGAAGCAGGCCACTGGCTACGTCGCCGTGCGAGACGACCTGGTGAACGCGGGGGCCGAATTTGTGGATGTGCCAGCGGTCCGGGATGGCAATATCATCACTGGCAGGGTGCCTGACGATCTGCCTGAGTTCTGCCAGGAGATCATCAAGGCCCTGTCTGAATGAGCCTGCATTACCTGACGACAAATCTTGGGACTGAGAGAGGGAGAGGCGACGAGGCGCCTTCAGATAGCCCGCATAAGCGGGCTTTGGCTTTGTTTGCGAGCCTTGAGGGAGAGCGGACAAGCGATCCCTCTCGAGTGAAAGGAGATTATCCCCATGCCGAAAATCACCCTGATCGGTGCCGGCAGCGTCGTCTTTACCCGCAATCTGTGCAGCGACATCCTGCTGACGCCAGCGCTGCAGGAGAGCACTATCGCCCTGATGGACATTGACCCTGAGCGACTGACCCAGGCTCACGATTTGGTCCAGGCGATTATTGACCAGCGTGGGCTTAAGGCCCAGGTGGAAGCCACCACCGACCGGCAGGAGGCCGTGCGAGATGCCGATTACGTGATCACCACCTTCCAGCAGGGTGGGCTAGATGCCTACGCCCTGGATATCGAGATCCCCCAACGTTACGGCGTGGAACAGTGCGTGGGCGATACCCTGGGGCCAGGCGGTGTCTTCCGCGGATTGCGCACCATCCCGGTGCTGATTGACTTGTGCAACGACATGGACGACCTCGCGCCCGATGCGCTGCTGCTCAACTACGTTAATCCAATGGCGATCAACTGCTGGGCGGTGGCCGAAGGAGCGGGCCGCCCGCACGTGGGCCTCTGCCATAGCGTGCAAGGCACCTCTGAGATGCTGGCGCGCTGGATTGACGTGCCCTACGAAGAGGTCTCGTTCTTATGCGCGGGCATCAATCATCAGGCATGGTTCCTCGAATTCCACCGTGGCATGGAGGACCTTTACCCGCGCATTTGGGAAGCGCTTGAGCGCAAAGAGGTCATGGGTGAGGAACCTGTGCGCGGTGAGCTCATGAAGAATTTTGGCTACTTTGTCACCGAATCGTCCGGTCATGCCAGCGAATATGTACCCTACTTCCGCAGGACACCAAAGATGGTGAACGAAGAGCTATCGCCGCGCTTCAAAAACCCGGCGGACTATTGGTTCGACTTTGCGCGCACGGGCGGTTACCTGCGTCACTGCCAGAATCTGGTCGGCCAGGCCGAGCAGGAATTCCGCGAGTTGATCGAAGGCGTCACAGACCTGCCGATCCAGCGCACGCACGAGTATGGCTCGTACATCCTCGAAGCCGTCGAAACCAACCGGCCAGCCCACATCAACGGCAATGTGCCCAACGATGGCCTCATCACCAACTTGCCGTATGGGTGCTGCGTCGAAGTGCCGTGCCTGGTGGACGGCAACGGCGTGCAAGGCGTGTTCGTCGGCGATCTGCCGATGCAACTGGCTGCTCTTAATCGCACCAACATCAACGTGCAAGAGCTGACCGTCGAAGCTTCGCTGACTGGTGATAAGGACGCGGTGCACTATGCTGTCATGATGGACCCCCTGACCTCTGCCGTGTGTACCTTGCCACAGATCCACGCGATGGTGGACGAGATGTTTGAGGCGCAGGCCAAGTGGCTGCCTCAGTTCCAAAACTAACCACCCGCACCATCGAACATTTCACAACGGCCTGCGCCTCAGTGTGCAGGCCGTTGCCCATAATGAGGAGAACAAATCAAATGCCAATCTATACAACTCAACATGGATGGGTGCTGGAAACAGCGGCCACCGGCTATGCGCTTGGCCTGAACCAGGCAGGCTTGCTCACCCATTGTTACTGGGGGGCACGCTTGCCGAACGTTGACGATTATCCTCCCCCGCCCTCCCCCGGCGCATGGGTGTCGTTCAACCGGCCGGCTCAGCTTACCCCGGAAGAGTATCCTGGTTACGAAGATATAAAGTTCATTGACCCGTGCCTGCAAGTCACCTTTGCCGATGGGGTACGGGATGTCGTTCTTCGCTTTGACTCTGCCGAGGTGACTGAGGGAGAGACGCCGGAATTACGCCTCCATTTGCGCGACGTTCATTACCCGTTCCGGGTGACCTTGCATTACTGCGTGCATTCTTCTTTCGATTTGATCGAACGGTATGTTACGGCGACTAATCTCGGTGAGACGCCGATTATGCTCGAACGTATCTGGTCGGCGCAGTGGCATTTGCCTCCTGGCGATAGCTATCGTCTCACCCATGTCAGTGGCCGCTGGCTGGACGAAATGCACCTGCGCCGTGAGCCGCTGACGCAAGGGATTAAGGTTCTGGAAAGCCGGCGTCTGACCACCAGCCATCACCACAACCCCTGGTTTGCAGTTGACCGTGGCGATGCCGACGAAGACAAGGGGGAAGTTTGGTTTGGCGTTCTCGCCTGGAGCGGAAACTGGAAATTGTCAGCCGAAGTCACCGACTTTCGCTCCACTCGCCTCAGCCTGGGGATTAACGATTGGGATTTTGCTTGGCGGCTGGAGGCTGGACAGTCCTTTACCACTCCCAGCAGCTTTGCGGGTTACACGGCCGAGGGGTTCGGCAGTGCCAGCCGCAAGCTCCACGATTTTATCCGCGACACTATTCTGCCGCACGGTCGCACTCTGCACAAGGTATTGTACAACTCCTGGGAGGCGACGCATTTCGACGTTGACGAGGTATCGCAAGGTGCGCTGGCCGAATTGGCGGCCAGGATGGGAGTTGAGCTATTTGTGATGGATGATGGCTGGTTCCAGGGGCGCAACGACGATCGTGCCGGCTTGGGTGACTGGTGGCCGGACGAGAAGAAATTCCCGAACGGCCTCGCGCCACTGATTAAACGCGTTAATGATCTGGGCATGGATTTTGGATTGTGGGTCGAGCCGGAGATGGTCAACCCGAATAGTGAGCTGTATCGCGCCCATCCGGATTGGGTCATCCACTTTCCCACCCGTGCCCGCACCGAGGGGCGCAACCAGCTCATTCTTAACCTCGGTAGACCGGACGTGCAGGACTATATCCTTGGACAGCTTGATCGGTTATTGACGGAGAATAACATCGCGTTTATCAAATGGGACATGAACCGCAATGTGAGCGAACCAGGCTGGCCGGAGGCGCCGGGAGATCAACGCGAACTTTGGGTGCGCTATGTGCATGGGGTTTACCGAGTCTGGGGTACGTTGCGAGAACGGCATCCCCACGTGATTTGGCAAAGCTGCTCCGGAGGCGGCGGTCGGGCCGATCTGGGCATTCTGCGGTTGGCGGATCAGATTTGGGTGAGTGACAACACGGAGGCAGCCGCCCGCCTGGGAATCCAGGAAGGTTTCTCGCACATCTTTCCGGCCAGTACCATGGAGGCCTGGGTAACCGACGCCGGGCAGGAGCGTCTCTCGCTCGAGTTCCGGTTTCACGTCAGCATGTGCGGTTCGCTGGGCGTTGGCGGTCATCTGCTCCGCTGGAGTGAGGCGCAACGCGCCGAGGCCGCCAGGTGGATCGCGCTGTACAAAGAGATTCGCCCAATCATACAATTTGGCGATCTCTACCGTCTGCGCTCGCCCCAAACGCACGCTTTCTCTGCTGTGCAATACGTTAGCAAGGATCGCTCCGAAGGGGTGCTCTTTGCTTTCCGTACTCACTTGCCAATTCCGACCCATCTGCCACCCATTTACCTGCGCGGCCTTGATCTTGAGAGCCGCTATGAGGTTGAAGGCCTTGCCGGTGTACGTTCTGGAATGGGATGGATGCGCGCTGGACTAAACTTGGAGCTAAAGGATTTCCAGAGTACCGTCCGGCGTATCCGGCGGGTGTAAGAGTGATGGCTCGGTTGCATGGAACATCTCTATATCATCACCATTGATGTCGGAACCTCCAGCACAAAGACGGCCTTATGGGATGAGACAGGCAGGCTCGTCGCTGAAACTTGGCAAACCTATTCATTGAACCGGCCAGACCCTTTATGGGCGGAAATAGATGGAAACGTCTGGTGGGAGGCCGTCTGCGCGACGATCCGCCAGGTCATTGCTAAGGGAGGCATTGATCCACGCCAAGTGGCTGGAATAGGCGTGGATGGTGTGGGTTGGACACTACTCCCGGTTAACGTTAATCACGAGCCTCTATACCCGGCGATGATCTGGCTGGACAGGCGAGCAGAGCAGGAAACCGACTGGCTCAAGGCTCTTCCTGAAGCGGAGAAGCTCGTCAGGCTGGTTGCCAATCCACTTGATCCTGCCTACATCACGCCGAAACTGCTCTGGCTCAAAAAACATCAGCCAGCAATTTTTGATACGGCGGACAAGTTCCTCACCTCATCCGGGTTCATCGTTGCTCGCCTCAGCGGGGAATCCACGTGCGATTACACGCAGGCCTATGGTTACCATTTCTTTGACATTTGCCGTGAGCGTTGGGACCCGTGGGCGGCGGAGTTGATCGGTATCCCGCTGGACAAGATGCCTCGCTTGTGTGCCTGCACGGAAATTGCTGGCACGGTCACGGCGCAGGCAGCAGCCCTGACCGATCTGCCGACCGGTGTGCCGGTCATCGTGGGTTGTCTCGACGCTGCATCAGGAGCGCTCGGCGCTGGAGTCACTCGGCTGGGGCAAACGAACGAGCAGGGCGGACAAGCAGGCGGGATGGCGATCAGCCTGAACCATGTCGTCGTTGAACCACGGTTGATTTTCTCGCACCACGTTTTGCCTGGACAATATATTCTACAGGCCGGGACAGTGGGCGGTGGGTCGCTCGGCTGGTTCCGTGACGTGCTCGGCCAGGTTGAGGCCAGTGCAGGCGATTTGATCGCCAAAAGCCCGTTTGAGCTGTTTAGCCTTCAGGTGGAGAAAACGCCGCCTGGGGCGCACGGCCTGATCTTTGTCCCCTACATGGCGGGAGAGCGCACCCCGCTCTGGAACAGCAACGCCCGGGGGGTTTTCTTTGGCCTGTCCTACAAGACCACGCGCGGTGACATGCTGCGCGCCATCATGGAAGGGTGCGCCTTTGCGGTCTATGACAACCTGCGCATCGCCGAGCAAAAAGGGGTGACCGTTCAAGAATGTCTGGGTTCCGGCGGCGCGACGCAAAGCGCCGTTTGGTGCCAGATCAAGGCGGATGTGTACAACCGTCCGTTCATTGTGGCCCGTCGGAACGATGGCGGTGAGGGAGGACACACGCTAGGGCTGTATGCCATGACCGCACATGCCGCAGGTCTGTGTGATGATATGGGTCAGTGTGTCGAGCGCCTTCTTCCCAACCGTCAGGTTTTCCATCCTTCACCCGAGCGGCATGCGATGTACAAAGACCTGTTCCGTGTTTACCTGGATGTCTCCCGAAGACTACTAGAGGATTTTGACCGGTTGGCATCAATCACCCAGAAGTATGCTCTTGCCGGTCAAGTGCACTATTAAATACGCTGTGTTTATCCGTGTCCTGAAAGTTTGGTTGCGGTTGGAAACCGCGCTATGATGAACGAATTATAGCGCAAGATTTTTCGGAGAGAGACAGAATGAAAATCTACGATGTCACATTGCCTGTTTCGTCCGCGATGCCAGTCTGGCCGGGCGATCCACCTGTGATGCTGCAACGTGTGGCAAGCATGGAACGCGGTGATAGGGCAAATGTCACACGGCTGGCGTGTTCGGTTCACGCGGGCACACATCTAGACGCTCCACTCCACTTTATCGCGGGCGGCACTGATGTTGCCTCGCTTCTACTCGATGCGCTCGTCGGGCCAGCAACCGTAATTGCTTTGCCCGATGCCGAAGCCATCACGGCTAAGATGTTAGAGCAACTGAATTTGCCGCCCCAGGCAAGCCGGCTGCTGTTCAAAACGCGCAACAGCGAACGTCCGCGTGACCGGTTCTGGGAGGATTTCGTAGCCCTGACTCTAGATGCGGGCGAATGGGTTATCCAGCACGGTATCCGCCTGGTGGGCTTGGACGATTTTTCGGTGGAGCGTTTCGGGGGCAGTGGAGAGCTGCATCGTGCGCTGCTGGGCGCGGGTGTGCTCATCATCGAGGGGCTGGATTTGCAGGATGTGCCACCCGGTGATTATGCACTCTATTGCCTGCCGATGAAGCTCGTCGGCAGCGACGGCGCACCTGCGCGTGTGATCTTGGTTGAAACCCCTGATCACTGATGTGGAGTCGGCGTCGGCGTGACCTTTACGCCCGTCACGTAGAACTTGAACCGCTCCATTGTCACTGCGCCCGACATTGTGATTCGATTTAGACGGGCAAGCTGGTCCGACCGCTGCTGGATGACGGGGTTGATGATGACGTCAGGTCAGTCACCGCGCGCTTCAATTGTAACCGTAGAAGATTATCAGGCCTTCGTCGCAGCTCACTGGTAGTACACCAGAGAAGGATGAATCGCCCGTGAAGGCGTTAGTGCTGGAAAGCTACAAGCAGTTTTCTTACCAGGATATGCCCGAGCCTGAGATCGGCCCGGAGGAGGTGCTGATCCAGGTCAAAGCCTGTGGGATCTGTGGCAGTGACATCCATGGGATGGACGGCAGCACCGGGCGCCGTATCCCGCCGATCATCATGGGCCACGAGGCGGCAGGCGTGATTGCGTCCGTGGGCAAGAATGTGACAGGTTGGCAAGCCGGAGATGCGGTCACGTTTGACTCGACGATCTACTGCGGCAGGTGCCATTTCTGCCGTCAGGGGCAGGTCAACCTGTGCGATAACCGCCGCGTCTTGGGCGTATCATGTGATACCTACCGCCAGCACGGCGCTATGGCCGAGTATGTGGCCGTTCCGCAGCACATCCTCTATCGCTTGCCGGATGGGTTGTCCTTTGAGCGCGCGGCGATGGTGGAAGCCCTCTCGGTCGCATTCCATGCTGTCCAGCGAACGCCGCTGGTGCTCAACAGTACGGTTGTGGTCGTGGGAACGGGGATGATTGGGTTACTGGTGGTTCAGGTTCTGCGCTATGCTGGCTGTCGGCGCATCATCGCTCTAGACCTGGACTCGCAACGGCTGGAACTGGCTGGCCGGTTAGGAGCTGACCAGACTTTTAAATCTGACGCAGGCGACGTGGTCGCGGAAACGCTGCGGGCCACAGAGCAGCGCGGCGCGGATGCGGCCTTTGAAGTGGTCGGCCTTACGCCCACGCTGAACCTGGCGGTGCGATCGGTCCGCAAGGGCGGCTCGGTCACACTGGTCGGCAATTTGTCGCCCAACGCCGAGCTCCCCCTCCAGATGGTCGTCACGCGCGAGATCACGCTCTACGGGTCCTGCGCCTCTCGTTTAGAGTATCCTGCTTGCCTCGACCTGATCGCCAGAGGCCAGGTCAATGTTGATGCGCTCATCAGCCAGGTGGCTCCCCTCGCCGAGGGCGCCGATTGGTTCGCGCGGCTCTACCAGAGTGAGCCGGGTTTGATGAAAGTCATTCTTGTTCCTTGACCTCGTGAGGTGAAGACGTGACGGCTCGAAAGCATCCTGCGGATAAAATCGGCACGGCCATTATCGGGCCAGGCAAAGTAGCGCACATACACGCTCGGGCGCTGGCCGCTCTGCCCGAGTCCAACTTTGTCGCCGTCTGGGGGCGCAACGCAGAACGCACAGAAGCCTTTGCCACTCAATACGGCATTCGCGCCCATACAAATATGGACGAGATGCTGCACGATCCCGCGATAGAGGCGGTCATCATCTGCACGCCGCACTCATTGCATGCCGAGGAGACCATCGCCGCGGCGCAGGCTGGCGTGCACGTGCTGGTGGAAAAGCCGGTGGCCCTGACGGTAGCCGACTGTGATCGTATGATTGCGGCTGCCCATGCGGCGGGTATCCAGTTGGGCGTGATCAGCCAGCGACGCTTGTACGAGCCAGTCCAGCGCGTCAAGCAGGCCATCGAGTCTGGCAAGATTGGAAAACCGATCTTGGGCACGGTGACGGTGCTAGGCTGGCGCGGCCCGGAGTATTACGCGATGGATGCCTGGCGCGGCACATGGGACGGCGAGGGCGGCGGTATCCTGGTCAACCAGGTAGTGCATCAGTTGGATTTGTTTCAATGGTTCATGGGGCCGGTGGCTGAATTGTTCGGCTACTGGGACAATCTCAATCACCCGTACATCCAAGTGGACGATACCGCTGTAGCTGTGTTGCGCTTCCGTAACGGTGCGTTGGGAAATATCGTCGTGAGCAATTCGCAGAACCCCGGCCTGTATGCCAAGATCCATGTGCACGGCTACACGGGCGCGTCAATCGGCGTGCAGACCGATGGCGGCTCGGTGTTCTTTGCGGGGCAGGCTGGCCGCGTAGAGCCGCCAATCAACGACTTGTGGACCATCCCGGGCGAAGAGTCGTTGCTGGCACAGTGGCAGGCGGAAGATCGCGCGCGCGGCGACGAACATGACCCAATGACATACTACCATTTCTTGCAAGACCGCGAGTTCCTGCAAGCTATTCTGGCAAACCGTCCGCCGATGGTCACGGGAGAGGAGGGACGCAAACTCGTCGAGATCGTCGAGGCCATCTACTGCTCGCAAAAGGAACACGCGGCGATTCGCTTCCCGTAAAGCCAACCACGGAAGGCAGCCGATTACCAGATTTAGCTCTGATACGATAGCGTACAGGAGGAGTTTAACGCCATGCCCAAAATCACCTTTATTGGTGCTGGTAGCACCGTTTTCGCCAAAAACCTACTCGGAGACATCCTCAGTTTTCCCGAACTGGCTAACTCCACTATTAGCTTGCACGACATTGACGAGGAGCGCCTGGTCACTACAGAGAACGTGGCGCACAGAATAGCCGAGGCCCTGGACGTCCACCCCACTATCGAAGCCACCACCGACCGCCGGGCAGCCCTGGACGGTGCGGATCATGCCATCAGCATGTTCCAGGTGGCTGGCTACGAGCCCGGTACGGTGGTTGACTTTGAAATTCCCAAGAAATACGGCCTGCGTCAGACGATTGGCGACACGCTGGGCATTGGCGGCATCATGCGCGCCCTGCGCACCATCCCTGTCCTGCTGGATATATGCTGCGACATGGAAGAACTGTGCCCCGACGTCACTTTCCTCAATTACGTCAATCCCATGGCCATAAACTGCTGGGCTATCAGCCGGGCCAGCAGAATCCAAACGGTGGGACTGTGTCATAGTGTGCAGGGCACGGCGGCACAACTGGCCCACGACATCGGTGTGCCGCTAGAGGAGATCAACTACGTGTGCGCGGGCATCAATCACATGGCCTTCTACCTGCGCTTCGAGCGCAAGACGGAGGACGGCGTCGAGGACCTCTATCCGCGCATCCGCCAGGTGGTGGAGGAAGGCCGAGTGCCCGACTGGAACCGAGTGCGCTACGAGATACTCACCCGCCTGGGCTACTTTGTCACCGAGTCCAGCGAGCACTTCGCCGAATACGTGCCCTGGTTCATCAAGCGGGATCGGCCCGACCTGATCGAGCGTTTCAACATTCCGCTAGATGAATACATCCAGCGCTGCAAAGCGCAGATCAAGGCCTGGGAGTTTATGCAAGAGAAGCTGGAGAGTCCTGAGTCTTCCGCTGAAAAGTCTTTGCGCGAGGTGCTGAGCACCATTGATGTCATGCCCATCATGGTTGATTTTATCATCCACACCTTCAAAGACATAGACAAAGTGACGCTTAGTGGTGAATATGTCCCGCTGATCATCCACAGCTTGGAGACCGGCAATCCCCGGGTGGTCTACGGCAATGTGCCTAACCATGGCCTGATTGACAATCTACCCCAGGGCTGCATCGTAGAAGTCCCGTGCGTGGTGGACAAGAACGGCGTGCAGCCCACCCGCATTGGGGCCCTGCCGCCGCACCTGGCTGCGCTGATGCAGACCAATATCAACGTGCAGACGCTGACGGTGGAAGCGGCCCTGACCCACAAACGAGAGCACATCTACCACGCCGCCATGCTCGACCCCCACACCGCCGCCGAACTGGACCTGGATCAAATCTGGAATCTGGTGGACGACCTAATTGAGGCTCACGGCGACTGGTTGCCGACCTATCATTGATTATGAAATTCAACCCCGCTGACCATCCTCATCGCCGCTACAACCCGCTGACCGGCGAGTGGTTGCTGGTGTCGCCTCATCGCACCAAGCGACCCTGGACAGGTCAAGTGGAAAAACCTCCTCTGGAGGTTCGCCCCAAATACGACCCGACCTGCTACCTTTGCCCAGGCAACGAGCGGGCCGGTGGTGTGCGTAATCCCGAATACGAAAGTACCTTTGTCTTCACCAACGACTTCGCCGCGCTCCTGCCCGAGGCGCCCGAGGCTTCCACCGCCCGTCACCCCCTACTTTGTGCCGAAAGTGAGCAGGGTACCTGCCGCGTCATCTGCTTCTCGCCTCGTCACGACCTGACGTTGCCGGAAATGCCCGTCGAGGCGATTCGCGCGGTGGTGGACGTGTGGGCGGCCCAGACCGCGGAACTGGGTCAACACTACCGTTGGGTGCAGGTGTTCGAGAACAAGGGAGAGATCATGGGCTGCTCCAACCCCCACCCGCATGGGCAGGTCTGGGCGAGCAGCACACTGCCCAACGAGCCGGCCAAAGAGGAATGTCAGCAGCGTGTCTACTTTGAGGAGCACGACGAGCCGCTGCTGGTGGATTACGCCAAGCTGGAAGCAGTCCAGCAGGAGCGCATCGTCGTGGAAGACGAGCACTGGCTGGCAGTGGTCCCCTACTGGGCGATCTGGCCCTTCGAGACGCTGCTCTTGCCCCGTCGCCACGTGTTGCGTCTGCCTGATCTGCGGGATCCCGAGCGGGACGCCCTGGCGCGAATTCTCAAGCGGCTGCTGACCAAATACGACAACCTCTTCGAGGTCTCGTTCCCCTACTCCATGGGTTGGCACGGTGCGCCTACCGTTCCTTCGCCATCCCCATCCCCCCCAACGTTGGGGGGGATGGGGGGGCGGGGCGGCGCAAGCTCAGGGGGCACCGGCGGTGACTACCTGCACTGGCAACTTCACGCTCACTTCTACCCGCCGCTGTTACGCTCCGCTACGGTGAAGAAGTTCATGGTTGGCTACGAGATGCTCGCCGAGGCCCAGCGTGACCTGACAGCGGAGCAGGCGGCAGAGCGGCTGTGGGCCTTATCGGAAATTCATTACAAAGCAAAGCCGGACTAGAGTACTCCTCGCCCCATCTACAAGCGGTGACGTGCCTCGAAAAGAAGCACATTCAGGAGAGAATCGTGTCTGATTTTGAGAAAGCAATAGCACTCATTCGGGAATTCAAGGGAGACAGATACGTCTTTGGCGCAGGTGCCTTGGCCCGGACCGGAGAATTGGTGACCAGGCTCGGCAAGCAAGCAGCTTTGATCTGCGGCCATTCTCCGGCCAGCCAGAAGGTAAGCCAGGAAGTGAAAACCTCTCTGGCCTCGGCCGGGGTCAGGGTAATGGGGGAGCTCACGGGGGCTAGGCTAAACGCTCCACGCCAGGACGTGGCATGGCTGGCCAATGAACTGCAGGTCTTGGAGCCGGACGTCATCGTCGTGATAGGCGGCGGAAGCGCCATTGACGCCGCCAAGGCAGCGGGGGTCCTCCAGGCGCTGGGCGGTGAGATTGACGATTACTTCGGGGTGGGGCGGGTCACCGAGGCCCTCTCCTCGACAGACAGGTCGCTCACTCCCCTGGTGGCCGTGCAGACGGCTGCCAGTTCAGCCGCACACCTGACCAAGTACTCCAACGTCACTGATCTCAGGACGGGGCAGAAAAAGCTCATTGTGGACGAAGCCATTGTGCCGCCTCTGGCCATTTTCCAGTATGATGTCACCACCTCTATGTCGCCCAGCTTCACCGCCGATGGGGCCTTCGACGGCATCGCTCACTGCCTGGAGGTGTTCTTCGGCGCGGTGGGCAGAGACTATTATCCAAAAATAAAGAAAGTGGCGACTGAGGGCATCAGGCTCATCGTGGAGAACGTGGAACGCGCCGTGGCGGAGCCGTCGAACCTAAAGGCCCGCCAGGCGCTCGGCCTGGGGACAGACCTGGGGGGATACGCGATCATGATCGGCGGCACCAACGGGGGCCACCTGACCAGCTTCTCGCTGGTGGACGTCCTGAGCCACGGGCGGGCCTGCGCCATCATGAACCCCTACTACACCGTGTTCTTTGCCCCGGCCATTGAGGAGCCTCTGAGGGCGGTAGGAGCCATCTACCAAGATGCGGGGCTCACTGACGCTGACCTGGGTGGGTTGGGCGGGCGTGATCTGGGAGTGGCTGTGGCGGAGGCCATGATGGCCCTGTCCAGGAGGGTGAGCTTCCCCACCACCCTCAGCGAGGTGGGGGGATTCACCGAAGCCCACATCGAGCGGGCCCTCACTGCCGCCAAGGACCCGCAGTTGAAGATGAAACTGGAGAACATGCCCGTCCCCCTCACGGCGGAGATGGTGGATGAGTACATGGGATCGGTGTTGGAAGCGGCGCGAGATGGGGACCTGGCACGCATCAAGAATGTAGCGGGATGAAGATAAAACTGGCGTACGGCAAGACGGGCTTGGAGATCAGCCTGCCAGACGACGTGAGCGTGACAGTCGTTGAGCCAGAATATGTGGATGGATTGTTGGATCAGGCTGGCGTGGTGCAGGACGCGCTGCGCCGGCCTATAGGATCGCCGCCGCTGAAAGCGTTGGTGAAGCCCTCGGACAAAGTCGGCATCGCCTTCAGCGACATCACGCGCCCCACACCCAATCACCTCATCCTGCCCGCTTTGCTAAGTGAACCCACGTGCCCGACGAGCAGATCGTACTTTTCAACTCAACTGGGACGCACCGTATCAACACGGAAGCCGAGCTTCGCGGGATGCTCGGTGACGAGATCGTAGACAGGTACCGCATCGTGCAGAACGATGCCAACGACTGGAACTCGCACGTGTTAGTGGGAAGGACCACCAGCGGCAATGATGCCTGGATTCACAAGGAGTTTGTCGAATGTGACGTGCGGATTCCTACCGGGTTCATCGAACCGCACTTTTTTGCTGGGTTCTCGGGCGGGGGCAAGGCCATTATGCCGGGCTTGGCGCTGCTGGAGACGGTGATGCGCAATCACAACGCAAAGAACTTGGACAGCCCACTGGCGCGCTGGGGGATCACGCATGGCAACCCTGTGTGGGAAGAGATACGCGAAGTGGCGGCGATGGTGCAGCCGACCTTCCTCCTGAATGTGACGCTCAACCGTGACCAGCAGATCACGGGGGTGTTTGCGGGGGATTTTGAGGAAGCGCACGCCCAGGGGTGTGCCTTTGTGAAAGAAAAAGCGATGGCCCCGGTGCAGGGGCCTTATGACATCGTAATCGGCAGCAACTCAGGATATCCGCTGGACCTGAATCTGTACCAGTCCGTCAAGGGGATGAGCGCGGCCTCACAGGTGGTCAAGGAGGGAGGCAGCATCATCATCGCTGCCGACTGCTGGGACGGTATCCCCGATCATGGGGAATACGCGCAGTTGTTGCTTGAAGCAAAGAGCCTGGAGTCGCTACTGGAGACGGTCCGTGCTCCAGGCTTCCAGAGGCAGGACATGTGGGAGGCACACATCCAGGCCTTGATCTGCCTGAAGGCGGAGGTGTACTTCTACAGCCGCAACCTGAGCGATGAGCAAATCGAAGGCGCCCTGCTCAGGCCCTGCCGTGACATCGAAGCCACAATCGCTGAGCTGCTGCAGAAGTATGGGCGAAGGGCTACCATCTGTGTCTTGCCCGAAGGCCCGCGGACAATCCCCTACATTCGTGCTATTTGACCTCTGAACCTTCCCCGATTTCCTCGTCGTCATCTGCGCCAAGCGGGGGGTAACTCCTTCCCCCTAGCTGTGTTTGGCGATGAATTCGTAGGCCCTGGCCCAGACCGCCTCGCGCTCGCTGTCAACGGTGATGCAGTGGCCTGAATTCGGCCACCAGATGATTTCTTTCTCAGCGCTGCCAAGCTCCTCGAAAATGATTCGGGCGCTGTCCGCGGGGACGTGGTGGTCTTTTTCACCCTGCATGATCAGGGCTGGCACCTGTATCTGGGAGAGCTCCCGTCGCACCAGGTGCAGGAGTTGCCCCAAGCTGACGATGCAACGGATGGGAAGCACTTGGTAGGAGAAGATGCGTTTTTCGGCCTCAGGGTCGGTCAGGTCTGACTCGATATTGGGGGTGACCCAGTGGATGAAATACTGGGCCAAGGGCATGAAGCGAAAGCGCCAGTCGGCGATATAGGCCGGAGCGGACATGGCGACGATTCCGGCCACGGAATGATGAGCCGCCAGATGCAGAGTGATCAACCCGCCCATAGAGAGGCCAGCGACAAAAATCCGGTCGCAGCGCCGTTGCAACTCTCGCAGTCCCTCCTCGGCCGAGGCCACCCAGTCGCGCCAGCCAGTGCGGGCCATATCTTCGGGAGTGGTGCCATGGCCGGCCAATCGTACTCCTATCACCGTCAGTCCCTTTTCGGCCAAATACTTCCCCATAGGCCGCATCTCCGGGGGACTTCCGCTGAAGCCGTGCACCAGCAAGCACCCTGTAGGGCTGCCTTCGAAGAAAAACGGGTTCAAATCCAGCGTCTTCACAGTTCTTGACCTCCTCTAACCGTAAGCTGCTACGTCTTTTCACGGTGCAATGTGTCCAGCGTTTCCCTGAGCACCATGACCTGTTCTTTCCCCAACGGGTAGAACCTCAGCGCCATCAGGAACACCATCAGGGCCACGGCGGGCAGCAGGCCCATCCCCAGCCGGATCCCCAGCGCGACGGACGGCGGCTGGGTCGTCAACGCGGCATTGTAGCCGCTCAGACCCAGCACCAGGCTGCTGGAGCCGCCGATCAGCACCATGACCAGCCTTTCGATGAAAGCAGTCACCCCGAAATAGCTCCCCTCCCGCCGCCGGCCGGTGTGGAGCTCATCTTCGTCTATCACGTCGCTGAGCACGATGTCTCGCACCAGCGTGATGCCGGAGTTGGCCGCCCCGACGAAGAGCATCATCATGAAGGCCTGCGCCAGGTTGCCAATGACCAGGACGAGCAACATGAAGGTCACGAACAGGGTCAAGGCCAGGGCCAGTGTCCGTTTCGAGCCCAGGCGCAGGGCAATCTTTCTCCAGAGAGGATAGAAGGCCATCGAGGTGACGAACATCCCGATGAATATCAGGCTCATCTGCTCCTCCTCGGCGCCGATGACGTACTTGGTGAAGAAGGGCACCATGGCCGAGAGCCAGCTCCAGATGTAGCAGATCATCAGGTTGGCGCCCACGAAGGCCAGGAACGAGCGATTGGTGAAGGTCTCTTTGAAGGCAGCGATGAGCGGCAGCGCCTCCTCTTCACTGACTTCCTTCCGCTCTCGGCTCCCCAGCAGCGAGAACCCGAAAGCGCCGCAGCCGACGAGCCCCAGGATCACGCCCGCTCCCGTCCATCCGCCCAGGTCGCCGAACCGCTCGGAGAGGGCGCCGACGATGACGGGCATGATGGCCAGGCCGAGCGCCGTGCCGACCATCGCCGCCACCTGCCGGTAGATGGAGACCTCTGTCCTCTCCTTGAGATTCTGAAACGCTTCGGGGAAAAGGGCGGTGTACGTGACGCTGACAGCGGTGTACGCCAGGTCGAAGAGGGCGATGATGACGGCGAAGTAGAGGAAGATGCCCGTGTGGGAAGGGTTGGTCAAGGGGCTGCCTCCCAGGGGCGGGGACCAGACCAGAACGAACAGCAGGAAGGTGAGCGGGGCGCCCAATGCGATGTAGGGGATGCGCCGCCCCCAGCGGGTGCGGGTGCGGTCCGAGATCACCCCGATGAGGGGATCGTTGATGGCGTTCCACACCCCGTAGGAGATGGCGAAGGCCAGGCCCACCAGTTTTGGGTCGAGGCGCACCACGTCGGTGTAGAAGAAAATCAGGAACGTCTGCACCGTGTTGAAGAAGAGAGCCTGTCCCAGATTGCCTACGCCGTAGGAGATCTTGGCGAATCTACTTTTCACGATAAACACCCCCCGAATCAATTTTGGATCGCTTCATACATAGCCAGGACGTTCTCCGGCGGGACGTCCGCTTGAATGTTGTGGCTGGGGGCAAAGATGTAGCCACCCCCCTGACCCAGGATGGCCACGATCCGTTTGACCTCTTCCCTGACTCTTTCCGGCGTGGCGAAGGGGAGAATCTGCTGCACGTCAATCCCCCCATGGAAGACCAAGTGCTCGCCGAACTCCCGCTTGAGGGCCACCGGGTCCATCCCCTGGGCGGAGGTCTGGATCGGGTTCAGGACGTCCACCCCCACGTCAATCAGGTCCTGCACGAGAGGGAAGACGCTGCCACAGGAGTGGTGCATGATTTTGGCCTCGGTGCGCGAATGGATGAAGTCGTACAGTTCTTTGTGTCGGGGCTTGATCAGCCGGCGGTAGAGCGCCGGCGAGATTAGGGGGCCGGTCTGCATCCCCAGGTCGTCTCCAAGGGCCACGATCTGGACGTAGGGGCCCACCGCCTCCAGGTAGACGGCGTAGAATTCGATGTACAGCTCCAGCAAGGTGTCCAACAAGGCAGTGGCAAAGGGTTCGTCGGTGATCAGGTCCATCATGAAGCGCTCGAAGCCGCGCATCCACAGTGCCTGTTCGAAGATGCCGCCGCCCAGGAAATCGGCCACCAGTGCGTAGTCGGTCTCCTCGTAGAGACGCCGGGCCTCCTCGGCCAGGCCCGCCACCCGGCAGGGATCGTGCGGATCGGGCCAGGGGTAGTGCCGCAGATCTTCCACCTTGGCGTTTGCCAGCGGATGCCCCACCAACTCCCAGTACAGCTCGGTGCGCTGCCGCCGCATCCCCCACTCGTCGAGGTAGGTGTCCTCGTCGCCTGAGGGCCAGGCGGCGGCCGCGGCGGAGGACGTTCGCAGCGCCACGCGGCGCAGATCCACGCCGAACCGTTGCAGGGTCCGCTCATCGGGGACGACGAGGCCCTGGATCAAGTCGTGCACCGGCTCGTCGGCCTCGATGCCCAGCAGGGACTTCAAGGCTTCATTGGCCCGTCGGTGGATGCCGGACACTGCTGTGGAGCCCAGGTCCACCGGCACGCGATCCGGTATCTCGTGGCGAAGAACCGCCATCACTCGTTCTCGTGGGTTCATCTTTCCTATTCTCTCGGTAGCAGAGCGCGGGGCTGAACTACTCGGCTGAACCATCGACCTGAGCGAAAGTGCAGAAAATAGCGCCCTGGCTCAAGGGCGCTTCTTATCGTTGTCCAGTCCAATTCTTGGCGCTTGGTCATTGGTCTTCTTGTCCTAAGTCTTTGATCCAGCTACCGGCGGTTCAGCCAGTCAGAAGCCTCTCGATCTCGTTCACCATACTTCTAGCTCTAGCCATGGTATCCTCAGCATCCTCCCTTTTGTACTCCAGAGTGGGATCGCTTACTTCGCCATACTCGATGTCGGCGTACAGAGATCGTTCTCGCTTAGGATATAGTTCCGCTACCAAACTGGCGAATTCCTCGGCGAAAATCATTTCAGGGTAGAACTTCCGGAACTGGTTGAATTTCTCCCTGTGGGGCAGCGGCACCTTTCGTCCTTTGTTGGCGATTCCGGCTGAGCAAACGGCTTCAAAGGCATGGTAGCAATGAAAGACAGCACCTTCATAGAACCCTTTCTCCAACAGAGCCTCAGCCATGGCCAGTTGGCGATGGGCTATCTTCAGATACACCTTCGCCTGACGCTTAAGTAAAGAGGTCTTCACCATAGAGAAGAACCCCGTCTCTTCTCACTTCATCGAACAGGGGCAGAAAATCTTTAAGCCTTTGAAATTGGGCTTTGTTGTACACGATGAAAGAAAACAGTTGCCCATAGTCCAAGAAAAGGCGGCCGAAGACCCTCTTGGCCAGCTCTCGAGTGACCTCATGCACCGACCCCTGGGCTTGGTTGATTACAAGAAACAGATCAATATCGTCGTAGCCTCTATCTTTCCTGGCGAAGGAGCCAAAGAGGACAATGGACAGGATCTCTTGGCCGTACTCATCGTGCAGGAGCTTGATGGCCTCATCAATGGCGCGCACCCCAGCCTGGAAATCGCCGTTGCCTATCTCTGTCTTGAACTTGGCCCAACCGTCATGTTCGCTCGGCATATCCCTGCTCCTCCAAGGAAATCTGAGGAATGCCTACACATTCATTTTACATACAAACGGCATTCCTGTCAAAAGTCTACTCAAGCCCGAAATCAGAGAGACCTCTTTGATCGCCTTTCTAATCGAAAATCGGCAATCGGCAATCGAAAATCGCTGGAGACAACCCCGACTTAGGACTTCGGACTGAGGTTAGATGATAAATGTGACCAACGTTTCATGTGGCATCAGGGAGTAACAAGGTAATGAGCAGCAAGCGGACATCGTTACCGCGCTCGATTCGAACAACCCATCTTCCTGCTAGCCAATGATGGTAGGCGTGGGGGTCACTGTGGGTGAGGGAGTAGATGTAGGTGTGTCCGTCGGCGTTGGTGTGGGAGTGAGTGTTGGTGTCGGAGTGAGCGTCGGCGTGGGGGTCTCCGTCGGCGTCGGGGTGGGGGTGATGGTGGGTGTCGGCGTCTCTGTTGGAGTAGGAGTCACGGTTGGTGTGAGGGTGGGGGTAGGCGTGGGATTGTTCACCATCACCTGCACCCGGCCCTCGACGGTGTGGCCCCGATGATCGAAGGCCACCACCCTCAGAGTGCGGAGGCCGTTCCCCACCCCCCTAGTGTCCCACTGGGTCAGGAGCCCATCCTCCACCATCGCCAGGTGGGGGCCGCTCACCCAGCCCCAGCCGATGGGATCAGGCCCTACGCCATACTGGACCTCGTAATGGTCGAAGTCGGGCATCCGGACGCGGCCTATCACAGGCACGATGCCCTCCACTACCTGCCCCTCGGAGGGCTGGAAGATAGCCACCTCCGTTGGCCCGGTGTGCAGTGGACAAAGGTCCCTCGGCGGCTGCTCGATGCCCTGCTCCTCGGCCCACCAGCGGTACTCCTCAGGATAGACCTCGAAGTACTTCTCTACGACAACGTTTTCCGGACAAAACCCCGTGGCCCGCTGGCCCGTCACCTCACAGATCCTGACCAATTGATGAAAGTCCTGGCTGGGATCGTTGGGCTCAGTGCCAGCCACGAAAATCTCCGTCCCCCGCCTGGGACAGACCTCGCTGGGCTTAGACCCTGAGAGAGTGCAGATCTCCGCCGTCACAATACCTGAGGGCCTGGCGAAATCGCGGGGCGGCGTGCCGGCCAGGACCTCTTCCATGAAATTGTGCCAGATGAGCCCGGCTCCCCTGCGGCCGGAGACATCCTCCATGGGGGAGTTGTCGCTGTTGCCCACCCAGACGCCGCACACTAGATCCGGGGTGTAGCCGATGGTCCAGGCGTCGCGCCAGTCGTCGGTGGTGCCTGTCTTGACGGCGGCGGGTCGGCTGAGCTTCAGCACGCTGTCTGGCCCAAAGGCCGGTGTGCGGGCCTGGTTGTCGGCCAGGATGTGGGTGATGAGGTAGGCATGTTGAGGAGAGATGACTTGCTCATGCCCCCCCTCAATCCCCCCCAACTTTGGGGGGGAAGTTTCAGCGATGATGCGGCCCTCGCCGTCCTCAACGCGCGCGATGACCACCGGCGGGACGCGCATTCCTCCATTGGCAAAGACGGCATAGGCACCAACCATCTCGAACAAGGTCACGTCACCCCCGCCCAAGGTTAAGGACAGGCCATAATCGGGGCGATTGAGGGAGGTTATGCCCAAGCGGTAGGCCATGGCCAGCATGTCCGGCAGGCCCACAAATTGGAGGGCCTTCACCGCAGGGACGTTGTAGGAACTGCCCAGAGCCGTCCGCAGAAGCACTGGCCCATGGAACTTATCGTCGTAGTTCTTGGGTTTGTAAGGTGGATTGACCCCGTCTGGGAACTCTGTTGGGACATCCCAGATGAGAGTGGCTGGCGTCCAGCCCTTCTCGAAGGCAGCTACGTAGGTAATGGGCTTGATAGAGGAGCCCGGCTGACGAAGTCGCAGAGCGACATTGACCTGACCGGCAATCTCCTCGTCGAAGAAATCCACGCTGCCCAACATAGCGAGGACCTCACCCGTGTCGGGCTTCAGGGCCACCAAAGCCGCGTTGGTGACGTGCTTCTCGGCGAGGGTCTGGACGTGCTCTTTTGCCGCCCGCTCGGCGATGGCTTGCAAGCGAGGGTCCAGGGTGGTGTATACCCTGAGTCCTCCCTTGTAGAGTGATTCGGCTCCATACTTTTGCTCCAGCAGTTGGCGCA
Organism: Anaerolineae bacterium; assembly: GCA_049589355.1. Taxonomy (GTDB): domain Bacteria; phylum Chloroflexota; class Anaerolineae; order VGOG01; family VGOG01; genus JBAWAP01. The sequence continues at coordinate 27,107 of JBAWAP010000198.1, forward strand.
CGTACATCACGAAATGAGGAGCACGGATGGGAAAGCTCTGGGGAACGTACTCCAGCTCTTCGGCTTGGGCGGCCTCGGCCTGGGCTGGCGTGATGTAGCCTGCCTCCACCATCAGTTGCAGCACCACGGCCTGACGGGCCTTGGCGTCATCAGGATTGGTGTAGGGGTCGTGGAGGGCTGGCGATTGAGGCAGGCCGGCCAGGAGGGCCGCCTCTGCTAAGCTTAATTGGTCTGCCTCTTTGCCGAAGTAGGTCTCGGCGGCGGCCTCGATGCCATAGGCCAGGTTGCCATAGAAGATCTCGTTGAGGTAAATCTCCAGGATGGTGTCTTTGGGGTAACGGCGGGTGATCTCGGCGGCCAGAATTGCCTCTTTGACTTTGCGCGAAAGAGTGCGCTGTGAGCGCTCTACCGGGGAAAGGAGGACGTTGCGGGCGACCTGTTGGGTGATCGTGCTGGCGCCTGAGACAATCTCCCTCTCATTGATAGCATACCAGACGGCCCGAGCGACGCCCAGGGGGTCGAAACCGGGGTGTTGGTAGAAATGCCTGTCCTCGGTGGCTATGGTGGCTTGAATCAAGTAGGGTGAGATGCGCTCCAGGGGCACCTTGGTGCGTCTACCCCATTGGGGGTCAAACAGTTCGAAAAGGAGACCACCCTGGCGATCATAGATCTTGGTGCTTACGAAGTCCGCCGACCGATCTCCCAGTTCATCTAGCGTGGGCAGGCTCAGGGCGATTTGGGCGTAGGCAATCAAGCCAGCCCCGAAGGTGACGAAGAAGAGAATCACGAAGACCACCGATGCGGCAATGAAGGCTTTGACCAATGAAGGTATTGGCTGTCTGTTTCTCTTCGCTGTACCTGATTTTCTCATCGAATCGTTGACTTGGGTGGGTGGTTTCTGCATAAACATTCTGCCTTGGTGGGCTGCTTTAAGGACGCATCACAAAGGTCAAATGTTCCCTCTAAACGGGGAAACGACGCCATTCATTATTGGCGCCAATCTCCCCCGCCACTATTATAGCTTCGTGACGTGGGTTGCCAAGTTCTTAAAAAACTCGATCCCGCGTAAGCGCACGCAGCAGGCGCGTCCGCATGGCCTGATAGTCAGCGGCCAACCTCTCGCGCGGCGCGCCGACGATCTCCTTCGCCAGCGTCTCCAACGACTTTTCGGCCAGCGCTACAACCTGCGTTTCTTCGGCTGTCAACGTGCTGTCGTAGTCAATGATGATCTTCAGGTGTTTCCCCATTTTTTCTCTTGAGCGGCCAGGGGTACGCGATTGACAGTCGCTGCAAACCAGGCCGGGAGGTTGGGATCATATCAGGGTTTCCTTGTCAGCCCGGGCAAAGTGGGCACGATAGGCCGCCGTTTCTTCCAGCAATGCCCTCAGTTGAGCGGCTATCCGGGGCAGATCATCACTGGCCACGTGGTTGCCCTTTGCCAGTTGTGTCTCGTCACCTTCTTCATCGAGCACCACAAGGTGCCCCCGCGCCGCAAGCCAGGCGATACCCTGGCGCACGGTCGTCTCCCGCTGGGCAGTGGCCGCCGCCAGGGTGGAGATACTGGCTCGACCCTGATTGGAATTCAAAGCATACCTGGTCAGACCGACCAAACGCTTCAGGAACGTCTCGGCATGGTTCAGGCCGGGGTCTATCCCAAGCAGGTGGACCGTCGTCGGCGAGACCTTTTCCAGCACTGTTCGTAACTCGGTAGGGCCCGGAGGAGTGGTCCAGATGATCAATACCCTTGATGGCTTCAATTCATACCGGTCCTGACCAGCGACTTCTGCCCTGGCCTCGGCTTCACTCCATACCTGTACGTCTCCCCGCACTCGCAGGCGTTCCAGCACTTTGCGAGGGCTGGGCTCCCGCCGATGGTCTACAATCTCGACGACCGGCCCCTCGACTACGCTTAAGACAGGCTCTTCGATCTGGCGAGTATCTACCCATTCCACTTGCACGTCCCGCTGCCCCCGGTAGTTGCTGGCCCGCACAACGTAAGCCAGATCAAACCGTCCCTGAGGCAGCGGCCAGCCGGCCCCTTGCCACCAAATCACTCTCTGAGCCGTGCCTTCCTCGTCCTCCACGGTCAATTGAAGGTGCTCGCCGGTGCGGCCTACCGTGCTATGGCTGGTCAATGAAAGTCCTCTACTGACCAGAATCAGGGGCGGGTTGCCAGGCCCAAAAGGCGCCAGTCGCTCCAGGTTCTCGACCAGATCGAGGGACAGGTCGCCCAGTGACATATAGCCGTCTATCTGGAGGCTCGGTCGGAGGCCTTCGCCTATCGGGAGCATCTCCGACACGGTACGCGACAGGGCGCGGCGGAACTTTGGGATCCGCTCAGGATCAATGGTCAACCCGGCGGCCATCCGATGGCCGCCGAATTTTACCAGCATCTCCCGTTGGGCAGCGATGGCAGCCGTGATGTTGCAGCCCTCGATGGAACGGGCTGAGCCCTGGCCTAGTGCGTCGGGCGGGGTGGCGATGAGCATGGTCGGCCGGTGGTAGCGTTCGGCCAGGCGGCTGGCCACGATACCAATCACTCCGGCCGGCCAAGATGGATGGGACAGCACCAGTGCGCTGTGCTCCAAGAGCGAGGGATCGCGCTCGATTTGAGCCTGGGCCGCCTGAAAGACCTGGTTGCACAACAGCTTGCGTCGAGCATTCAGCCCCTCCAGCTCCGTGGCCAGGATGCGGGCGCGACCCAGATCGTGGGTCGTCAGAAGCTCCACGGCCACGTTGGCGTTGGCCAGTCGACCCAGGGCATTGAGTCGAGGTCCCAGAACAAAGCCGATGTGCTCTTCCGAGAGCCAGGCCGGGTCGAGTTCGGCGGTTTCCATCATGACCCGCAGGCCCAGTCGTTCGGTGTGGCGCAGTGCTTCGAGACCCCGCTGGAGCAGGTAGCGCGTGTCCCCGATCTGCACCGCGACGTCGGCCACAATCCCCAGGGCCACCAAGTCAAGATACTGCGCCGTGGCCCCCGGCCGGCTTGCCTGGTTGTGCAGCTCCTCCGCCAGCTTGTAGGCACATCCCACCCCCGGCAATTCACGCAGCGGATGCGTAGCCGCGAGCATTTTGGGGTTTACGATGGCGCGGGCTTCGGGCAGAGTGGAGGGCAGATCGTGGTGGTCGGTGATGACCACGTCCACGCCCTGCGCCTGGGTGTAGGCGATGGCCTGGTGCTCGGTGACGCCGGTGTCACACGTCAATACAATATGGACACCCTCCGCGATGAGACGCTTCAGCACGGGGAGGTTGAGACCGTGGGATTCGGTCTTGCGGACAGGGATGTGATAAGTGGCGACCGCCCCCAGGTCTTTCAGAGTAGAGACTAGAAGGGTCGTCGCTGTCTGCCCATCCACGTCAAAGTCGCCCCAGACACAGATGGGTTCTTTCTGTCGGATGGCTTTCTCCAGGCGATCTGCGGCTTCGGCCATATTCGGCAGATCAGATGGCGGAGCGGGCCGGTAGCAATCAGGATCGAGGAAGGCTCTGGCCGCTTCAAGATTGGTGAATCCGCGCCGGGCCAGGGTTTTCGCTAGCAGTGGATGCCCACCGATGGCGGTCTGCAGTTCCTGGGGTGCTTCAATGTCTTGTGGCTCAATCCATTCTTCATGCTTTTCTTCCATGTTTCAGTACTCGATCTCGGCAATTTGCTCAAGGTCAAGGGCGATCTCAAAGTCGTCACCCACTTCTGGCTCGCTTTCCACTTCGTCGAACGGGCCAGCCCTGACCCCGCGCCGACACAAGGAACGATAGGAGCAATAGCGACAGCGCCACTCCTGGGTGGTGAGGGGGAAGTCATCGTCTCCTAGGCTCTTGATCTCCTCGACAAACGAAGCCAGGTAATCGCTGTCCGCGTCGTACTGAGTTGCGTCGTAGGGAAAACGTTCGGGGTCTTCTGGAAAGTTGGCGAACCAGTAGACCATCTATACCTGTTCTGGCTGAAACGGCTCGCCCTCGTTGAGATAGGAACCAGCCCGGACCAACAGATAAGGGTAAACTCTGGTCTGCAAGCGCGCGGCCAGCCATTTTCGCCGGGGTTGTTTGCGGGAGGTCTTCCAATCCAGGATAACTGCCCGCTGCCCAGGCCCTACGGCAATGAGATCGTACTTGGCAACCAGGCGATGGCCACTCACCGGGGCAGACAGGACGACCTCAGGGTAACGCAACTCCGCTAGATCGGCGGGCGCGCTATTCAGGTAGTTGTGCCACCAGCGGCCGAGGTCTTTGTCGGTCACCATACTTGACAATCGCTCCGGCGAGAGGCCCAGTATGTGCTGATGGACCAGGCGATGGAAAGCCGCTCCTTGATGAAGCTGTCGCTCATGCTCCAAGGCAGGTTCCACTTCAACCGCAGGCCAGGCCAGGCGCAGCAGATAGCGCAGTTGGAAGCGTCGTGGGCAGTCTACATAGTCCTGGAGGCTGCCCTGGCTGAATTGAAAGTCAGTCGGCAGAGTCATGTACCTGTCCCTCCCAGAATGTCTGCAAGGCGATGAAGGGAATGGCCGGTTGTTGATCGCCGCGTCGGCCGGTATTCCAGGTGATGATCAGCTCTTTCCTGGCACGGGTGATGCCTACGTACAACAGGCGCAGCCGCTCAGCGGCATATTCTAATCGTGCGTTCCGAGTCGCCCAGCCCTCCTCGTAGCATGATGAAACCACCGCATCCTCGGAGAAGAGGGCTTCCAGTTGAGCCAGGGTCTCGGCCTCCAGGTTCAGGCGATTGCGCACGAACCACCTCTCGGAGATGAACTCGTCGTGGGGCAGGGCCGAGGGGAAGTCGTAGTTGTTAACCGACATCAGGTAGACCCGGTCCCACTCCAGCCCCTTGGCCTTGTGCATGGTGGCTACCACTACCTTGCCTTTGTATCGCTCGGGATCGAAACCGATGTCGTCCTCGCTCAGACCCAGGAAGCGGCGTTCGTTCTTGGCTACTACTGCCAGTTCCTGGGTAAGCTCCGGCAATCGCCAGTCGGGGTGTGTCTCGCTCGCCCGTCGCAGAACCACGGCCAGCTTGTGGGCCACGGCCAGATCGGCCGGCTCGTGGAACAGGTCCTGGGCCAGGGTGAGAACGAGCTGGTCTATGGGCAGCAAGGTCGCCCCTTGCCAACGCCGCACCAACTCCTGGAACTCGACCAACTGCTCGCCGACCTCTGGGATCTCGGCGGCCAGCTCTAGATCAGCCAGCCAGTCCCGGTCTACCCGTGGCCACAGGAAATCCTCAACTCGCCGGCATTTGCGCAGCGTCTTGACGATCATCCCAAGACGCACCCTGGCCTCCTCGTCGTCGCGATCCCGGCGCCGCCACACTTTGTAGACTCTCGCCAGCTTGACGGGCGAGGTGGGGTCGGCCAGGTAGCTGACGATGTTGGCCAGAGCGCCCGCCGTCTCGCGGGTGGACCTCGTGCTGCGCAGGAACTCGATGTACTCCAGGCCGCGTTTCTTCAGCTCACTGGCCATGGCAAAGCCACGATCGTTACGCGGCACCAACACGGCTACGGTCTCGTCCTGGTGCTCCGGCAGCCAGCGTGCCAGTGAGTCGCCTACAGCGCGCAGTTCTTCGCCAGGGGTGAATTTCTGGGCCATGAGGTGTACCTTACGGGGATCATTGAGCGGGTTGGGCTGCGGGTCGCCAGGTGGGGTGGGCTCTATGTAGGGTAGCACCAGGGCACTGTGGACTCCCTTGACCGGATGCTCCTCCTGCGTCCAGTCAATCAAGTAATTGGCCAGGTTGATGATGCTCTGAGTCGAACGACCGGAGTTGGGCAGCTCACGCGGTTGAACGTCTGCTTCCCTCAAGAAATTCCGCAAGAACTCGGGGCTGGCGGTGGTAAAGGTCTCGTAGATGGCCTGGTTGGGGTCGCCGACGCGCACCCAGTTGCCGCCCGGCCCGACCAGGAGCCTCAGAATCCGCTCCTGCAACTCGCTGCTGTCCTGGGCCTCGTCTTCCAGGATATAGGGCCAGCGATAGCGCAGCCGCCCCAGGTACTCCTCGTCCAACTTCAGGGCCCGCAGCGCCAGGCGGATGAGGTCGTCAAAGTCCACAGCGCCACGGTAGGCCAGGGCGCGCTGATAGTCGGCGTAGATAGCCCATCCTATCTCTACCAGAGGAAGCGACTGCGGGAACCTGTCCAGGTGGTCGCGAAGCTCAGGGGGCGTGATCTGTAGGTCCTTGGTCTGCCTGATGAAGCTGAGGGCGATGTCACTCACCAGACGGGGCCACTGGTCCCGGCGTACCCAATCCCGTTTTCCTTCTTCCAGGTCGAGGGACAGGAAATCGTCGGCGGCGTAAGGGTGGCTGCGCAGCCAGGCCTCTATTGCATCTTGTCGGATCTGATCCGCCGCCCGCTCGTCCACGATCTGGAAGTCGTCCGACAGCCCCACCAGGGCTGGCCGCTCGCGTACGATGTCGTGGGCCAAGCCATGCAGGGTGCGCACCCGATAGCCGATATGCGGCAGCAATCCGCGTTCTTGGACAAAGTCGGCCACCTGGCCGGCGAAATGATCCACGGCGGAGTTGACCAGGGTCACCACCAACACTTCCTGGTCATCCTCCAGCACCCCGCTGGCGACCAGTTGGGCGGCCAGGGCCGAAAGTGTAACCGTCTTGCCGCTGCCGGGCACAGCCGAGACGCCCATTTTCCCACCGGTGTAGCTCAGCACCTCTTGCTGCTTTGGACGGGGCTTAAACATCGGTCATCTCCTGTTCGGCGGGCAGACGGCGCAGCACTTGCTGGATGGCTTGCAGCAGCGGCCCCTGTTGCTCGTAGCCCTGCTCGCCTAGCTCGCCGAGCCCAAGGTAGATCTTGCGGCGGCAACGGCGGATCAGGCCCAGGGTGAGGCGATGGAGCGCTTCCTGTCTTGTCTCAAATTCGTCGGCATCGGTCCACACTTCATTCGATGACCAGTGGCGGCTGAGCACGTAGGGATGGGTGAGCGGCTGGTAGAGTCGTTCCCACCATCCCCGGCCTCCGGCGTTGAGCCAGAACTGATAGTCCACCGGTCGGTTGCTCATCAAGAAGGTGTAGGCCGGGGCCAGCAGAACCGCGTCCTGTGGCTGGAGCTGCCAACTGCGGATGTATTGGGCGGCAACTACGCCGTCCTGCACCATCTCAACGTACTCCTGCCCCAGGGGTTTGCTTTCCTCTTCTTTTGTAGTGAAGTCGCCCCCTGTCACCCAGCGGAACTTCTGTACCGACTCGATCAGGTTGGCGGCCACTTCTCCGGCATCATAGCTGCGGTGAAAGCCGTACCCGGCCTGGGACAGCACCTCGCCAAACAAGCGGCTCAGAAAGTGATCGAGTTCCATCTGTGGGCTGGAGATGTAGTCTTCGATCCAGGCACGTAGGTCCTCATAGCGCCTTCCCAGCACAAAAGTGACGCGCTCCTGCATATCGGGGTTGATCTGGTCAAAGGAACTCAGAGTGGGTACATTGTCCTTGACACGGTACACGATCTCGGCCAGGAGTTGCGCCCGCACCAGGTCCATCCCTTCGATGGCCTGCATCAGGGCGTAGGCCACGTCGAACCGGCTGGGGCAGATGCCCCACTGGGGGTGAGCGATGGCTGCCAGGGTCAGCAAGCATTGAGTAGCCGGTTCCTCCCGCAGTGCCCGCGAGGGGCGATGGGAACGAGCCGGGACGCCCTGTCGCTCCAGCCTGTTCATCAGTGAGAAACGGAGGGCGTCGGTCAAAAACGGGGCCAGCACGACGATCTCTCCGGGGGGGACATCCTGTTCGTGCACCAGCCCGGCGATCTCGCTGGCGACCCAGTCGAGCATCTGGGGGTGGTAGCGGTGGTATTCGTAAGCCAGGACGGTGCGCACGTCTCCAGAACCCCTCCCCCGCCCCCCCCCATCCCCCCCCGCGTGCGGGGGGGCGGGGTGGGTGGAGCGGGG
>JBAWAP010000199.1:0-10532 GCA_049589355.1 Anaerolineae bacterium
GGGGAGGGAGTGAGGGCATACAGCCACCCCTCAAACGCCTGCTGGATGTGCGGCTTGGTGGGGGCGGACTGGACGTGGTCGCGCACACCGGCCAGAACCATGGCCTCCAGATCGGGGATCTTGGCCAAAGCCTGTGAGTAGAGCCGCACGGATTCCCGTATGTCCCAGTAGGCATCGGCCTCAGGAGGTGTGGCAATACCCTCTGGCCAGGGGTGTGGCATAACGTGGTTGTCGGCCAGGGCGTGGGTCACGGCCCGGGAGTAGACCTCCTTCACGCCATCAGAGTAGGGGTAGGTATCGAGAGGAAAGTCCTCGCTCGTGTCCAGAACGCCGTCCAGGTTCAGATCAGGGGTCTGGAGGTGAGTGACCGGGTCCTCAATGGTCGTATAATGGCCGTCGCTGTTGCCGTCGTGGAAGACTTTGCGCAAGGAACCATTGGGATCATACGTCAGGTCACTGTAATCCACGGCCAACACCTTAGGCCCGTAGCCAAGATACCGAGGATTGAAGAAATCGCCCTGGCTAGGGTGTGGGGGTTGCAACCAGACGCGGCCCAGGTCGCGCGTGGCGACCTGGCTGGAGACCGGCGTTTCCCATTGGATGATGTAGCGCAGATGTCCCGCCAAGTCATCTCCGTGCAGCGTGGCCACCGCCACGATGACGTTGCCGCCATTGGAGACGCCCTCCAGGCCGATGTTATCGTGCAGCACGGGCACCGGCACGATATCGTCAATCGTGCGCCCCTGGCTGTCGGTCAGCTCACCGGCGGCGTAGAGGATGACGTCCCGGAGGGCAGCGATGCAGTTGGGGCCGCGATAGTCGTAGGTGCCATCGGATTGCCGTCCGGCCCACGGATCTTCCCCACCGGGGAAGATGAAAGTGACAATGATGATGTCGTCCACGCTGGTAGGCAGACCATGGTTGATCCCCTTCACCTCGAAGCCACCTGCCCCCCAGATGAGCACAGGTGCGCCCTCAGGGTAGCGGGCATTCCCAGCCATCGGTGTGTGGACGCGCACCGCCAGGGTGCCCGTGGGGCTGCCGGTGCTATCAGAGGGCAGGTCTATGTCTATCGGGACCAGGCCGCTGGAAGAGGCGTGGGACCCTGGGTGATGAGGCTGAGCCCCAACCAGACCAGTGACCATGGCCAAGACGAGGGCTGAGATAAGTCGTATCAGGCGAAGCATTGGACACCTCCTTGGCTCAGAGAGAAAAGTACCGTTGCTGGCAGCGAGCCATATCTGTTTTCCACGGATTCAGCCCCATTATCCACCCCCTACGTTAAGCCCGTATTGTCGCTCTGTAAAATGTCTGTAAAGCTAGGGACGAGCAGTTTGGCCATGGTTCATTTAAGTCTGTCGGATTCGACACGGTTCGCCTTTCTCAATCCACTTGTGTTCGCATCCTTATTCTAGCATAAGCCAGACTGCCCGTCTATGGGGTATTACCCTACCTTTGGACAGAAAAAGACCCCATTTCTGGGGGCGGAAGTATGTAGTACCGAGGGATGCTACTCGTCGAGAAGAATCAGGCCATGTTTGATGACCATGGGGCTGGCCCTAACACCATCCCGATCATTGAAATCAAAGGATGGAGTGGGGCAGCCCGGTAACATCATCTTTTGACTGAACATCGCCTTTCGGTAACATTTTCATACGGTAAGAGCCAGTCTCTCCTCCAGCAGGGGGATGATCCTGGGGTCGAGAAGGTGTCTCTCTATCTTCAAGCAGGTATCAATGGGTGTCTCGGGAAGCTCGTATGCGGACTTCACTTGTTGGACCAGGTCTGTCTTCTGCAGCTCGAACTCCACGTCGGACAGCCCCCTTGCCTCCTCGAGAATAGAGAGTATCCTCGCTATTTCTTCCTCCTCATTGATGACTGGCGCGAAACCCTTGGGCAGGTGGCTCTTCAGCCGCTCCGTGATCTTTCGTGCTATCTCTTCCTTGTTTCTCTCGAACCTGGCGGCTGGTATGGCTCTTATGCGTGCCAGAATCCCTTCACCGGCCGAGGTGTCCTCTGCCTGGCCGATTCGTGCTCCACCCTGGGGCGGGATGACGCAGGGGACGAAGTGCTCCAAGGCATAGATTTGATGTCCCTCCAAAATGCCCTGCACTTCTTGCGCGATCCTGGCCATCTCCTCTTCGTATTCCCCCCTGAGCTCCAGGTTTTTGCTGTGAGTGGAGTACCATTGTTCTCTTAGGGAATCCGGAATGTTCTCACCCTTCATCAGGGTGGCCCTCAGCTCACTTAGCACTTCGGTTGTCTCCGCGACGTTCCCATCAGCCTTGTCTTTAAACTCCTCTCTGACCTCCTGAGCCTCTTGTGCCTTTTCGAGGAGGAAACGCATCTGGTCTGCGCTCAACTCAAGGCCGTTGAGCAAGTTGAGCAGTTGGACCTCTCTTTGCAGGTTTCCCACGTCGGTCAACTCATCTGCTTTTGCCAGGGGGACAGCTCCACATCCGCTGCTTGCTAGCAAGAGTGCTCCCATCAAAAGGGCCAAACACAGGATACGCTTGATATTTCTCATTTTTCTCATCGTTCTCTACCTCCTTTGGATTTTTGAAACGTGGCCCCAGGGGCCACATTCTGGCCTCATTATCCAGGATAGGTGTTAAGTGAGTGTTATTGATTCGTAAAAAGCCTGTAAAATCGCTTTTCATCGCGGGTTTGTCATTGCGAGGAACGAAGTGACGAAGCAATCTCCAACATGCAGGGAGGGGATTGCTTCGCTCCCTACAGTCGCTCGCAATGACGCTCTTTGAGCGCTTACATCCCAAACATGCAACATTCCCCACTGAAATTATGATATAAGCCGAGCTCATGGGCTGAGCTCGTAGCGGGCCAGGATGTCGGCTGGGGTGCCAAGCTCGGGCGGGATACCCATGGCCTTGATCCGCAAGCCGGCCAAGACGGAGAACTCAGCCACATGAAAGATGCCGTAGTACTTTTGCACGAAAACGATGACTTTGTTCCGGTTCTCTGCCTTTAATTCCCGTCGCCAGGCTCTCGCGCCTTGGCCTTTCAGCAGGGGGGCAGCAAATGGTTCTTCAGGAGCCTTCTTTTCCCGCTCCTTCCACAACCGATAAGCCGTGGCCAGAGCCATCACCACCAGGGTGAAGAAGACATGCACCACTACCCCTGCTTCATTCCGCTGAGGATAATGCTCAAAATCCCAGGCTTGGTTAGCCTCCCGCCACAGGCCGTTCTCAATGATGCTGCGATCATCGTAGTCATCGAAGGCCTCCAGGGGATGTTCCACTGAGCCATTGGTCAGGTAAACCCGGCCACTGGGCTCGTTTTCCCACAACTCCACCACTACGGCATTGATGGGATTGCCCTGGAAATCCTTGCGGTTACGCTGCCTGGTGTGCTCTGCCGTCCCGTACTGGTCGTAGGTGGTCAGCCCCTCGACGCCAATGACCCGGGTGACCCGTTCTTCGGTGGTTTGTTTGGAACCATGCCCATGACGTACCACCGTCTTGCGCTCGGCCACGTTTGGGGACAACCCTTCGAGCTGAGCCTCAGGGCGAAGCTTAGCCAGAGCCAAGGCATCTTCCCGCACTGCCATCCCTTCTTTGGCGATGACCACGAAGATGATGCCCATCTGATCCAGTTCCCACAGGTCTTCCCCATCCAGGTAGATCCGGTCGGCGACCACCTTGACGATGCGGGCATACTCGCCCAGGTTGGCCTGAGCCTGGCGGAGAAGGGGGAGCAGATAGGCCCCTTCATACTCCTGAATCTTCACCACCTTGGCCGCCAGAGGGATGCGAGTACGGATATCCATGAGCACGATCACCTTCCAACCAAAGAGGAAGACCTCGATGGTGACCAAGCGACCGGTGCCCTTCTCTTTGACCCGGCGTTCCAGGCGGAGGCAACCTCGCCCCTTGAACTTCTCGGTGGTTTCCAGCTTGGAACCATCAATCACCACGGAGACCTCCTTGGCGAAGATGCCGAAGGCAGCCAGCTTGCGCACTACCCCGTTGAGCAGGGCCTCCATCTGCCTTGGGAGGAGCTTGCAGATGTTCTGGGCCAGGCATTGAGCGGTGAGGGGACCTTGCTTCTTCTTGTTCTTGCGCAAGGCATCCCCTCGTTTGGTGAAGCCGTTGGCGATCTGGTAGGCATTGAAGCCCAGGAGGGTCATCGCTGCCGTGTTGGTAAAGAGCAAGGGTGGCAGGGCATGCATGGATTCGATGCTCAGGAGCACCAGCAGGAAATACAACAAGATGAACATGACGACCGGGATAAGCACCCGTTCGATGGCGGGAATCCGGATGGCTTCGAGAAGGGGAAAGACCCCCACCAGCTTGAGGAAGTGCCAGAACTCGTCCAAGAGCCCGACTTCCTCCAGGCCAAACACGGCATCCAGTTCTTCACCGCGGTGGATGGCCTGGGCCACCTTGGTGTCGTCACGGTGGGCAGTGTGCCAGCCGAGATGCTTAAACAGGTTGTTGCGGATTTCCTCGGCTGTTTGTGTCTGGCGAGGCATTGTTCACCCCTCCTGTGGTTATTGCACCTCGATATAGTTGTACCACAGATGGAGCGAACACGCAAACCCGCACTCGGCCAAGAGAACCGCTTATATCATAATTTCAGATTCCCCAATAGAAGCTTGACATTATTGCTGCTCTTTGCTATACTAATAGTAGATGGAGAGGGCAAGTCTCTCCGCGCCCGGAGGGATGGCCGAGTGGATTATGGCGACGGTCCTGAAAACCGTTGTGGCCGCAAGGTCACCGGGGGTTCGAATCCCTTTCCCTCCGCCAAATCAGCCAATCGCAAACTGCCAGTCCGGGGAGATGCCAGAGAGGACGAATGGGACCGCCTGCTAAGCGGTTGAAGGGCCAAAAAGCTCTTCCGTGGGTTCGAATCCCACTCTCCCCGCCTGTCACGCGCCCTCGTAGCTCAGTGGATTAGAGCGTCTCCCTGCGGAGGAGAAGGCCACAGGTTCGAATCCTGCCGAGGGCGCCTTTTGTTTTGAGCGCCCGTATCTCAATAGGATAGAGGAGCGGCCTACGAAACCGTTTGCTGGGAGTTCGAGTCTCCCCGGGCGTGCCAAAGCGCGTTAGGAGAGCTTGGGCGACCTGCCCAAGCTCTATTGCTATCGAACCACACTGTAAGGGGAAAGGAGCGCGGGATGTCTGGTTCTGAACACGTCATGGTTTTCATCACTGCCGGCTCATTTGGGGAAGCCGATAAGATAGCCAAGGCATTGGTCGAAAAGATGCTGGCTGCCTGTGTCAACATACTCCCCTTCATTACCTCGGTGTATCGCTGGCAAGAGGAGGTGCAACGCGATAGCGAGGTTCTTTTGGTTGTTAAGAGCCGCCGGGACGTGTTCGAGCACTTGGTGAGCTGTGTCAAAGAACTGCACAGCTACGAGACACCCGAAATCATCGCCCTGCCCGTTGTGGCGGGAGATGCTGATTATCTCCGTTGGCTAGACAGCTCAGTGCCTGGAGGATGGCACGACATAGATTGAGCTTGTGCCTCTTGACATTTCGAACATTTGTTCGTATAATATAGGCAATCTGGGCAGGGGGTGGTCAGAGTGGATATTCGCCAAAGGATCGAGGTACTGGGCCGTGCAGCTCAGTACGATTTGTGTGGTGAGGCCTGTGGCACGGAGGCGAACCGGGTGCGCGACGACCTGGGCCACTGGATCTACCCGGCTGTGCTGCCTGATGGCAAAAGGGTCAGTCTCCTCAAGATATTGCTCACCAACGCCTGCGAGAACAATTGCTACTATTGCGCTAACCGTGCCAGCCGCAACTTCCAGCGCCTCAGCTTTACCCCTGAGGAACTGGCTTATGCCTTCGACCAGATGCACCGCAAGGGATTGGTGCAGGGCCTCTTCCTCAGCTCCGGCGTGTGCAATGCTGCCCGCACCATGGACCGCATGATTGCCACGGTTGAGCTGGTGCGCCGCCGATACGCCTTCCCCGGTTACGTCCACCTTAAGATCCTGCCCGGCGCTACCTTCGCCCACGTGGAGCGAGCGGTACAGCTCGCCAATCGGGTCTCGGTGAACCTGGAGGCACCAAACCCGGAACGCCTGGCCCGTATCGCTCCTCCCAAGGACTTCACCGCTCATCTCCTACAGCCCCTCCATTGGGCCAAGCGCCTCATTGAGGAGGGCAAGGGCAAGCACGCCTCGGTCAGCCAGACCACCCAGTTCGTCGTCGGGGCAGCGGATGAAACCGATCGCGAGCTCCTCTCGACCACGGCGCGACTCTATCAGCAGGTGGACTTAGCGAGGGTTTATTTCAGCGCCTTCCAACCGATTGTAGATACCCCCCTGGAGGATCATCCCCCTACTCCGCTTTTGCGCGAGCATCGCCTTTATCAGAGCGATTTCCTCTTCCGCAAGTACGGCTTCGCCCTCGAGGAATTCATCTTCGATGATTTGGGCAACCTGCCCAGCGAGGCCGACCCCAAGCTAATGTGGGCCAAAGCCCATCCTGAATGTTTCCCGGTGGAGGTGAACCGGGCCAGCCGCGAGGAACTTCTCCGCGTCCCCGGCATCGGCCCCATCTCGGCTTCCCGCATCCTCAAGCTGCGCGCGCAGGGCAAGTTCTGCGACCTTTCGCACCTCCGTAAGAGCGGAGCCGTGGCTACGCGTGCCGCCCCCTTCATTTTGCTGGATGGCAAGCAACCGTCCTTTCAGTTGAGCCTGTGGTAGAGCCGATGGCGCAGCCCCTGGGAAGTACCCTGGCGGGTGTCTGCGGCGACTGGTGTGGTAAGTGCCCAATTTTGGCTCTACGTGCCAGGGTTGCATCGAGCACATCATTGTATGCTACTTCTGTTGAGAGGAGAGCATGACCGAAGTTGTTAAACTGAAGCAGCGCGTTGTAGATGAGGTGGACGCCCGGCGCGACGAATTGATCTACATCTCAGACACGATTCACGCCAATCCGGAGCTCGCTTTCGAGGAATTTGAGTCGGCGGCGCTGTTGACCTCTGTCCTAGAGCAAGAGGGGTTCACAGTGCAACGCGGCGTAGCTGGACTGGAGACCGCTTTCGTTGCCTCGTACACCAGCCAGAATGGAGACAGGCCGGTCGTGGCCGTCCTGTCCGAGTACGATGCTCTGGCTGGCCTGGGACACGCCTGTGGTCATAACATTATTGGCACGGCCTCAGTAGGCGCGGCCCTCGTTCTGCGTCCCATCCTCGACCAGCTTCCCGGCACCATCCAGGTCATCGGCACCCCGGGCGAAGAAGGTGGTGGAGGCAAGATCGTCATGGTCAAAGCTGGTGTCTTCGACGGCCTGGACGCGGCCATGATGGTCCACCCATCTAACCGCACCATGACCCGCCGCACCTCGCTAGCCTGTTACGAGTTGAAGATGGAGTTCTTCGGCCAGGCTGCCCATGCCGCTGGCTCGCCAGACAAAGGGATCAATGCCCTCGACGCCTGTGTCCTGACCTACAACAACATCAGTGCCTTGCGTCAGCAACTCACCGACGACGTCCGCATCCACGGCATCATCACCCACGGCGGCTCCGCCTCCAACATCATCCCGGACTACACCGCAGCCGAGTTCCTGGTGCGAGCGGTGGAAAAGGACGTCGCGCTGGCTGTACTGGCCAGGGTAGAGGATTGCGCGCGGGCCGGTGCTCTGGCCGCCGGCGCCGAGGTCAGATTGACGCGCGCCGATGAGCACTACGCTAACATGATCCCCAACACCGTCTTGGCCGACCTCTTTGACGCCAATCTGGCCGCGCTGGGTCGAGAGGTGCAACTGCCAGAGCCCAACGAGCGTATGGGCTCTACCGACATGGGCAACGTCAGCCACGTCGTACCGGCTCTGCATCCCTACGTCACCATCGCGCCCGATGAGGTAGCAGGCCACTCACCGCAGTTCCGCGCCGCCTCAGCTTCCCCGGAGGGTTACGCCGGCCTATTGGACGCGGCCAAAGCTCTGGCGATGACAGCCATTGACCTCTTCTCCAACCCAGACCTGGTGGATGCAGCCTGGGAAGAACACCGGACTCGCTTCGGTTGATCGCAAAGCACGAAAGGTGCCAGGCACTTTCCCCAAGGATTTCACACCCAAAAGCGTTTCCCAAATTGCCCTCGACGTTGGGACAGCAGGCTCTTCGGAAGTGCCTGGCACCTTGTACTTGACAGGGCTCAAATAGGACGATATAATGCTGAGCGTCTCGGCCTGATCGAGACGCTCAGCATAATCGTTGGAGCCTTCAAATCACTCTGAAAAGGAGCGCATCATGACGAATTCACAGATTCTGGAACAAATCGCCTCTAACCTGTACAAGGGTGAAGACGACGTCGTTTCCACTCTGGTCCAGCAGGCGCTGGATCAGGGGATGACTCCAGCCGAGATCCTCAACGGCGGCCTCATCGCCGGCATGGATGAGGTAGGCAAGGACTTCAAAGCCGGTGAGCTGTTCGTGCCCGAGGTGCTCATCGCCGCCCGGGCCATGCAGGCAGGGATGGGCGTCCTGCGTCCGCTCCTGGCCGAGAGCGATGTGCCTAGTGCCGGCAAGTACGTCATCGGTACGGTCCAGGGCGACCTGCACGACATCGGCAAGAACCTGGTGAAGATGATGCTGGAGGGCGCTGGGTTTGAGACGATTGACCTGGGGACCGACATCAAGCCCGACGGCTTCGTGGCCGCCGTGCGGGAGCATCAACCACAGCTTCTGGGGATGTCGGCGCTGCTGACCACGACCATGCCGGGGATGAAAGCGACCATCGAGGCATTGGAAGAGGCAGGGTTGCGCGACGCGGTCAAGGTCATGATCGGTGGAGCGCCGGTGACGGCGGCCTTCGCCGAGCAGATCGGGGCCGATGCTTATGCGCCGGACGCAGCTACTGCTGTGGACGTCGCCCGCACTCTGGTGGCGTGATCGCTCGCTCCCAGGTGGCGTACGCCGCGTTTGTCAGCAGAGCCGAGGCTGTGGTGGTCTGCCTGGGAAAACGTCGAGGAGGCAGCGGTGAAAGCGGTTCGTCTGATCAAGCCAGGGCAGGCTCTGGAAATGCACGAAGTGCCCATGCCCCCCGTGGGCGCGAAGGACGTGTTGGTCAGAGTGAAGGCGGCGGGCATCTGCCGCTCGGACGTGCACTACCGGGCCGGTGTCTCACCGGTCCACCCCCTGCCCATGACGCTGGGGCACGAGGTGGCGGGCGTGATCGAGGAAGTCGGTGCTGAGGTCAGGAACGTCAACACCAGCGACCGGGTGTGCCTGCACTACCTGGTCACCTGCGGCGATTGCCGCTACTGCGCCATGGGCAATGAGCAGTTTTGCACCTCAGGCTCGATGATCGGCAAGTATCAGGACGGCGGCTACGCGGAATACATCGTCGTGCCCTCGCGCAACGCCGTCCCCTTGCCTGAAGAGATCCCCTTCGAGCAAGGTGCTATCACGATGTGCTCCTCGGCAACGTCACTCCACGCACTCTGCAAGGCTGAGTTGAAGCCAGGCGAGAGCGTGGCGGCCTTCGGCGTCGGCGGGCTGGGCATGTCGGCGGTGCAGTTGGCGCGGGCCTTCGGCGCGCTGAACGTGTACGCCGTGGACATCAACCCTGATAAGTTGAAGTTGGCCGAAAGCTACGGCGCTATCCCGGTGAACGCCGGAACTGCCGACCCGGTGGCGGAGATCAGGCGGCTGACCGGCGGCCGGGGCGTGGACGTGGCGCTGGAGCTGGTCGGCTTGCCGCAGACGATAGAGCAGGCGGTGCATTCGCTGGGGGTGTTCGGGCGGGCGGTACTGGTTGGCATCGCCGAGCATCCCTTTGAGCTCAACTCCTACCATGACATCATCCCGAAAGAAGCCCAGATCATCGGCTGCTCCGACCATCTCTTGCCAGAGCTGCTCTTGCTCATCGAGTTAGTCCGCCGGGGCACACTGGACCTGTCGTCAGTGGTCACCCGCACCGTGCCCCTGGACGCCGAAGCCATCAACGCGGCGCTGGACGACCTGGAAGCTTTCGGGCCCGACGTCCGCACCGTGATCACGCCTTGAGCAAGATCACAGCACCACACACTTGACCAGAAGCCGGATTGGTGATACACTGTAGTTGGGTTTCGAGTTTTGAGTTTGGAGTTTCGGGTTTCTCTAACTCGAAATCCTAAACCCGAAACTCGCTGCCATCGAATGAGGAAGTTAGCATGACTGTCTCTGAGGCCGTCCGCAGCGAGAAACTCTCCTTCTGGACCAAGGCCACCTACGCTATCGGCGATCTGGGGAACTCGGTAGGGCCAGGCACCGTCATCCCCTTCTGGTACCTCTACTTCCTCACCGATGTGGCCAAGCTCAACCCGGCGCTGGCTGGCCTTTCTTTGCTCATCGGCAAGATCTGGGACGCGGTTAACGACCCGCTGGTGGGCATCCTCTCGGACCGTACCCGCACTCGTTGGGGACGGCGACGGCCTTTCCTGCTGTTCGGCGCCGTTCCCTACGGCGTCACCTTCGCCCTGCTGTGGATTGTGCCCCCCATCCAGAACCAGGTCCTCCTCTGCCTCTACTTCGCCTTCATGTACATGCTGTTCGATACTGCCTTCACC
>JBAWAP010000200.1:0-10998 GCA_049589355.1 Anaerolineae bacterium
GGTGGGGCACCGCCAAGGCGCCACTGCTTGGCCGTCACCTCCACGTCCCGTATCCGCCAGACCCCGGCGGCCGGGTAACCCTCCTGACTCATGACCACGGCCAAATAGCGCCAGGAGGCCGGATCGAGGGCCTCAATGCTTAGGCCCAGGCTCTCGGCGAAGACTTTCTTGGCCACGCGGATGGTGATCTTGTTCTGGCCCGGATCGCTGACGATGTTCAGGGTGCTGGCGTCGCCGATCTGCACCGGGCTGGGGGAATCGGCCGCGGGAGGGCCGTAGAGGCCAGGCGTCCAACCCTCGGCCCATAAGACGAACTCCCAGCCATTCTCCGCAGGCAAGGCAGCGTTGCGGCCGGGCAATAGCTTGCGCGCGCCTCCCTCCGCCGCATCAATGTACACATCCAGGGCGTGGATGCCCATGCCGTTGGGCGCGCCCCAGTCGTTGTTGAGCGGGCCGGCGAAGGCGAAGCGGAAGATCAGGTTGTTGTCGTCCTCGGCCACGGCGAACTCGGTCAGGTCGTAGGCGCGGGCACTGAAGACGCCGTCCAGGGGATAGATGTAGTTACCGGGGCCGTGGTCATCCTTTTCCGGGTCAACGACGGTGAGGATGGGCGTGGTCAGTCCCAGATCAGGGACGACGAGGGCTGCGGGACCAGCGCCCGGCACCACTTGAATGTCCCGCTGTTCGCCCTCGCTGACCACCGCCCGCAGCTTGAATGTGTCTCCGGCATCGGGTTTGCCAAAGCTTGCACTGAGCTCAGTCGAAGTGTCGGGGTAGGTGATGGCCATTTCCAGTGTGCTGTCGGAGAGGCCCACCCGCAACTCCGCTTCGGCTTCGCTGTAGTCGCCGTTGTCGTCTACAAGGTAGAAGGCGGCAGTGGCAGCATCGCCCTTGACCGTGACCTCCAGCAGCGCGTTGGCCCCAAAGCCCAGCAGGGTCTCCTCGGCACCAATGCGGCTGAAGGGGTTCTCCTTACCGCCGCCGGGCCGGGTCAGATAGAAGCCGAAGCGGGTCTCGTCGCCCACGTCGGCCCAGGGACGGCGATTGTCCAGGCGCAGGTAGAGGGTTTTAGCGTCGAAACCGTACCAGAGCTCGCCGACGGTGCCCTCCTCTTCGGTGTAATAACCGCCGCCCTGCCACTCGTCCTTCCCAGCCAGGCCGTCAATAGTGGGGGTGATCACGGCCGAGGCGGCAGCGATTGGAGCTACAGGTCTTTGCGGGATGACTGGCACCTTGAGGAAAGTGGGCACTTCTACACCCATCAACTCGTAGACCCGTTGCAGGGTGCGCCGGAACTGGAGGTCGAAGCTGCCGTCGTCGCCGCTGTTCTGATCAGTGCCATACCACCAGAACCAGTCGCTGCCCTCGGCGGTGTAGATGGCGTCCATCACCGCCGTCAGGGTCTTCTCGTCCAGCTCCTTTTTGCGCTTCTCCACAAATTCCCGTACCCGGCCCAGGTAGTTCCAGGCCCGGTTTTCCTCGTCCTCGCCGATCCAGGTCAAATAGTCGGGGCTGACCCAACTGCCAGCCCAGAGTTTCTCGATTTTGGGCTGTTCAGGGAACTGGGCTACGTAGGCGCTGGGCGTGATGGTGCGGATCGTACCTTTCTCTTGCTCTTCCTGAAGCAGACGGTACATGTTGTGGAGGAACTCCTTGCCGTCGTTGGGATAGTGCTCCCAGGCGTTTTCGCCGTCCAGGATCACGCTGACCAGGTTGGGGCCAGTTGCGCCACTCTCTTCGAGTTTGGCACGGATGGCCAGGATGCGGCCCACAAAGTCCTGGGCTGCGGCTAAGCCTTCACTGCCACTGTAGGTGAAGCTAACCCTGTCGCTAATGACCTTGTCCCGGAAGACGACGTACAGTTCAGGGTCCTGCTTGCGGTCTTGGACGATGTAGGGACGATAGAGCAGGTCGGTATCCTGCACGATCTCGCGAGCATCCCGCACGAAGCTCTTCTTGCCCAGGCTGCGGGCCAGCACCTCCTCATCGCTGGCCATCCACTGGATTCCACCACGACTGACCAAGCCCACAATTTCCTCGGCCACGGCACCCTCAGCCGGCCACATGCCCCTGGGCGGGTGGCCAAAGATTTCGCTGTAGAAATCTATGCCTACCTGCAACTGGGCGACAGCGTCGCGCGGATAACTGAAGCGAGGCGGCAATTCGATGTCGGGCACGGCCACCTGGGCCAAAGT
This sequence comes from Anaerolineae bacterium, assembly GCA_049589355.1. GTDB lineage: Bacteria > Chloroflexota > Anaerolineae > VGOG01 > VGOG01 > JBAWAP01. The sequence goes on from JBAWAP010000200.1 coordinate 2,196, forward strand.
GGTATCTATCAAGAGAGGCAGGATGGGGTGGAAAAAGGGAGTCATGGTAACCTCAATGCGTCGCTCTTCCTGCAGACGCTTGTGCAGCGGGATGACTTCGGCGACCAGGCGAGCATGTTCTTTCAAAACGATGGCCTTGTCTTTCTCGGCGAAATTTTGCCCCTTGGCGACCAGGCTGGCCAGCGGCTCTTCAGCCAGCCAGTCGGGGTCGGTCCAGCCCAGGTTGAAAAGCACCTGAAGGTCGAGCCAGGTCTGGGTATCCCAGTTCTCGCTGTTGTCCCGGTCGTTGGCGATCCTCTGATATCGAGGGAAGCGGGCGATGATCTTGGGGTTGATGTCGAAGAAGTGGCTGCGGATGAAGTCCTTTTGCTCGTCGGCTAGCTCAGTGGCAGGGATCTCGGTGTGTACCTGATAGAGATCCACCGCGCCGCTTTCCAGATCCAGCAACTGGCGCAGCAGGGAGGGCGTCAGGTTGAAGGTGACCTGGATGTCGGGGTACTGTTCCAGGATGGCGGCCATGTCCACGTAGTCTTTGGCGGCGTGGACGCGCACCCAGGGCTTCTGATAGATGCCCGTCTCTGGGTCTTTGAAGTAAAGCGGCTGGTGCTGGTGCCAAATGATGGCCAAGTAAAGGGGCGGCTTCTTCGCTGCCGGAGGTGTGGGTGGCGTCGGGGGTGTGGGCGCCGCCGTGGGCGGTGGCGTTGTTGGCTGGGGAGTTGGAGTGGGAGCCGGAGTGGGCTTTTGCTGGCAACCGGCGGCTAGCAGAGCCAGCAGAAAAGCCAATACAAGAGTACCATTTAGAAAACGTAATCGCCGGTTCATTTTGTCCTCCTTCTGGGTTTGCTCTCTTTGCTCAAAGACTTCGTAAGCGTGAATAAGCCCTGGGTTAACCATCAAGAAGCCAGCGAGCCGGTCTAATGGCACACCCCACTTTTGGCTTCGATACGTCGCTCCGCTCCTACCCTTCGGTACGTTGCGCTACTCAGGGCGACGCTCAGCCGGCGCTAGTCCCTACCACTTATGCTATTTTGCCCATAGACCACCTGTTTCAGTCATCCAATCTGCTATCCTGTCAGTTGCCCTCGCCACATCGTTGTCCGATATGTTCAGTTCCAGCGTTGGTAGAATAGATTCACCGATCAATCGGCGAAACAGTTCCTGCTCCTTGATGAACACTTGCAGGTCATCGTACTGTGAGGGGTTGCCTGAGACCTTGATTCTCTCCGCGCGCGCCTGTTCAAAGGATTCCGGCGCCCGCGTGCAGAATACCAGATGGAAGCCAAGTGCCGCTAACCTCTCCTCCAGCCAGTGGAAATCGTAATCTTTGCCATAGGCTTGTAGTTGGTAGGCTCGGGTGGAGATGTGGAAGCGGTCAATAATCCACGAATAGTAACGCAGAAGTTCGAAAAGTCGAACCCAGGTGCGGTAGGTCTCCATGGCCAGGGCTTCTTCGTGGGGCTCAAAGTTGATGAGACCTCGGCCCCAGGGGAAGTTGGTGAAGCCACACCATTCGGCAGAAATGAGCGGAGAATGGTAGCGGTATTTCCGAGGCCCGACGATGCGGAGATGCTCATTTAGCGCAAAGGCAATCTCTGTCTTGAGCGTTAGTCGTGTACCTTCCAGAATGATTTTGGGGCAAAGTTTTGAAGACACAGCACTTCTCCCCTGTCATCTGTTAACTGCCGTCAGCACCGCCCCAGAGCGAGGCGGCAGCGTCGCGCCGATGATCCGCCCGGCGGCCACCTGTGCTCGGCCGCCCTGCCACAGGTCATGCAAGATTGTACCATCGGCGAACACATCCTGCAATGGCACGTCCAGGTCGCAACTGGCCGGGCCGTTGTTCAGCACCACCACCAGCGTCTCCCCTTCCCCCTGGCGAGCAAAGGCGTAGACCCCGTGCTGGTCGTCGGCGTGGAGGCGCAGGTAGCGCCCGCGCCGCAGGGCAGGATGCTCGCGACGCAGCTTGATCGCCCGCCGGAAGAAGGCGAGCAGGTCGTGGTCCCAGTGGGCCTCGTCCCAGGGGAAGGCGCGGCGGCAATCCGGGTCGTGCTTCCCCTCCATACCGATCTCGTCCCCGTAGTAGACGCAAGGCCCGCCGGGGAAGGTCATCTGGAACAGGGTCGCCAGCTTCAGTGCTGCCTTGTCCCCTTGCACCAACGTCAGAAAGCGCGGCATGTCGTGGCTGCTGAGGAGATTGAACTGTACCAGCGCCACCTCCCAGTCGTAAAGGGCCAGCAGGTTATCTATGGCATCGGCGAACTGGACGGCGCTCAGTCGCTGCAACGTGAAGCCTCCGGGACGCTGGGTAGTGTCCAGGTTCTCCCCGCCGAAGAAGCCGAGACAGACACGGTTGAAGACATAGTTCATCACCGCGTCGAACTGGTCGCCCTGAAGCCACCGCCGGGCATCTCCCCAGATCTCGCCCACGATGTACGCCTCAGGATTCGCCTCCTTGACCACGCGGCGGAATTCCTGCCAGAACCCATCGTCGTCTATCTCGTTGGGTACGTCCAGCCGCCAGCCGACGATGCCGAACTCCAGCCAGTGGCGGGCCACGTCGAAGATGAAGCGCCGCACGGCCGGCGTGTCGGTGTTGAGCTTGGGGAGGGCCGGCAAGTCCCACCAGGCCTGGTAACCCAGCTCCTGCAGACTGCGACGGCTTCCTCCTAGACGACGTTCTTTCTCCGGGGAGGGATAGGCGTCCAGCGGCTGTCCGGCCCGCAGTCGCTCCTCATCGAAGTAGAACCAGTCCAGGTAAGGCGAGGCCGCCCCGTTCTCCAGGGTGTGGTTAAACTGGTAGAACCCTCGGCCAGTATGGTTGAAGACCCCATCCAGCACCACGCGGATTCCCCGGGCGTGGGCCGCGTCCAGCATCTCGCGAAACGCCTCGTTCCTGCCCAGGATCGGGTCTACCTGGTAGTAGTCGTACGTGTGATAACGGTGGTTGGCTGCCGACTGGAAGATGGGGTTGAGGTAGATGGCCGTGATCCCCAATTCCTGCAGGTAGTCCAGGTGCTCGGCTACGCCCAGCAGGTCGCCCCCCTTGAAGCCGTAGACCGTCGGCGGACTGTCCCACGGCTCCAGGTTGGACGGCTTGGAAACCCGCTCGCTGCGGGCAAAGCGGTCGGGGAAGATCTGGTAGAAGACTGCGTCCTTGACCCAATTGGGAGTAACAATGTGTGTCAATATCCAATCCCCACTATCTAATCCTCCGCCACGCCGATGAGCAGCCCACGCAAGAGGTAGCGATGCAGGGCGAGGAAGATCAAGACTACAGGCACGCTCATTAGAATGGCCAGGGCGGATAGGTTACTCCATACACCATTCGTTTGCCGCATGCCCGACACAGCCATGGCTAAGGTGACGTTTCGGCTGCTTTCTACGAATAACCAACCGATGGCGAATTCCGTATAGCCCATCAGGAAAGCGACCAGGGCCGCGACGGCGATGGATGGCAAAGCCAGGGGGAGCGTCACGCGCCAAAAGGTTCTGAAAGTTGTGGCCCCATCGAGAAAAGCAGCCTCTTCCAGCTCCTTGGGCACTGCCTGGAAGGCTGAACGCATGTTCCAGACACAAAAAGGCATCGAAAACGCGGTATAGACGATCATCAGTCCGAACAACGATGTGCGCAGCCCTATTGCTGAGAGCAGGATGTAAAGCGGGGTCATCAGCGCGACGGGAGGTAACAGGGCTCCCACCAGCAATCCAAAGAGACCCGTTCGGCGGCCGGGGAAGCGGAAGCGAGCGAAGGCGTAGGCCATGCTCGCCCCCAAAGCCACCGAAGACAGGGCCGCGCCCCCCGAGACGATCAGGCTGTTCTTCAAGAGGCCGGGAAGCGTGAGGCTCTGGGAAGGGCTTCCCCACACGTGCCGGAAGACGGCCAGGGTGAATTGCTCTGGCCAGAGGCGAAACTCCGTCGGTGCGCCCTTGATCGCACCGTCCAGGGCGATGCGAGCCATCCCCCACACCGGCACGAGCACAAATAGGGCGACCAGGGCAAGCCCCAATTGGTAGGCGATCTGCTGTCCGATCCTTGGCTTACGCATAGGTCACTCCCTCCGAGGCCCTGCTCCAGCGGTTGAACCACAGGATCAAGGCCACCAGCACAATCACGGTGAACAAGTTGATAGCCGCCGAGACAGCATACTGACCAGCCTCGTCGAAGAGGAAAAACGAGACAATGGCGAAGGTGGCAAGGGGATCGGGGGGGTATAGCACGTAGAAGAGGTAGAACTGGTTGAAAGCGAAGATGGATCGCATGATGATGGCTGGCACCAGCAGCGGCAGCAGCAAGGGCCAGGTGATCAGCCGGAACCGTTGCCAGGAATTCGCACCGTCTATCGCGGCGGCGGCGTACACCTCAGGGGGAAGCAGCTTGAGTCCGGCGGTGGCCGCCAGCATCATAAAGGGAAAACCATACCAAGTGGCGGTAATCAGCAGGACTAAGAGCCCATAGTTGGGGTTTTGCTGCCACTGGGTGGCGAAGTTGAGCGCTCCAGGGTAGTCAGCTCGCTGAGCCCAACTGGCCGTAGCCAGATTAAACCAGCCGAATCGTGGGTCGAAGACCTGCGCCCAGATCAGCCCACCGACGAACTCGGGGATTGCCCACGGCAAGATAAAGATGGCTCGCCACCAGCCCTTGAAACGCACGCCGCGACGATGCAACATCAACGCCACGGCCAACCCCAGGGCGGTCTGTAGCCCCACCGAGAGCACGGTCCAGATCACGTCGAAGACCAGGATGTCCGCCCCGGCGCCGGAGAGGAGTTGAAGTAGCAGGCCCGGCCCGGCGTAGTGCACCTCTTTGGTAAATGGGCGGCTGAATGGTTGGACGGCAACGGGTTTTACCTGCCCGGTCAGCCCCAGCCAGACCTCGCGCCAGACCCCGCCGCTAAGCCCATCTCGGATCGCTGTGGCACCGAAGTCCGTCAGCGCCATCGCCGTCTGGAATAGCATAGGGAACAGCGCGATTAATCCCAGGACGATGATGCCAGGAACCAACCATGGGAAGGCTTGCCGCGTCTCCCGCCAGGCCAGACGCAGCTTTGCCCCCCTCCCCTCTCCCAGCTTTTGGGAGAGGGGAGGGGGCTGGGGGGAGGGGAGAGGGCCAGAGAGCAGGCGACGCAACCAACCGGTCAGCGGCTCCTGCACCGTGGCCTGGAAGCCTTCTGCGGCCGCCAGGGAAAGGGGCACGGTCAGGACGAGAATGTATTGCGGCCATTTGGTCGGCCAGACAAGCAGAAAACCCAGTGCCCCCGCCAACCAAATCACATAGAGACTGTTCTTCTGCCACAGCCGTTTCAGCCCCAGGAGCGCCAGGACCGTGATCAAGACGTCCAGGGAGACCATAAACACGCCGGGGTGCCAGGGCACGGACTGGGCGAGCCAGACGAGTGGCTGCCACACTGGAAAACCTGCACGTTGCACGGCATCGCTCTGGATGTACTCACCGTGATAAAAGACCGACTCGCGCAATCGATCCACCGGCGCGGGCCACAGGTAGGGATCCGTGGCGAAGAAGACCCCCAAAGCCAAAACGCCCCACATTGTCATAGGCCGCAGGTTACGGGGCGCTTCTCCCCAGGTCTCCCACAGCCAGTGGACGACGATCACTACTCCAACGATAGCATACAGGTATTTGCTCGAGGCCGTCAGGCCCAGCGCAACCGCCGAAAGTGCCAGCCAACCGTTCCACTGGCGCTTCGAGCGAGCATAAGCCAGGACGGCCACTGCACTGGTCAGCGCGGGCAGGGCTTCGAGCATCACCTGGCTGGTGTACTTGATGGTGAAAGTGTGAACCGCCAGAAACAGGCCGGCCAGGGGACTGACCAGGGCCAGGGCCAACACCTCCAGCACGCCAGACACCGCCGCCGTTTTGCGAGCCACGTCCAAATGGGGTTCTGGCAGCGAGCTGGCAGGCCCAGCCGTGGTGGGGCGCTCGGGAATCTCGTCACTCTGGGGAAGCCCAGCCAGCACTACCCCGTAGACCAGCTTCGCCAGCGGCGGGTGCTCTGGGCGGTAATTTAGCTGGGCCAGCGCACCCCAGTCACCTTCCTGGATGGCCGCCGCGTATTGTTGGCCTGCGCGAAGGTAGTCGTCCTCGTCGTAGTCTATGGGTAGCAAATCAACCGCTCTGAGCCGCAGCTCCAGGGCAATCAAGGTCACGACGATGATAGCGACGATACGGAAAGAAGGTCTGAACATATGAAAACCTAAGTTGGACTTACTTGCACCACGGTTCGGCCACTGTACCCCCGAAGGTGCTATGGATAATGGCCCAATGCTTCCAAGGGGCATTTCCCCCCACACTGTCGAGCAGGATTTCACCGCTGTGTGCCTTCCCGTCCTTTGCACACTCGATAGAAACAACTGCCCGCAGGTTGGCGCGACCGTCCGGCGTGGTGTGGGGCGGGTCTAACGTGATGTCAACGACCCGGTACTGGGCACCCAAGACACGGGCCAGGCAGACCTCGGAGCACCCCGCTTTGAGCTCGTAATAGGCATAGTGTTCCCAGCACTCCTGGGCCGCTGCTGCGTCCCCCCGGCCCACAGCGTTTACGAAAGCCAGGACGATCGAACGAGGCGAGCGGTCGAAACTCCTGGTGCAGGCATCGTAGAAAAGGCTCGCTATGCCGAAGACGGCACAAATGACTGCCGCTGCGAGGACTCCGATAATCACCAAGGCTCTGGTGCGACGCGCAGCGCGTTCTCGATAATACGTATCCGACATGTCCTCCTTTGCCACCGCAAGGCTATGACTAAAGCGCCCCGGCAGAATGCGCGGGGCGCTGCTCTTTCCACATTCGTTGTAGTGTGGCGGCCTTACCCCTTCACCCCACCCAGCGTTAATCCCGAAACGATGTAGCGCTGCAGGGCAAAGAACAGGATCACGATGGGGATGCTCATCAGGATAGACATGGCCGCGAACTGCGACCAGGGAGTAGCAAACTGGCCCTGCATAGAGCGCAGGGCCATAGCCAGAGTAAAGCGCGAGGGGTCCTCCAAAAAAGTCCAGGCCAATATAAATTCCGTCCAGCCGGCCATGAAACTGTTCAGCACAGTCACTGCCAGCGCCGGCACGGAGAGCGGTAAGATAATCCGCACAAAGGTCTGGAAGATGCCCGCGCCGTCAATTAAGGCTGCCTCCTCCAATTCTCTGGGCACGGTGTCAAAAAAGCCTTTCAGGTTCCAGACAGCAAAGGGCAGGAAACCCGAAGAGTAGGCAATGACGAGGCCAAACAGAGACAGACGCAGGGGATCGGTGCCTATCTTGATCTGGCTGAGCAGGACGTAGAGCGGGGCCAAGGTGGCCGTGGAGGGGAGCATGATCATGACGATAAACATGAGCATGCCTGCCTGGCGACCGATGAAGCGAAAACGCGAGAAAGCATAGGCCGCCGAGGCCCCCAGGACCACCGCCAGTAGGCTGGTGCCCAGGGCCACAAATAGACTGTTCTTGAGCAACTTGGCAAAAGTCATGCAGGTAGATAGATCGGAGGGGTTCTTGCACAACAGTTTAAACGGCCCAAACAAGACATTACGAAAGGCTTCGAAAGAGGCCCCAGGTGGGATCAGGCGCAACTCCAGAGGCTTGTCAATGTTACGCGGGTCCAGAGCCAGGGAGAAAATCCACAGGATAGGGAAAAGCACCACCGCGGTGACCGCGAGGAGAAAGGCTTGAAGCGCCAGTTGACTAAGGACGGCTTTCTGTTTCTTACTCATAGTAAGCCTCCGTAGCTTGGGTAACACGGTTGTTAATCAGGGTGATCACCAGCAGGATCAGAAAGGTTATGATGCTAAAGGCCGCTGCCGCCCCATAGAGGCGCTGTTCGTAAACCAGCTTAAATGCTTGGGTAATCAGGAGCTCAGTGCGCCCAAAGGGGCCACCCCTAGAGATGAAGTAAATGACGTTAAACTGGTTGAAAGTCCAGATCGTGCCTAGCATGATAGCCGGCACCATGGCCGGGCGGATAAGGGGGATAGTGATCTTCCAAAGCCGCTGCCAACCGCTGGCCCCGTCTATAGAGGCGGCTTCGTACAACTCCTGAGGGATGGCCTGCAACGCCCCCGTGGCAACCACGCTCATAAACGGCCAGCCTAACCAGACGTTGGCCAAGAGAACGCAGTAGAAAGCGAGGACCAGGAAGCTGAGCGGGCCACCGATCGGCGGCTGGGTCACATCTAGCCAGCGAGTATTGGTAGGCAAATTAGTGCCTATCCAGTTGTTAATGACTCCCAAAAGTTGATTGAAGGCCCCAAAGCGGTCGTCATACATATTCCTCCAGGTCAGGGCAACGATGTAGCCAGGCATCGCCCAGGGCAGCACGAATAGAGCACGGTAAATCCGCCGTCCGAGCAGGCCCTTGCTGTTGAGCACCAGAGCAATAGCCACCCCTAACACCACGTGGAAAAAGACATTGGTCACCGTCCAGGTCACATTGAAGAGTAACAAGCGGCCAAAGTTGTAATTTTCGATAGCCAGTTTACTGGTTATGATCTTGACAAAGTTGTCCAGGCCAACAAAAGGCGGGGCATATTTCTCCCAAGTGGCGGCGCTTAACACGTTGAAGCGCAGGTTTTTCACCCGATAATCGGTCAGAGCCATCCAGAGTTGGAAGACATAGGGAAAAAGGGTGACGAAAAGCATCACGATGCCGGCAGGGGCAATGTACAGCCAGGCGGTGCGAGATTCCTTCAACCGTTGCCAGAATTCACCCCACCTACCCCTGCGCATACTGACAATATCCCTTGCGATTGGAGTAGCTGCCATCGGTTTCCTCCTGTGGCTGACGACTTCTTGATC
>JBAWAP010000201.1:0-8216 GCA_049589355.1 Anaerolineae bacterium
CGTCATTGCGAGGAGCACAGCGACGAAGCAATCTCAACCGATGGCACAAGGAGATTGCTTCGCTTCGCTCGCAATGACAGTTGAGCCTAATAGCACCTTCTGTGGCTGTTCAGCCTGAGCAGTTACAGAGAGAGATGAAAAATGTCCATACCGCTGACTGTTCAAGTAACTGAAGAAGAAGGAGAGGTGACTCTTTATTGCCCTGAGCTTGATCTTGTCACCTGCAGTTCGACGTTAGGAAAGGCAAGGGAAAACTTTGCTGACTTAGAACCTATCCTAAAATTATGGTTTTCACGCTTGCCAACAGGGATTTTAGGATAGGCTCTTAGTTGAGGAGTATTATCTGTATCTCATTGACAACGAGGGCCAGCTTGATGTGGAGAGCCGAGCCCATCTGAACCTATATCGCGCTCTGAGGATGGAGAGGAAAGGAAATGGCTGAGAGAACTCTGGATAGCAAACGAATTTACGCTGAATTAGATACGCTGAGGGAGGAAATACAAGGCCTGAAACAGATGGTGGGCGAAGTCGCTACCAGAATTCGTCCAACTACTCAGACGGAGCATCCCCACATCGTGCGGGTAGAGGGAATACACGGTGGAGAGCCTATAATCAAGGGCACGGGCATCAGCGTCCGCACCATCGTCGAGCGCACGCGACTGAGTGACGAACCCGAGCAGATTATAAATGATTATCCACATCTTACTCTGGCCCAGGTGTACGATGCTTTGAGTTATTACCACGAGCATCCGCAAAAGATTGAGCAGTACATCGCTGAGAACAAGGCAGCTCTATGCAAAACACCGAAGAGCGTCTCTTCATCCTTGGAGCAGAGTCGCAGGGGCTCAAAGGAGCAAAGGTAAACTTTCCCTGCTCCCTTGTTCCTTGCTCCTTGTTTCAATCTAGCGGAGTTTGCAAAAAGGGGGTGGCAATGAGTCAATTCGAACCCCAGATCCTGGCTTTCGCCTGCCACTATTGTGCCTACGCTGCGGCCGACTTGACAGGATCAATGCGCCTGCAGTATCCAACCAACGTCAAGATCATGCGGCTGCCCTGCACTGGCAAGCTGGACGTTCTCTACGTCTTGCGAGCCTTCGAGCGGGGAGCGGATGGTGTCCTCGTGGCCGGTTGACTGAAGGGGACTTGTCATTACCTGGAAGGTAATCTGCGCGCTGAGAAAAGGGTGAACTACGTCAAGGAGCTCCTCGACCAAATCGGCCTGGGTGGCGAGCGATTGGAGATGTACTTCCTCTCCTCGGCCGAAGGAGCTCGTTTCGCCGAGATCGCCACCGAGATGACGGAACGGATTCGAGAGTTGGGTCCTAATCCCCTGAAACAAGGAGCGAGCAAATGAAAGCAGCAGCGATTACAATAGAAATCCCACGAGAAGTAAGTCATGCGACAAGGACGACCACCGAGGAACTGAAAAGGGAGTTAGCTATCCACCTTTTTGAAGAAGGGAAACTCTCCTTTGGCAAGGCGAAAAGCCTGGCTGGTATGACCGTATGGGAATTTCATCAGTTGCTGGGGAGCAGGGGGATAGCTATCCATTACGATATTGAAGACTATGAAGAGGACCTCGAAACCCTGAAGAGGCTGGGTCGAATATGATAGTTGTCAGTAACGCTGGTTTTCGGAGGGATAAGCTATGATCATAGGCCAACAGAAGCCTCTGGACAAAATCAAGCAGATGATCGCCGACTATCAAAAGATACTGATCCTCGGCTGTGGCACCTGTGTCACTGTCTGCTTCGCTGGCGGAGAGAAAGAGGTGGGCATCCTGGCTTCGGCTCTGCGTATGGCCACCGGGCTAGAAGGTCAGAACCGGGAATTCACGGAGGCCACAGTACAGCGTCAGTGCGAGTACGAATACAACCAAGAGGTGGCCGACCTGGTTAAAGAAGCAGATGCTGTGCTATCCCTGGCTTGCGGCATCGGTGTGCAGACCATGAACGAGCAGTTCCCTGAGACCATCACCTTGCCTGGCCTTAACACCTCCTTCTTGGGCCAACCAGTAGAGGAGGGCGTCTGGGACGAGCGCTGCCAGGCTTGCGGGAACTGCATCCTGGATAAAACCGCTGGCATCTGCCCCATCGCCCGCTGCTCCAAGAGCCTCCTCAACGGACCCTGCGGGGGATCAAAAAACGGCAAGTGTGAGATCGCCCCCGACATTGCCTGTGCCTGGCAGCTAGTTTACGACCGCCTCAAGACCCTGGGCAAGTTGGAGCTGATGACAGAGATTCAGCCCGCTAGAGACTGGTCCACTAGCCGCGACGGCGGCCCTCGCAAGATTGTAAGGGAAGACCTACGTCTGTGAAAAGCTACAAAGGGACGAGAGCCATTCAAATCCTGAGCAAGTTTCCGATCTTCGAACGTCTGACCGATGACGAACTGTGGAGGATAGCTGACCTCTGCCGCGAAGAGGTTTACGAGGCTGGGGCAATCATCTTCGAAGAAGGCGGCACGGCGGATTACTTGTACCTTGTGCAAGACGGAAAGGTGGTCCTGGAAATGGAGCTCGAGCTTCGCCCGTACGCCTCGCCAAAGCAAACAACCATCGAGGTGGCGACAAAAGGCGAGGCCTTCGGGTGGTCAGCGCTTGTGAAACCCCATACCTGGACCCTGTCGGCGAAATGCGTAGAAAGAGCTAAGGTCATCGTCATCAAGGGATCTGACTTGCTCGATTTGTTCGAAAGCGAGCCTCACATAGGCTACAGGATGACGGAAATGGTCACCCAGATAGTGGCCTCCAGACTTAAAGATACCAGGCAAAGCCTGACGGACTTTTTGAGAGGAGGAGAGCTCGCTCTTGAGTACACACCTGAAGAAGCCACCTTGATTCAAAGGATTCATTATTTCATTGACTTCAGGTGGGTAGCTGCTATCGGGGTAGCAGTTCTGACGCTAGTTGCCAATAATATCCTCCGGATAGGATTTCCCGCCCTTCCGGTGTACATCATCGCCATCGTCATCGCTTTGTACAACTTGATATTTTGGTTTCAAGCCAGGGGTTTGAGACCTGAAGATGCCCCCGATCTAGTAGAGAGGGCCAGAAGGTTTGCTGCCGTACAGAGTGTTGTGGATCTGTTAGCCCTTACCATACTTCTCCATTTCACAGGAGGTATAGAAACCCCCCTGGTTTTCTACTTTGTCTTTCACATCACCATCGCTAGCATACTGCTCCCCTATAAAGCGGCCTATTCACTGGCCACTTTGGCTGTCTTGCTGCTATGCTCTTTGATCGGTCTGGAATACTTCGGGATCATTCCCCACGTCCACGTGGGGGGATTCGTTCCCTTTGACTTATACCGTCAGGAAACGTACATTCTGGCTATCCTCTTCACCCTTGCCACCGTCCTGTATATCTCCACTTATATGGCCACTTCCATCGCCGGCGAGTTAAGGAAGAGACAGCGGGAGGTAGCTTCGCTGAGAGACCGCTGCTTGATAGACTCCAATGCCTTGGAAGAAACCAATAAGCGGCTGATGGAGCTGGACAGGCTGAGGACCTACCTCCTGGGCATGGTCTCTCACGATTTGAAGGCTCCCCTCGTGGCCATTGAGAGCTACTGTCAAGTGATCCTGGGGGGCTTCGCTGGTGAGATCAACGAAGAACAACGGGAGATGCTGGAAAGGAGCAGCCACCGGATCGGAGAGTTGCTTAATCTGATCAATGACCTGTTGGACGTCTCTCGCATCGAGGCAGGACAAATCGCCCAGGAATTCAAGGCAACGTCTCTGTCTGAGGTAGTTGAGGGTTCACTGGAGGATATCCAGGCTATGGCGAAGGAAAAGGGGACGAGTCTGCAAGTAGAGGTGCCGGCAAAGCTGCCTGTCATCCACGCTGCTCCCCATCGTTTGCGGCAAGTGTTGAACAACCTGTTGAGTAACGCCATCAAATTCACGCCTCCAGAGGGCCTGATAACCATTAGCGTAGAAGACAAGAAGGACCAGCTTCAGATCGAGGTAATGGACACCGGAGTAGGCATTCCCCCAGAAGACCTGCCCTACGTTTTCGACGATTTCTTTCGCGGCCGAGATGTGGAGAGGACAGGGGCGGGCTTGGGACTATCCATCGCCAAGAAGATCGTTGAAGCCCATGGGGGAAGAATCTGGGTGGAAAGCCCCTGCACTACCGATGGAAAGGGAAGCAGGTTCACCTTCACCCTATTGGTCAGGTAGTCCTTGGTCAGTTGGTCAGGTGGGGTCCGAGGACCGTGAGACCACTCGACCAAGGACCATCAGACGATCCGACCACCCGACCACAAAGGAGCTGAGAGCATGAAAGCCGGAAGCAATCTAGAGGCTGTACTTGAAAGTGGCGAATTCGCTGTGACGGCTGAGCTGGGCCCTCCCAAGGGTACGAGTCGCCAGGTGATCGAGAGGAAGGCGGAGGATCTCAAAGGTTGTTGCGATGCGATGAACGTGACGGACAATCAGACGGCCATCGTGAGGATGAGCAGCCTGGCCGCCTGCATCATGGTGAAGCAACTGGGCCTGGACCCCGTGCTGCAGATCACCTGTCGAGACAGAAACAGGCTGGCTATTCAGAGCGACGTCCTGGGGGCAATGGCTTTTGGGATCAAGAACATCCTCTGCCTGTCCGGAGACCATCAAAAGTTCGGCAACCACCCTACGGCCAAGAACGTTTTCGATATAGACTCCATGCAGTTGATTCAGACCCTCAAGAAGATGCGCGAGGAAAACAAGTTCCTCAGCGACGACACATTCACTGGCGATGCTCCCTTATTCATCGGAGCGGCCTCCAATCCCTACGCCGACCCCTTTGAGTTCCGGGTGGTGCGGCTGGCCAAGAAGGTGAAAGCAGGGGCCGATTTCATCCAGACCCAGGGGGTCTTCAACGTGCCAAAGTTCAGGAAGTTCATGGAGATGGTATGCGATCAGGGACTGGATGAGCAGGTGCACATCCTGGCTGGGTTGATTCCCACGAAGTCAGCAGGGATGGCCCGTTACATGAGAGATTCCGTCGCCGGAGTAGAAGTCCCCGACGAGCTGGTCAACCGGATGAAAGGGGCCAAGGATGCCAAGGAGGAAGGGCTCAAGATATGCCTGGAGACCATCGAGCAGCTTAGGGAGATACCGGGCGTGCACGGCATCCACATTATGGCCGTGGGCTGGGAGGACATCGTTCCAGTCATCGTGGAGAAGGCAGGGCTATTGCCCAGGCCATCGCTTCAGGGGGCAGTGAATGAGTGATCGGGCCAGGATACTGGTAGTTGACGACGATCCCGATATCATCAAGGCCGCCACAAGAGTGTTAGAATCCCAAGGCTATCGAGTGATCGCCGCTCTGAACGGAGAGGAATGTCTGGAGAAGATCGGAGAGGAGAGGCCGGATCTGATCATTATGGACCTCCTCATGCCTAAGCTGGATGGCTTCGGCGTATATCGAGCGCTGAGGGAGAATGTCAAGTACGCCAAGTACTCTGATATCCCCATCCTGATCGCCACTGCAGTGCGAGAGGATGCCAGCCGTCGGCGCTACGAATTGGAAACTGGGGTAGACCTCAACGTGGATGACTACATAGAGAAGCCCATCCGCCCCCTGGATTTGCTGCATCGGGTGGAGAAGCTGCTAGAAAAATCCAAAACTTGTACTGAGCCCAGTCGAAGTATCCAAAGCTCAAAACCCAAAGGATGACTACTCAGGCTGTCATTGCGAGCGAAGCGAAGCAATCCCCAAGCCGCAAGGAGGAGATTGCTTCGTCGCAAAAAACGCTCCTCGCAATGACACGGGCTGAGCAGTTACCCCAAAGGATAGATTGGTAGAAAAGGAGAGAGATGGAAGAGCGAGCTAAAATTCTCCTCATTGACGATGATCCTGACTTCGTGCAGGCAACGAGGAAGGTCCTGGAAAGCAAGCCTTACGAGGTGATTGTGGCCTACGATGGGGAAGAGGGTTTGCAGAAGACGCGGGATGAGAAGCCCGACTTAATCCTCCTGGACATCATCATGCCCTTGAGCGATGGATTCACGGTTTGTGAGGAAATCAAGGGCAACCCCGAGTTCGAAGACATCCCGGTTTTGATGCTGACCAGCTTCTCCCAAAGGGTAGGACAAACTACACTGGCCGTGAGCCGGGGATTCACCTTGGAAGCCGAGGACTACATTGATAAGCCCATCAAGCCCGTTGAGCTGTTGGCTCGGGTGGAGAAGCAATTGCGGAAAAAGGGGAGGTAGGAGCCCAGCAGATCACGGATAAGATAGCCCGATTTCAAAAAGATTAGGTAACTGCTCAGCCTGTCATTCTGAGCGAAGCGAAGAATCTCGTTTGTGCGAAGAACGAGACCCTTCGCTTCGCTCAGGGTGACACCAAAAGCGTCCAAATCTGCCAAGGCTGAGCAGTTACAAGATTAGCTATGAGGAGATTCCTGAATGTCAGTAGATGAGATACTCGGGAGGGCCTTCCAGAATCGAGCCTTCTCTAAAGCTTTCTTCCTCCCTGAGAGGAAGATGAAAGAGTGGCTTTTCGATTGCCAATCCTGTGGAAATTGTGTGCTGAGCCACACGGGTTTCATCTGCCCGATGCGCTGCCCCAAAGGGCAGCGCAATGGCCCCTGTGGAGGAGCCATGGATGGCCGCTGTGAGGTGGATACGAGTAGGCGGTGTGTGTGGGACGAGATCTGGGAGAGCACTGTTCGACTCAATCGGGTTGACTTGCTAACGGGTAATTATGAGGGGCCGCCCGATTGGCGATTATATGGCACCTCCGCCTGGGAAAACATGGTGGCCGGTCGGCTCGAGAGCCCATCCATCTTCGAGACCCTCTTTAGGAAAGACCAACCCTTGCTTCGCGAAGGTCCGCGGGTCGTTTGCCAGCTTCTGCGCAACTGGTATGAGCTGATCACCGGCCCGAGCTGGCGCCGATACGAAGGCAGACCACCATTGTAGCGGTGACTAGAACAAGGAGACCACTAAGAGATGAAGCTTGGGGAGGTATTTGAATCCGGCAAATTCGCGGTGACTTCGGAGGTCGGTCCCCCCAAAGGCGTTGACATCGAGGCGATGTTGGAAGACGCTGAGCTCCTGCGCGGGAAGGTGGATGCCATCAACGTAACCGACCAACAGAGCTCAGTGATGCGGCTAGGTTCCTTAGCTGTCTGCCACCTCCTTAAGAAAAGGGGGCTGGAGCCCGTATTCCAGATAACCTGTCGGGACCGCAACCGCATAGCTCTGCAATCCGATCTTCTGAGTGCTCACGTGCTGGGGATTGAGAACGTTCTCTGTCTAACCGGCGACCACATCACCCTGGGCGATCACCCAGGAGCCAAGCCGGTCTTTGACCTCGATTCGGTCTCCCTCCTCCATGCTGCGTCCGAATTGCAGCAGGGACGTGATCTGGCGGGACAGAAGCTCAAAGGCAGCCCGAGTTTTTGCCTGGGAGCGGTGGTGACGCCGGGAGCCAACCCCCTGGAGCCGCAGATCATGAAAATGGAGAAAAAGGTCAAGGCCGGGGCCCGGTTCTTTCAAACCCAGGCGGTGTACGATCCCAAAAGGTTCAAGGAGTTCATGAGCCAGGTCAAGTACCTGAACGTTCCGGTGATGGTAGGGATCGTGCTCCTGAAATCCGCTGGTATGGCCCGCTTTATGAACAAGAACGTGGCCGGGGTGCACGTGCCTGAGGGCCTGATTGATGAGATGGACGAGGCGGAGAACAAGGTTCAAAAGAGCATTGAGATAGCAGCTCGCTTGATCAGGGAGATGAAAGACCTCTGCCAAGGCGTGCACATCATGCCCATCGGCTGGGAGAAGAAGGTGCCAGCTGTCTTAGAAGCGGCTGGGCTGTGAGCCGCCTCTTAAGACCAAAAAGATCCACCGTTCGAGAGCATCAGCGCAAAACAAAGAGCCATCCCCGGGAAGGGGGATGGCTCTTGTTTGGTAGAAATATCAGAGTAGTCCTCGGAGGAAGGGCCTGGGATCATAGCCGGGCCAGTTCCTCGAACAGCGCCCGATTCTCGTCAATCAACTGGTCTACAAAGACTACCGCGCTTTCCTGGAAAGCCTTAGACCAGGAATATTCCATCTCCTCTGTGGGCGTCTCACGCCGCATCAGCCAGACCTTCACCGCCGCTATCAGGAACGAGTTCAATTCCTCTTCGCTGATGCGTTCTGCCTCCAGTTGCGTCGCGATGATCTCTGGCAATCTTACCGTGATCTTATCCATCGAACTTTCTCCTCGTGCATCTGTATAATCC
>JBAWAP010000202.1:0-14223 GCA_049589355.1 Anaerolineae bacterium
CGTCAATCGTAAATCGTCAATCGGCAATCGAAAATCGTCAAACGGTTGTGCTTGATAGCCATCCGTGGTATAATGTATGCACAACAGCAACACAGATCACCGCAGGAGGTGCTTCATTATGCCCAAGACAGCGGTTATTTCAGCCAGGATTGACCCTGAGCTTAAGCAGGGCGCAGAAGAGGTGTTCAAGGAGTTGGGCCTGACCGCCACGCAGGCTATCACGTTGTTCTACAAGCAGGTAGAGCTTGAGCGTGGATTGCCCTTTGCCGTGCGGGTGCCCAACGATGTGACCGTGGAAGCGTTGGAGCAGGCAAGAACACGCCAGGGACTTGAGAGCTTCAACACGCTTGACGATCTGTTTGCGGACCTGGGGATCTGATGAAGACCATCAGGCGGACGGCGCAGTTCAAGCAGGACGTCAAGCGGATGCAGCAGCGGGGCAAGGATTTGGAAAGACTGAAGATGGTGCTTGAGACCCTGATGAAAGAGGAGGAGCTGGCCCAGAAGTATCGTGATCACGTGTTGGTTGGACAATACAAGGGTACGCGAGAGTGCCATATTGAGCCCGACTGGCTGCTGATCTATGAATCGGCTGAGAGCGAGATAGTGCTCATCGGAACAGGCTCACACTCAGATTTGTTCCGGTAGCACCAGAGGCGGGAGGCTCTGTTCACTTGATCACCGTCCCATTCCTCGATTGTTTTCTGAAAGGTAACTGCTCAGCCTGTGTCATTGCGAGGAGCGTTTTTTGCGACGAAGCAATCTCCTCCTTGCGGCTTGGGGATTGCTTCGCTTCGCTCGCAATGACAGCCTGAGTAGTCACTCTGAAAGTTTATATATCATAGAGCTGTTTGCCAATCGTAAATCGGCAATCGGAAATCGCCAATTGCCTTACCTCACATGGCGCGAGTTCTGTGTATCAATCCGTGGATCTATGATTTTGCGGCCTATAACCTGTGGATCGAGCCTCTCGGTCTATTGACGGTGGCGGGGGTGCTGCGCCAGGCCGGGCACGATGTGGCGTTGATTGATTGCCTCGACCGTCATCACCCTGCTGCCCCTGCTCCCCATCCCGAATGCGATGCCTATGGCTGTGGGCATTTTGCCAAAGTCGAATTGCCGAAACCACAGATTCTGGCCCACGTTCCGCGCCGCTGGGGGCGCTATGGCCTGCCTGTGGAGGTTATTGAGGCTGAGCTTGATGCTCAGCCTCGCCCTGATGCGGTGCTCGTCACCTCGATGATGACCTATTGGTACCCAGGCCCCTTGGAGGTCATTCGTCATATCAAAACGCGCTGGCCTGATGTGCCCGTAGCGTTGGGTGGCGTCTACGCTACGCTCTGCGCGGAACATGCCCGTGCCCATTCGGGTGCCGACGCCATTCTCAGCGGACCCGGGGAGATACAGGCCCTGACCTGGGTGAATGAGGTGACGGGCGAGTCCCGAGCGCCACGGATTCCTACGGCAGATATCCTCCCGGCACATGACTTGCGTCGTCCGCAAGGCTATGTGGCTATCCAGATGGCACGGGGTTGTCCCTTCCACTGCCCTTACTGTGCTGTGCACCAGCTTGCGCCTGAAGGGTTCGTGCCACGCGCCGTAGAAAGAGTGGTAGAGGAAATTGCCTGGTGTGGTGAGGCCCTGGGTGTGCACGACGTGGCCTTTTATGACGATGCGCTGCTCGTTGATGCGGCACACCATATCCATCCCATCCTTGATGGCGTGATCGAACGTGGCCTGCGGGTGCGTTTTCATACCCCCAACGGCCTGCACCCACGGTTTATAGACCGAGCCCTGGCGGACAAGATGCGTCGCGCCGGTTTCATCACCATCCGCCTGGGGCTGGAGACGATTGACCCAGCAGAGGGGCGGCGCGATGGCGGCAAGGTGGATGAAGCAAGTTTCGCCCAGGCCGTGGAGGCCCTGTTCGCGGCTGGATTCTCTGCGCGCGAGGTGGCGGCCTATGTGCTCGTCGGGCGGCCCTCACCTGTGGCCTTGCCGCCGTCAAGATCTGCGACGGAGCAGGCGAAGCAGAGCCTGGAGAGGGTACGTGCTACAGTTGCCTTCGCCCACCGCCTGGGCATCCAGGTGCGCGCTGCCGAGTTCTCGCCCGTGCCCGGGACAGTAGAATGGCAGGCCGCCATTGCCGCAGGCTGTATACCTCCGGACGCTGACCCGCTGTGGCACAACAATTCGATTTACCCTTGTGCTGATGCACGAGCCTTGGAGGAGCTAAAGCAACAGATACGCGACGGAAATCACGCGCTGGTGGATTTGAACCGAGCCCCAGCAGCCTAAATTCGCAACAATTCGCTTGACATTTCATGCTAGCACAGGCTGGAAAGCCTGCCCCACGTGCCATTTGCACCAGGAACTACCTGACTGAGGCCAGTATACGTTGTACAACTGAGATAGGCGGGGTTCGTTAGACTTTCTGGCGGCCCCGCCTATACTCATCCCGAACCTTTCGTCCTTGACAAATCACGATGAATGGCCAGATCAGAGCCGATGTTCGGCTTTCGGATTCGGTGAATCCTTGGACTTGCCCTGAGCCCGTCGAAGGGTTCGCTGTTATATGCGGGCGATAAGCAGGCTGCCTGGCGATGAATCGCCAGGCTAAAAAGCCGAAGCCCGCTGAAGCGGGCTATTCCAGGGCGATTTATCGCCCTTTGGCCTGTTAGCCCGACGATTCATCGTCGGGCGACTAGGCCAGGTCGGGGTGGCTTGACAGGTCCACTGGTTCTAGACTTCGGACCTGGGACTTAGAACCTTGGACTGATTATCCGATGGGTGATTCGTATTCCTCGTTTGAACGGCGTTTTCTGGACCAGGGCCGCCGGCTTCTGCTCACGCTGCTGAAGCCAGCGGTCTTTCCTTTGGTGGCATTGCGCGTCTCCCCGAACGTGCTCTCGGTGGCCCAAATCGCGGTGGGTGTGGCCATCTTCTTCACCGTGACATCCTATCCCCGCCTGACCTTTCTCCTGTTTCTGTTGGCTCTTCTTCTCGATGCCCTTGATGGCGCGCTGGCCCGGCATACGGGTCGCGCTTCCCCTTTCGGCGCCCTCCTCGATCAGTGCTGCGATCACGTGCGTGAGATCCTGGTCATCCGGCTTTGGCCCACGCAGGCGCTTTGAGCCCTTTTCCCGCCGTCCTCTACGCCATTACCTATCCCGCTCTGAATCTCACCCTCTTCCTCTGTAACTATCATCAGGTTCCGTTGCCGTTGGCCCTCAAGTCCTATCTGGTGGTCTATCCGGCCCTCTTTGCTTACCTGTGGTTCAGCGTCAACTGGCTGGACGAGGCGGTGAGCCTTTCCATCGGGTTGATGGGCCTGGTCATCGTGCAGGGGCTGTTCCATCTGCGGCGGGGGATGAGATAAGCGTCTGTGTGGTTTGACAAAAGAGTGTACAAGGTTTATAATTGTTACAAACCTTGTAATTACTCACGCTGTCATTGCGAGTCTTCCATGGCGCATCGCGCCATCCGTAGGGGGCAGAAACTTCATAGTGTCATTGCGAGGCACGGTTTTTGTGCCGAAGCAATCTCCAATTCGCGGGGTGGGGATTGCTTCGCCTTCGGCTCGCAATGACAAGCAAGTTTCTGAGTAGGAACGAAGTGACGAAGCAATCTCCACCGTTGTTTGTAATTGAAGACGGGAGATTGCTTTGCGGAGTTTACCCTGAGGTATCGAAGGGCTCGCAATGACATCATGAAGGGGGACTGACTATGGAGCGGAGCATCGGCGCCACCGATCTGCGGCAGCGGTTGACCGACGTCCTACAGGCGGTGCGAGAGCGGGGTGAGACCTACATCGTCGAGACCTTCGGTCGGCCCCAGGTGGCTATCATCAACCTAGACGAATATCGGCGAATCCAGCGTTTCGCGAGAGAGCGCGAGGCGTTCTTTGAGTGGCTGGAGGCTACGGCAGCCCGCAACGCCGAGCGCAACGTGGGCCTGAGCGATGAGGAGGTGCTGGCGATCATTGAGCAGGCTCGCGAAGAAGTCGCCCCTGCTGTTGGGTAAGCCATGCTGCGTGTGGTCATTGACACCAGTTCATTGGTCAGTTACGTGCTGACTCGGGGCGAACTGATGCGCCGGGTCGTGGCGCACTGGCGAGCTGGCACGTTCACGTTGCTCTCTTCCCCGGCCACGCGGGCCGAACTGGCTGACGTGTTGGCCCGGCCGGCCGCCATCCGACAGTTGGCAACGGTTCCGCTGGACGAGCTGGTGCGGGGGCTGGAACGTTTCTCAGAGCACGTACCGGGGGTCCTGGATCTATCCGGTGCCTGCCGGGATGCTAAGGACGACAAGTTTCTGTCTTGCGCGGTGGTGGGAGGGGCTCATTACCTGGTCAGCAGCGATGATGACCTGCTGGATATGGATATGCACCGCTACCGGGGCGTGGTTATTGTCAATCCGGGCCAGTTCCTGCTGGCGCTGGAGTTGTACCCGATGGAGGCGAGAGCGTTGGCGGCCCGTTTCGGCCACGACGTGCTGGTGGACATCCAGGCCACTGTGCCCTTGGAGCCGGAGACAGCAGCGCGGGTGGCGGAGGCGCTGGCAATAGCTTGACAAGAGCAAACTCATGTGCTATACTTATGCAAGATGCGGAAGTTAGACAAGATGCTCTGGAGCACGGAGGATGATGATGCCCGTGAAGCTGAAATCGAGCCAGGTGCAACAGAATTTCGGCCAGGCGATGGATTCAGCCCTGATAGAAGACGATGTAATCGTAGAGCGCTACGGGACTCCCCGCGTGGCCATCGTTGAGTACAAGAGATACCAACGGTTGATCGAGGCGGAGCAGGAGCTATTGCGTACGCGACTACAGCAGGCCTCGGCCGCGGCCTCGGCTCGTGCTGCTCACCTGACGGAGGAGGGGGTTGAAGAGCTAATAGAACGGGCGCGCCGTGAGGTTCAACAAAAAGGGCAGGGGACGTGATCCGTGCCGTCTTCGATACCAGTGTCCTGATCCGCTATCTGATCAAGCCTGGTATTGCCATCAAGGAGTTAATCGAGCATCTGTGGCTGGGCGGTGAGGTGCAGATGGTGACGGCTCCGGAGCTGATCGAGGAGCTGGAGGGCGTGCTGGCGCGGGACTACGTCCAGGCCCTCATCCGGCCGGAGGAGGGGCAGGTTCTCCTGGAAGCCATCGAGGCCAAGGCCGAGATGATCTCGCCGCTGGGCCCGCTCCCGTCCTACACCCGAGACCCCAAGGACGATAAGTTCATTGCCTGTGCGTTGGCTGGTGGCGCTGAGGTTGTCATCACCGTGGACAAAGACATCTTGGATGTCGGTTCACTGACCACCGTCCAGATGATGACTCCCCACGAGTTCGTCGTGCTTTTGAAGGGTAGAGTGGAGGGATAGACAATTTGTTCTTCCTCAACTTCTCCCACCTTAGCGCGCACCTGTAGGAGAGGGAGGAATAGATAGACCAAGGACCAACTGACCAATGACCAAGGACCAAGAATCGGGGTGGACGACAGTAAGAAGCGCCCTTCCGCCAGGGCGCTATTTTCTGCAAGGGGACGAGGCCTGCGCCGAGGGGGCCGTCGCCGCCGGCTGCAACTACTACGCTGGCTACCCCATCACCCCGGCCAGCGAGATTATGCACCACATCTGCCACCGCTTCGCCGAGCTGGGACGGGTCTTCGTCCAGATGGAGGACGAGATTGCCTCGATAGCCTCCTGCATCGGGGCCTCCTGGGCCGGAGCCAAGCCCATGACCGCCACCAGCGGCCCGGGCCTGAGCCTGATGCTGGAGAACATCGGCTACGCTGTCATCACCGAAACGCCGGTGGTGGTGGTAGACGTGCAGCGGGCAGGCCCAGCCACCGGCCAGGCCACTCGCCCCGCCCAGGGGGACGTGATGCAGGTCCGCTGGGGCTCCCACGGCGACTACCAAATTATTGCTCTTGCACCCTGGTCGGTCCAGGAGATGTACGACTTGACCATCCGTGCCTTCAACCTGGCCGAGCGCTTCCGGAACCCCGTCTTTGTCCTGGCCGACGAGGCAGTAGGCCACCTGCGAGAGAACTTCTACGTGGCCGAGGAGGTGAGGGTCTATGATCGGCGAAAGCCCAGGGGGAAGGAGCCACCCTTCGGAGGAGCCGAGGTGCCTCCTATGCCTGCCTTCGGCGAGGGGCACGAGCTCCTGATAACCGGCTCCACTCACGATGAGTGGGGCTATCGCCGCGCCGACGATCCGGAGACCCAGGCCCGGTTGGTGGAGCGGCTTAGCAGCAAGATCACCAATCACCTGGACGAGATTGGGGAAGTCGAGGAGCACTTCTGCGATGGGGAACTGGACCTTCTCGTCATCGCCTATGGCTTCACTGCCAGGAGCGCCCTCGAGGCAGTGAAGATGGCTCGCCAGGAGGGAATGTGCACCGGCTTCCTACGTCTTAAAACCCTCTGGCCCTTCCCCGAGCCCTTTGTGCAAGAGCTGGCCCGGCGCAGCCGAGAAGTGTTGGTGCCGGAGATGAATCGCGGCCAGATTCTGCGCGAGGTGCAGCGAATCGTTCCTCAGGCCCGGGGTCACCAGAAGACGGCCGGGGAGGTCATCCGGCCAGCAGAGATCTTCAAAACCTTTTTTGACAAAAACGAATAAAGGTGGTATAATGTAAAATTGTGTCTATACCACGTCCAACCCAATTTGCAAAGACGCAAATGTCCTAGTGGATTGGGTTTTGTCTTTGCTCAGGCGAGAAGAGAGGAAGCCAGAGATAGTCTATGAATATTTATGTTTGCAAATCGTATGCTAGAATCTCAGACGTGCATCACTTGCCTGATCTGATCGAGGTCCAGTTGAAGTCCTTTAAGTGGTTTCAAGACGTGGGCCTGCACGAGCTGTTCGGTGAGATCTCGCCCATCGTCAGCTACGGCGGGAACCTGGAACTCCACTTCCCTGGCTCCGATCAACGCATGAATGAGGAATTTGCCCTGGACTATCGCTTCGAGGAACCCAAGTACGACGAGAAGGAGTGCCTGGAGAGGGACATGACCTACGCTGCCCCTCTGTACGTGAAGGCCATGCTCTACAACCGGGAGATCGACCAACCCATGGTGCAGGAGATCTTCATGGGTGATTTCCCCATCATGACCGAAAGTGGCACCTTCATCATCAACGGCACTGAGCGGGTGGTGGTCAGCCAGTTGATTCGCTCTCCCGGCGCTTACTTCGATGCCGAGGAGGAGCGGGCCACGGGACGCTTGCTCAGCCAGGCGAAACTCATCCCCGACCGGGGAGCCTGGATGGAGTTCGAGACCCGGAAGAGCGATTACATTATCATCAAGTTCAATCGTAAGCGCACCTTCCCCGTGACTATCCTCCTGCGGGCCCTGGCAGCAGTGGACGATGGCACCGATAGCCAGGTTCTCAAGGATGGCAGCGACGAGGAACTGTTGGAGCTCTTCTCCGCCGTTGATAACATGCCCGACCATCAGTACATTGCCACCACCATCAACCAGGAGCCGGCTTGGGAGCCAAAGCATGGGCATACCGTGGCTGACGAGGCCCTGATCGAGTTCTTCAGCAGGATGCGCCCTGGTGACCCGGCAACCCTTGACAATGCCAGGGAGTATCTGACCTCCCAGCTCTTTGATCAACATCGCTATGATTTGGAGAAGGTGGGACGGTATAAACTGAATCAGCGGCTTGGCCTGGACATACCGCTTGAGCGGCGCACCCTCACCAAAGAAGACCTGGTCAGGCTGGTGGAGCACATGATCCGCATCAACAATGGGGTGGAGGGGCCCGATGACATTGACCACCTGGGCAATCGTCGAGTGAAGACCGTGGGCGAGCTCATCCAGAACAAATTGCGCGTCGGATTCAGACGCATGGACCGGGTGGTGAAGGAGCGCATGAGCATCCGCGACCCAGAGCAGGCCACCCCTGTGGGCTTGATCAACATCCGCCCTGTGGTGGCGGTCATCCGGGAGTTCTTCGGCGGCAGCCAGTTGTCCCAATTCATGGAGCAGACCAACCCCTTGGCCGAGCTTACCCACAAGCGGACCCTGTCGGCCCTGGGCCCGGGAGGGCTGAGGCGGGAACGGGCGGGCTTCGACGTGCGCGATGTTCACCACAGCCATTACGGCCGCATTTGTCCCATCGAGACACCCGAAGGCCCCAACATCGGCCTCATCGGCCGGTTGGCCACCTATGGTAGGGTAAATGACTTTGGCTTCATTGAAACCCCGTATCGCAAGGTGATCAGGGCTGTGCCCAACGAATACGAGCAGTTGGTGGATAAGACCGTGCGGGAACAGGTTCGCGATCCCGATAGTGGGGAGGTGGTGGCTGAGGAGGGAACTGTCATTACTCCGGAGCTGGCCAAGCGCATCGCAGCGCTGCCCCTGGAGGACAATGTCAAGATCAGGCCCGTGGTCACCAAGGAGATCGTCTATCTCTCAGCCGACGAGGAGGACAAATACACCATCGCTCAGGCCAACGCTCGCCTGGATGACAGGGGTCAGTTCGTCAACCCTCGCGTCTCGGTGCGGCGCAGTCAGAGATTCCTCTTCGAGACGGCCGGGAATATTGACTACATGGACGTCTCACCCAAGCAGATTGTGGGCATCTCGGCGGCTCTTGTCCCCTTCCTGGAGCACAATGATGCCAACCGGGCCCTGATGGGCTCCAATATGCAACGCCAGGCAGTGCCTGTGGTTATCCCTGAGGTGCCCCTGGTTAGCACCGGGATGGAGTGGGATGCCGCCATTGATTCGGGTCAGGTGACTGTAGCCAAGGAGGATGGCGAGGTGGTTAGTGCCACCGGCCGCCAGATCGTGGTGAGTGGCGATGATGGCCGTCGCATCTACCCGTTACGCAGATACAATCGCTCCAACCAATCAACTTGTATTGACCAGCGCCCCGTTGTGAACAAGGGCCAGCATGTTAAGAGGGGCGATGTGCTGGCCGATTCCTCCTCTACCGATGGCGGTGAGCTGGCCCTGGGGCAGAACGTGTTGGTTGCCTTCATGTCCTGGGAGGGCGGCAATTACGAGGACGCTATCCTGATCAGCGAGAGCCTGGTGAGGGAGGACAAGTTTACCTCCATTCACATCGAGAAACATGAGCTCGAATCCCGCGACACCAGGCTTGGTCCTGAGGAGATCACCCGCGACATTCCCAATGTGGGAGAAGAGGCCCTGAAGGACCTTGATGAGGAGGGCATCGTGCACATTGGGGCAGAGGTGGGACCCAACGACATCCTGGTGGGCAAGATCACCCCCAAGGGCGAGAAAGAACTGACACCCGAGGAGAAACTCCTCAGAGCTATCTTCGGCGAGAAGGCCAGGGAGGTCAAGGATTCTAGCCTGCGCCTGCCCCACGGTGAGAGGGGTAAGGTGGTTGATGTGAAGGTCTTTACCCGCGATGAGCACCGGGATCTTCCGGCTGGCGTTGATAGGATGGTGCGGGTCGGCGTGGCCCAGTGGCGCAAGATCACCGAAGGCGACAAGATCGCCGGTCGCCACGGCAATAAGGGAGTTATCTCCAAGGTGCTTACCATTGAGAACATGCCCTTCCTCGCCGATGGCACTCCGGTGGAGCTCATTCTCAACCCCCTGGGCGTGCCGGGTCGCATGAACATCGGCCAGGTCCTGGAGACCCACCTTGGCTGGGCTGCCAGCCGGCTGGGATTTCGGGCTGTTTCACCCGTTTTCGATGGGGCTGATGAGGATGAGATTGCCGCGGAGATGGCGCGGGCCTGGCTCATTGACAAAGCCTGGGCTGAGATCACGCAGCGAACCTGGCAGTGGCTGAAGGAGATGGAGACTTCGGCGAGCTCAGTCGAGCCGTACGACCCTGAGTACCTGGAGGACGACGAAGAGGCCCGACTACTTTACATCAGCCAATGGTTGGAGGGGAAGGGATACGATGAGGAGGCCCTAACGCTGGACCGAGTCTATGCGCGTCGCTGTGTCCTTCGGGAGTGGCTGAAGGAGCAGGGTTACGACCCTGAGGCCATCCTGGTGTTTGAGGATGATCAGCGCTCTCTGGCCGAGAAGGAGGAGGCGGACTATCGGGCGCGCGCGGTTTGCCTGCGCCTCTGGCTGGAGGAAGTGTCTCAGCGTCTCAGCGTCTCAGCGTCTCAGCGAGACGAGGCTACGACGCTACGACGCTATGACGCTAAGGCGCTGAGTGATGAGGAGGTAGAGCTGGAGGCCCTGCGCGTGAGCAAAGAAACTGGCATCCCCCTGCCTACCCTGGGTAAGATGATCCTTTACGATGGCAAAACCGGTGAGCCCTTTGATCAGCCGGTAACGGTTGGTTATATCCACATGATGAAGTTGGCCCACCTGGTGGAGGACAAGGTGCACGCTCGTTCCACGGGCCCCTATTCTCTGGTCACCCAGCAGCCCTTGGGTGGCAAGGCCCAGTTTGGTGGCCAGCGCTTCGGCGAGATGGAAGTCTGGGCTCTGGAGGCCTATGGTGCTGCTCATACCCTGCAGGAGATGCTCACCATCAAGTCCGACGACGTCACCGGGCGGGCAAGGACTTACGAAGCTATTGTCAAGGGAGAGGAGATCCAGGAACCTGGCGTGCCGGCCTCCTTTAGGGTTCTGGTCAAGGAACTACAGAGCCTGGGCCTCTCCGTGGAGGCCATTAAGGATAATGGTGAGATCATCAAGTTCGGGAAGGACGATGAGAAGGAGAGGCTTCCCCGGCTTGGTCTGGGCCTGGGCTTGTCGAAATATAGCAGAAGAGAGTAAAGAGACTTTTCGATTTGCTCTTTTTGGCTATTTGTGCTATAATGCAAATTGAAATTGTGGGTTAAACATTCTTTAGCTCACTTCATGACGAGCGCGTTAGGTTTTAAAACGAGGCCATCGCGACTCTCTGACGATGGTCTCGTTGAGTGAATTCATCCCTTGAGGATGCTAAGCAGTAGGGTCAGTCTTGAGAGGAGGGCGTAGCTTGCCGACTATCAATCAACTGGTCAGAAAGGGACGGAAGAAACAGCGGAAGAAGAGCAAGGCTCCATCTTTGCAATACACCTTCAACGCCTTGAAGCAAAAGAGGGAGCGGCGTCCCAAAGGGGCACCCCAGAAACAGGGCGTCTGCACCCAGGTCAGGACGATGACCCCCAAGAAGCCCAACTCCGCTCTGCGCAAGATCGCGAGGGTACGTCTTACCAATGGCATTGAGGTCACGGCTTACATCCCTGGCGAAGGGCACACTCTGCAGGAACACTCTGTGGTCTTGATCCGAGGTGGCCGGGTCAAAGACTTGCCAGGCGTTCGCTACCACGTGATCCGGGGAGCCTTGGATGCCACGGGGGTGGAGGGTCGCAGTCGAGGGCGTTCACAGTATGGTACCAAGATGCCCAAAAAATCGAGGGAAGAGTAGGATCTGGAAGTTGTGATTTGGTTAATCTCTAAACCGAGCCTTTAACTTCGTTAGGAGTTTAGCATGTCCAGACGCTATTGTCCTCCCAGGCGGGAGACTAAGCCCGACACAAAGTACAACAATCAGATGGTGGCTCAGTTCATCAACAAACTGATGAATGGTGGCAAGAGGAGCCTGGCGGCAAGGATCCTCTACAATTCATTTGAGATCATCGAAGAGAGGATGCACAGGAACCCTCTGGACGTGTTTGAGCAGGCCGTCAATAACGCAGCCCCAGTCTTGGAGGTCAAACCACGGCGAGTTGGCGGGGCAACCTATCAGATACCGGTTGAGGTGCCGTCTGACCGCCGGATCTCGCTGTCCATGCGCTGGCTGGTGCAGGCGGCTCGTAATCGCCCCGGCAAGTCTATGGCTGAGAAGCTGGCCAACGAACTTATGGATGCTGCTCAAGGCACTGGGGCCACCATTAAAAAGAAGGACGATACCCACAGGATGGCTGAAGCCAATAAAGCTTTCGCTCACTACCGGTGGTAACAATGATCAATGACTAAATCCCAATGACCAAATCCCAATTTTCATTTGTCATTTGTCATTGGTCATTGGTCATTGGTCATTGGTCATTAGATATGCCCAGAGAATACCCTTTGGAAAGGATGCGCAACATAGGCATAATTGCCCACATAGACGCGGGCAAAACCACCACTACCGAGCGGGTGCTCTTTTACACGGGCCGTACCCATCGTATGGGGGACGTGGACGATGGCACGACCGTCACCGACTGGATGGAACAAGAGCGGGAGAGGGGCATAACCATCACCGCTGCGGCCATAACTTGCTCTTGGCGTAACCATCAGATTAACATCATTGATACCCCAGGCCACATAGATTTCACCGTTGAGGTTCAGCGCAGCTTGCGGGTCCTGGATGGGGGCATCGTCATCTTCGATGCTGTGGCCGGTGTGGAGCCCCAGTCCGAGACCGTCTGGCGGCAGGCCGATTCCTACAGGGTGCCACGCATCTGTTTCGCGAACAAGATGGACCGCGTAGGGGCCGATTTCTGGCACACCATCGAGATGATTGAGGAAAGGCTGCAGGCCAATCCTGTGGCCCTGCAGGTGCCAATTGGGGTGGAGGGCTCTTTTCGCGGCGTCGTAGATCTCATCAACATGCAGGCCATCTCCTACAGCGACGAGCTGAGCGCGGAACCTGAGGTCAGCCAGATACCGGCCGAGTTGCAGGAGGAGGCAGCCATAAGGCGAGATGTCTTGGTGGAAAAGGTGGCCGAGACCGATGAGGGCCTGACCATCAAGTATCTGCAGGGCGAGGAGATCACTGCCGAGGAGTTGCGGCGCGCCCTGCGCCAGGCTACCCTGAACGGTAAATTGGTGCCGATACTTTGCGGGTCGGCTCTGCGGAACAAGGGTGTGCAGCCCATGTTGGATGCGGTGGTAGACTATCTACCTTCGCCGCTTGACATACCACCTATTGTGGGGATTAACCCCAAGACCGAGGCCCAGGAGAGCCGTCCTGCCGACGAGGAGGCACCCTTAGCTGCTCTGGTCTTTAAAATTGTAACTGACCCCTATGTGGGCCGTCTGGCCTATTTCCGGGTGTACTCAGGCAAGGTTAAGGCTGGGCAGGCGGTGCGCAATGCCAATAAGAACAGCAAGGAGCGCATCGGCCGTCTGCTGCGCATGTATGCTAACCGCCGCGAGGAGATAGACGAGGTGCTGGCCGGTGACATCGGGGCTACGCTGGGGCTCAAGGACACCTTAACCGGTGAGACCCTGTGCGATTTCAACCGCCCCATTGTCCTGGAAAGCATCAAATTCCCGGAACCGGTCATCTCGGTGGCCATCGAGCCCCGCACCGAGGCCGATCAGGACAAGATGAGCGAAGCCTTGAACCGGTTGGCCGAAGAGGATCCCACCTTTAAGGTGAAGATTGACGAGGATACGGGCCAGACCATCATCTCCGGCATGGGAGAGTTGCACCTGGAAGTCCTGGTCGAACGTATGTTGAGGGAGTTCAAGGTCAGGGCTGGTGTGGGACGACCTCAGGTGGCATACAAGGAAACCATAACCAGGCCGGTGCGGGCCGAGGGGCGATTCGTCCGTCAGACGGGGGGGCGAGGCCACTACGGCCACGTCTGGCTGGAGCTGGAGCCCTTGGAGAAGGGCGGGGGCTTCGAGTTCGAGAACAAGCTCGTGGGGGGGGTTATCCCCAAGCAGTTTATCCCCTCCGTGGAGCGAGGCGTTCGTGAGGCTCTGGACAGTGGCGTCTTGGGCGGCTACCCGTTGGTTGATCTAAAGGCTACCCTCGTGGATGGTTCCTACCACGAGGTGGATTCCTCGGATGTGGACTTTAAGATCGCCGGCTCTATGGCTTTGAGAAACGGCGTGCTGCAGGCTGGTCCCGTGCTTTTGCAGCCCGTGATGAAGCTGGAGGTAGTCGCGCCCGAGGAGTTTGCGGGCGAGATCATCGGCGATTTGAGTGCGCGAGGGGCCCAGATCGAGGGCATGAGGCCCTTGAGCGGGGGATTGCAAGCGGTGCAGGCTCACGTGCCTTTGGCAGAGATGTTTGGCTATGCCACTGACCTCCGGTCGAAGACTCAAGGGCGTGGTGTTTTCACTATGGAATTCGATTACTATGACTTAGTGCCGCCCGGAGTTATGGAGCGGGCCGCCTTAGGGTAGTACCCCGGTAATACCACTTTTCAAAGGAAAGGAGAATTTCGATGGCCAAGGAGCGTTTTGAGAGGACGAAGCCACATGTGAATGTGGGTACGATAGGGCATGTTGCCCACGGGAAGACGACCCTCACCTCGGCTATGACCAAGGCCCTGGCGACAAAGGGGCTGGCCG
>JBAWAP010000203.1:0-5793 GCA_049589355.1 Anaerolineae bacterium
AGCGAGCGCCGGTTGAGTAGCGAAGCGTATCGAAACCAAGCGAGCGGCTCCACAGACACCCCGCTTGGCCTCGATACGTCGCTTCGCTCCTACTCGGCCGGCGCTTCGTAAGAATCATGTAATGCACCAGTCGGCATAGGTCTGCCGAAAGTCTTCTGACACCTCATGGCGGTCGGTGATGATCACATCCCTGACGGCCAACGCAGCTTTGAGTGCCTTTTCCACAGCGTGCTGGCAATGAGCCATACACCGGGCATAAACGCCGGCCTGCCGCAGCACCCGTGCCGCCTCTAAGTCTGCATATGCCTCTATTAGCAGGGCTCGCGCAATATCACGGTGAGACAGCATGTTCAGGAACCTCCCACACCCCGGGTTTCCTCATTCGGATGCCCCGTTCTCCCATAAGGCGCGTCATGCGTATGATACAGTTTCTAAAGAAGTCGTGGCGATCGAAAACGATCTGGTGAGCGTCGTAAATCTCCAGCATCAGCGGCGCAGCCCATTCCACTGAATCCTCCACATCCTCTGGGCTCGCCAGCATAACCTGGAAGCGCTTCCCAAGCCGCCATCCTTGGCGTGCCCATTCGTCTTCCAGGCGATGAATGTTCCTCCAGTCTCGTGGCAACCCCTTCACCACAACCAGAAGATCAACATCAGACCCCGGCTTGGCTGTCCTTCGAGCGTGGCTGCCGTAAACCACAACAGCCACGAGTTGCTCCCCGAGCTCCTCGTGGAGGTTCTGCACCATGCCGTCAAGGGCCACCTTAATGTCTTCGACGCTCAATCGGGTAGTCATAGACGATTCACCTACCTTATTCGTAACTGCTCAGCCCTGGCAGATTTGGACGCTCTTGGTGTCACCCTGAGCGAAGCGAAGGGTCTCGTTCTCGCACAAACGAGATTCTTCGCTTCGCTCAGAATGACAGGCTGAGCAGTTACCCTTATTCTATATTCTAACCCAGCTCAACCCGAAATGCAAACGTGGAATCCAAAATCAAACAGGTATGTTTCATTATCAGTTGGGATCTCACTGACAATCGCCATTTGACAGAACCGGTCAATGCTGCTATAGTGCTGCTATAGAAACAGGGTGAGGAGACAGCAGGATGCAGGTTAAGCGTATCACGATCCGGGTTCCCCCGGAGTTACATCAACAGTTGAGTCAGTTAGCTGCCAGCCGATCGGTCTCCCTCAACACGCTGGCCGTTGAGGCGCTGGAAGTCTACTCAGAGGCCTTGGCAGCAGACCAGGAACGTTTCCCGCTGAGGCAGCTCAGCGCTCTCCTGGCTCCGGCAGCCGAAGCGGCCGATCTCACCGAAGAAGAGTTGCTTCATTATGCCCGCCAGGTGCGCCGCCGCATATGGCAAGAACGGTACGAGAAGGCCGTTCGGTCCCTTCGCTCCGCTCAGGGCGGGCTCCTCTCTGGGGAACAGGAGATCCGGTGAACCTGAAGCGCGTTTTCCCCGACACCGGCGTGCTGCTAGCCATGATCGTCTTCCCCCGGGATCGGTCTGGCTCGACCACCTTGGCGGGTGAAGTATTGGAATTGGTGACTACTCAGGCTGTCATTGCGAGTCTTCCATGGCGCGGTGCGCCATCCGTAGGGGGCAGAAACTTGTGTCCAGCGCGACTGCGTGTACAATATGTGTGAGTGCTCAGACAGTTAAACTCTATCTGCTAGTTTTCGACCGGAAGTGAGAGCTGAGTGATTTGACAAAATGGCCGTCATGATGCATTCTTCGCGTACTACTACTGAAGGGAGAATGCGCCATGATGGGCTTAACCAATTATATCACCGAATGTGATTGGGAAGATGTGTTCATCGCTTGGTACGTGGCAGTGGATGATGCCTATCGCCGACTGTTTCCGCCCGGGAAGCGACTACGCAGACGTGGCCCTGAGCCGGACTTCTCAGATAGCGAGGTCATCACCATCGGGCTCATCTGTGATACCTACTTTCACGGTCACGAGGAACTCGCCCTGTCCTTCGTGCGGCAACATTATCGCCATCTTTTCCCCAGGCTCCTGGAAGACAGCCGCTTTAACCGCCGCCGTCGGGAACTGGCATTGGTCATTGAGGCCATCCGCCGACTCCTCCGCGATCAGGAGATGGACCCCGAAGACAGGCTACGCATCGGCGATAGCGCACCGGTGTTTGTGTGCACCTACATGCGCAGTTGGCAATGCACCACGGTCTTCGGGCCAGAGTACTGTGGGATAGTGAAGAGCAAACGGGCCAAGCTGTTTGGGTTCCGTCTGCACCTCACCGCCATGGTCAAGCAGATGGTAGATGAATGGCTCCTCGCCCCGGCCGCCCACCACGATGTCAAGATTTTGCCCTTCGTCCTGGAGGATTGTGAGGACCTGCAGGTCATTCTGGACAAGGCTTACAATGACGAAGAGCAAGAATTGCGGCTGTGGCGTGAGCAGGATATTCTCCTGCTGCCGTTGCGCCGCAAGAACATGAAGGCGCAGTGGGAGCCTGACGTGAAAGCTATCCTGAAACGTGTCCGACTACGAGTTGAGACGACGCTGAGTGTCTTGACTCAAGTGTGGAACATTGAATGGCCCAAAGCTAGGAGTTTATCAGGCATCATCGCGCGGATCGCAACACGAATCCTAGCTCACACCGTCAGCTTCATCGTCGCACCACAGTTACTACCGATGAAAACTAGCAATTAAAGTTTAAGACCGTGAACTTCACTGGTGCGTGCTCAGCCCACTTGCGAGTCTGGTTCAGGTCAGGGAGTGATTCAAGCATTGGTGGCTCTGGCAGGCTAGAGGCCGAGACCCCGTTGAGTAGCATACATACATACAAGCCTGACCTGGTCTGGCACTCTCATTATTATCTCAGGAGGACTCGAACCAATGGATACTACCCAAGCCCCTCAACCCTGTCACGAACCCTTCGGCGTGGTCAACCCCGACGCCGCGGGCCTCGACATCGGCAGCGAAGAGATTTGGGCCTGCGTGCCGGCCAACCGTGACCCGCAACCAGTGCGCGTCTTCGGCACCTTCACCCCTGACTTGGAGGCATTGGCCGATTGGCTGAAGGCCTGTGGCATCGAGACCGTAGCCATGGAATCCACCGGTGTGTATTGGATTCCCATCTACGAACTCTTGGAAGCGCGCGGCTTCAGGGCATGTCTGGTAAACGCGCGTCATATCAAGAATGTGCCAGGGCGCAAGAGTGACGTGAAAGATTGCCAATGGATTCAACAACTGCATAGTTTCGGGTTGTTGAGTGCCTCGTTTCGCCCCGAAGCCGAGATGTGTGCCTTGCGCGCCTACTTGCGCCATCGCGCCAATCTGGTGGATTATCGCGCCGCCCACATTCAACACATGCAGAAAGCTCTGCAACAGATGAACGTGCAGTTGACGCAGGTGTTGAGTGACATCACGGGCGAGACGGGCCTGGCCATCATCCGCGCCATTGTGGCCGGTGAGCGCGACCCGGTGAAGTTAGCCCAGTTGCGCAACCCCCGCTGTGCCCACAGCCAAGACGAAATCGCCAAAGCCTTGACGGGGCACTATCGCCCGGAGCACGTGTTCGCCCTCAAGCAAGCGTTGGCCTTGTACGATTTCTACACCGCGCAAATCCGAGAATGCGACGTCGAAATCGAGCGGCACTACAGTGTCTTCAAGCCTGTTGTGGATGTCGAGCAAAACCCTTTGCCACCCACGCGCAAGAAGAACACCCATAGCAAGAACGCCCCATCGTTTGATGTGCGCACCCAACTGTACCGTCTGACAGGTGTAGACTTGACGGCCATTGAGGGCTTGAATGAGGTCACCGCTCAGACCATTCTGTCCGAGATTGGCACAGACATGAGTAGATGGTCTACCGGGAAGCATTTCTGCTCCTGGCTTCACTTAGCGCCCCACAATGACATCACAGGTGGCAAGGTGGTGCGCAGCCGCACACTCAAGGGCAAGAATCGCGCGGCCCAGGCCTTTCGCTTGGCGGCGCAAGCGGTCGGGCGCACGGATACAGCTCACGGCGCATTCTATCGGCGCAAGCGCGCCAAGCTCGGACCTGAGGCTGCGATTGTGGCCACAGCGCACAGACTGTCCCGCATCGTCTATCACTTGTTAAAGTATCGCGAACCCTATCAGGAGATGGGGCGGGAAGAATATGAACGGCAGGCGCGCGAGCATGAGGTCGCCCAGTTGACGCGCAAAGCCGCCAAACTCGGCTTCACACTCACGTCACAAGCCGCTTGACCTTTTCCATATCAAGTTTCTGAGTAGCGAAGCGAAGCAAACCCCAAGCCGCAAGGAGGAGATTGCTTCGTCGCAAAAAACACTCCTCGCAATGACACGGGCTGAGCAGTTACTGGAATTGTACGAAACCGGCGCCTTCGAGCTGGTCATCGGCCAGGCCGTGGTTGATGAACTGGACGAGGTGCTGGACGAGCGATTCCCTGCTTATCGGCCTCAGGCGGTATCCCTGTTGATGCCCTTTGCCGACCGGCTTGCCCGTCGGCCTACCCCCACCGAGATGGCTGCTGTTCTCCCCGTCTGTAGCGACCCTTCCGATGCTCCGATCTTCGCCTCAGCCGTCATCGCCCGACCGGACATCGTGTTATCCAATGATTTTCAGGCTTTCCACACCCCACAGGCGAAAGTCTTCTGGAGACAACACGACATTACTGTCGAGAGTCTATACGGGTTGTTGTGTGTCTTCGGGCGACGGGAGCGCAAGGGAGAACCCGAGTTCCCGCTCGAAGGTTAACCCGCAATCCCCGACTGCGCTCACACCCGGCTATCGGTATCCCACCACGTACAACAGCAGCTTGAGATACTCCGTCCACGTCTCTCGCAGACCATCCCGCGTCTGCCACCAGGAGTCGGGGCGGTACTTGCTCTCGTTCACCGGCCGGACCATCACGGTGATGCCCGTGCCGCGAAACGCATCCCGGAAGGCCATCCGCGCCCGGCGGGTGTGGAAAGGGTCGGTGACGACGATGAGGGAGCACCCCCCCTGCTCTCGGGCCAGTTGGTGGACGGCTAGACCCTTTATTACTTGACGATAGCCATCAGATCAGTTCCTGGCTGCTTTCTGGATCAATATAACCAGGTATGGAGAGAGGGCTGTTCCCCAGAACACGTCAGGTATCAGGCCGAATGCAAATTCCATCAAAGAGACAACCAAAGCCATGAGGCGGCTTCCACCAGCCAAACGGCCCAGGTTGAAGAAACGCTTGGGTGAGAGGGGCCTGATCCAGTCGGTCGGTCCTTCAAACAAACGTCTGATGTCTCCGTACGAGGGCAGGAACACTTCAAATGGTGAATGAGGTCTGACCCTCATCCCCTGGAATGACTTCCCTCCATGAAAGAAGTCAATAGGAAAAAGACGATTAGGACAGGCTACGAGTATATATCCCCCCGGCTTGGTCACCCGCAAGAGAGATTCCGCGAATTGCCGTCGCTGTATCTGCCAGTCTGGTCGCGGGTGGAGGGTGTCTCCTGCATATCCTATATGTTCGATGACGGCCTCGGAGAATACAAAGTCGAAAGCGTCGTCGGGAAACGGCAAATGCAGAGCATTGCTCATACTCAAGAAATCCAGGCAGGGGTGGTCCCTCCAGACCCTCACTCGCCCACCGTTGTCAATGCCCCAGGCAAGAAAGCCTTCCCTGTGCAAAGTCTCTACGTCCCACCCTCCCCCACAGCCAACGGAGAGCACAGTGGCGCTATCTGCCAGATTCAGGTGGCGAAGCAAAGGGATAAGATAGCTCTGGACCATGTGTTGCGCGCCGGCTGCCTCGGTCAGCGCATCCTCATTCAACC
>JBAWAP010000204.1:0-33716 GCA_049589355.1 Anaerolineae bacterium
CACGCTCACACCGCAGGTGACGGTAACGCCGCCGCTGCCCGTCCCAACCCTGGTGCCTATCCCTGTGCCCCCAGCGATCCTGGCGGGCGAGAAGATTGCTTTCCTAAGGGATAAGAACCTTCAGATCATCAATGTGACCAGTCGTGCTCCTGCCCCTGCCACCAGCTCGGGCAACGTGGTCTACATCTATGGATGGTCTCACAACGGCAGCCATCTCCTGCTGGGTATAGGAGAACGGCCGGTCCTCCCAGAAACAGATATGCCAGGAGGAACGGACCTATGGGTACTGGATGTTCCGGGGGGCAGAGCGGTGCAACTTACTCAAAGTCTGGAAGTGCTTAGCGCTGCCTGGTCTCCCCTGGGTGCCAAAATCGCTTATGTTACCAGGGATGGCGAGTTATACATTGTGCACAGTGACGGAACCGGGTTGAGGAAGATGCCCACCAAGGCCCTACCAGAACTTGCATGGGCTCCCGACGAAACGAAGCTTGCTTACATCCTCCCACCACCTGCATGGGAGCCATGGAATTTGCTTGAAGCTTATGACATTGCTATACTGGATCCAGTTGATGGCTTGGTTGCGCAACTCACATCTGCGGCTTGGACAAATTTTCACCCTGTTTGGTCACTAGATGGTAAGAAGATTCTCTTTGAGTCCGATAGGGAACATGCCCCAGGCACCGGTTTATGGTACACAATGAATGCTGATGGGAGTGAGTTGCAGCACTTGGAGAAGTCAGCCCTCCTCAGCTCGATGAATGTAGATAGGTCACCAATAGCTGATCGGGTCGCCTATGAAGTGAGCGGGAACATCTGGGTGATGGACTTCGAGGGCAATGCCTTAAGAGTAGCCACAGGCTTCGACCCAAGTTGGTCGCCTAATGGCAGCAAGCTAACGTATGTGGGAAGGGATGGCGGAATATGGGTAATCAAGGCAGATGGCACAGGCCCTGAAAAGCTGAGCGATGCTGGCAGCCAACCTTACTGGAGCGATTGAAAGGAGGGGCAGGGGTGATTAGCAAACTCAAGATGGGAATAGCGATACTCATTACTATGATCATGGCTCCCCCTTTTACGTTGTTGCCAAGCAGATTGTCCGCACAAGCTGGGGCGAATCTATCTCTTCCTTTCGCCCGCCGTTCTCTAATAACCCAGAACTACAGCTCTGATCATAGAGCAATAGATTATCGGGCCACAACCGGGACGCCTGTGGTTGCGGCAAGAGCTGGTACGGTAACCGTGGCTCACAATGATCACCCAGATCGGTAGTGGTGGAGAACCAGTATAGCACCAGCCGCTCCTACGCCTACAACGGCATCGCCGCCCCCGATCCCCTCAACCCCGGCTGGGGCCAGGTCGGCACCCCGCTTTACGCCCCAGTCATCATGAGAAATTACTACGACTGGTACAGCCTTCTCATTCTACTCAACGCCGGTTCCGCTACGGCCACCGGGAACATCGAGTACTATGGCCCCAATGGCACGCCGGTGTACACCGATCCGTTTTCGCTGCCTCCCATTTGATGGCAACTGGTGTGCCGTCTTGCCCGAGGTGATGTGCCAGGCCGATGGTCGGAGCACTCGGCAATCTTGAGCATTTTGCCATCCTGTGGTATCATACTGGAGGTTGGAAGTTGGAGATTGGAAGTTGGAGGTTGAGTTATGATTCCACTTAGGCTTCAATTGCGCAATTTCATGTGTTATCGCGAGCTAGATTCCTTGGATTTCTCCGGCATCCACCTGGCCTGCCTGGCCGGGGACAATGGCCACGGCAAGTCGGCCCTCCTGGATGCTATCACCTGGGCCCTGTGGGGCAAGGCCCGCGCCAAACACGACGACGAGCTGATCTACCTGGGCCAGACGGAGATGGAGGTGGAGTTCGAGTTCGCCCTCGGCGACAACCACTACCGCGTCATCCGCAAGCGTGATAGCCACGGGCGAGGGCAAAGTTCCCTGGAGCTACAGGTGCGCGACGGCGACCTCTTCCGCCCCCTCACCGAACCCACCATGCGCGAGACCCAGGCCCGCATCAACGGCATCCTGCGCATGGACTACGAGACCTTCATCAACTCGGCCTTCCTCCTGCAGGGACGCGCCGATGAGTTCACCGTCAAGCCTCCCGGCGAGCGTAAGCGCATCCTGGGCGAAATCCTGGGCCTCTCCCTCTACGATCAGTATGAAGAGCGAGCCAAGGAGCGGGCTAAGGCCAGGGAGAGTGAAGTCGAACAAATCGCAGCGCAGATCCGGGAGATGGAGCGGGAGTTGGAGCGAAAGCCGGAATACGAAGAGGAGTTGAAACAAACTCTGGCTGCCGTTGAGGGTTTGAGCTCCACCTTGCGAGGGGCCGAAGAAGAGCTGCGCAAGCTGCGAGAGCAGTGGAAGGAACTGGACCTTAAACGGACCCAGATTGAGGAACTCTCGGCTCAGATGGCCCGGGGAGAGCAAGAGCTGGCCGAAATCGGGGAGCAGATGGCGGCCTGCCAGGAGCGGCTGGCCGAGTACGAGGCGGTTATAAGCGAGAGGAAGTTCATCGAGAAGGGCTTCGCCTCACTGGCCGCCGCCCGTCAACTCCACGAGTCGCTGAACGAGAAGCTAGCGCAACTGGTGAAGCTGAACGAGCGCAAGGGTCAGTTGGAGGCCACCATCGCTGAAGCCAGGCACGCCCTGACACTGGAGCAGCGCCTCTGTTCAGAGAAGGTGAAAGAGCTTTCGGCCCTGGCTCAAGAGTTGGAGGTGCTGGAGGTGGAGCTGAGCAGGGTTCAGACTGAACTGGGACACTTAGTCCAGCGCGAGATCGAACGGGAGGCCAAACAGCAGCAGATAGGAGAGCTATCCAACGAGAGAGCCAGCCTCAACACACGAAATGAGCAGCTCAAAGGCGAAATAGATTCTCTCAAAGAGAAGAGTGGGCTTCTACAAGCTGCCGAAGCCCACTGCCCCCTGTGCGGCCAGGAGCTTTCGGAGGAGGACAGGGTCCGAC
Source organism: Anaerolineae bacterium (assembly GCA_049589355.1). Taxonomy (GTDB): domain Bacteria; phylum Chloroflexota; class Anaerolineae; order VGOG01; family VGOG01; genus JBAWAP01. The sequence goes on from JBAWAP010000204.1 coordinate 2,980, forward strand.
TTGAGGAGCAATTCACGTCCGAGATGGCGGAGAGCGATGTCCTCTACCAGGCCAATCAAGCCCAGATCGAAGAGCTGGCCGCCTGGAGCCGGGCCCTGGAGCAGGAGATCGAGGACCTCGGGAGGGAGCTTGCGACCAAGGTGCCCCTGCAGAAGCAGGAGGCGACGTTGGAGAAGAGCCTGGCCGAGGCGAAGGGAGCGGCCGAGGAGTTGGTCAAACAGCGGGAAAAGCTGGCAGAGTTGGACGAGCGCTTGACCAGCGAAAAATACGCCGAGGCGGAGCAGGCCGAACTGGCGGAGCTCTTAGGACAAATCGAGGGGCTGGGCTACGATCGTGAGGCTCACCAGGAGGTCCGGCGAGACCTCGAAGTCCTCAGTCGCTTCGAGGAGGACAAAGCCAGGCTAAAGGCAGCCTTGGACCGCGTTGACGAACAGCGGGCCAGCCTGGAGCGGTTACGCAAGAATCAAGCTCGCTGGCAAGAGACCTTGGCCGCCGACCGGGCCAAAAAAGAAGCATTGGCCCAGGAGGTGGCCCAGTTGCCCGAGTTAACCACCCGATTAGAGAGAAAGAGCAAGGAGGTGGATGAGCTGCGGGGTAAGGAGGCCCGCGCTCGCCAGGTCTTAGGGGCGGCCAGGCAGAAGCTGGACTACTGCGAGTACTTGACCAAGGAGCGGGATAAGAAGCTCAAGGAAAGGCGCCAGGTGGCCGAAGAGAAGGCCATCTACGACGAGCTGAGGCTGGCCTTCGGCAAGAAGGGCCTGCAGGCCATGATCATCGAGAGTGCCATTCCTGAGATCGAGGACGAGGCCAACCGGCTCTTGGCGCGGATGACCGACGGGCGCATGCACGTGCGCTTCGAGACCCAGCGCGAGACCCTCAAGGGGGACACCGTGGAGACACTGGCCATCAACATCTCCGACGAGCTGGGCCCTCGCAGCTATGAGCTCTACAGTGGGGGGGAAAGCTTTCGGGTCAACTTTGCCATTCGCATCGCCCTGTCCAAGTTACTGGCCCGCCGCGCCGGGGCCAGGCTGCAGACCCTGGTCATTGACGAGGGCTTCGGCACCCAGGATACCCAGGGGCGGGAGCGTCTGGTGGAGGCCATCAACTCCATCCAGGAGGATTTCGAGAAGATCCTGGTCATCACCCACATCGAGGAACTGAAGGACGCCTTCCCCGTGCGCATTGACGTCTTCAAAACCCCCCAGGGCTCACAGGTGGCGATCAACTGATTATCTTGACAGAGATTCGATTTCACAGTATACTAAAATCTATGAGTTCTCTGGTAAACGTGCAGGTAAGCAGGAGGCAAAGATGAGTAATAGCCAATTGTCAACTGTCAAAACCTTTTATGACCAACAGGGTGTTCCTCGCGAAGTGTTGTTGAGCTACAACGTCTACCGCGAAATGCTAAGAGCGATCCGCGAGTTGGCGGCTGAGACCGATCAGGCGTATTTCTGGACGGAACAGTGGCAGGCAATGGAACGGGCCGCAGACGAGGCCGCTGCCCAGGGTCAATTCCGCACCTTTGACTCGATGGATGAGATGCTTGACTTCCTGGATGCCCAATGATTCGCTACCGCCCCCTGAAAACATTCTGGGAGGCTTACGCTGAACTCCCCGCCCACATCAAGAGAAAAGTCCGACAGGCGTTTAGGCTCCTCCAGCAAGGCGCTGAACATCCACCCTTTCACCCCTCGCTTCGCATCCACAAGATGCGAGGATACCCCAACATCTGGGAAGGCCACGTTACGAGGCAGATTGTCTTCACGTTCCACATTGAGCACGATCCGGAAAGCGGGGAGACGATCTACGTATTCCGCAACATCGGCACGCATGAGGTCTACCGACGACCATAGCTTTCCTTACCCTGCTGTACATTGCCAGCCTCCCTCTTCCCCGTGCGCATTGACGTCTTCAAAACCCCCCAGGGATCGCAGGTAGCGATTAGCTAGAAAGCGCCCACAGACCCCACAGCCGCCAGCGGAGACGCCTTCCCACCTGCCACGCCTGATGCATCAGGGCCGGGTCCGGCGAAGCCGGGGCGTAGCTGACCTGCTCGTACACTCTCGTTACCAGGAAGGTCCCATTCAGGGCCTGTTCTACGTTTGATCGAACCGCTCTCCTCAGCCATGTCGCCCGGGGACGCCGGTGCATGAACTCCCGTTCCGCAGCAGTGGTGAACTCGGCGGGCGTGTCCGACGGATGCACCGGCACCCTCAGGCGGGAGGCCATTCCCCGCAGCCGGGCGTAGCTCAGCGCCACCCGCTCCTCCCCGCTCAGGCCAGTCAGCCGCCGGCGCCAGGCTCGCCACCCGGCCCCCACGATCACCAGTCCCCCGACCCCGGCCAGTACCCACCACCGCCACCGCAGCCAGACCAGTCGGGCCTCCACCCGCATCTGCACCCACCAGGGGCGTTCCGGCAAGGAGGGGAGCACCAGCGAGGAGAACTCCAGTTCCTCGGTCTCCTCCCCTCGCTCCAGCGGCCTCAACCCGGGGGTCGGCTCGAAAGGGATCCAGCCGTAGTCAGGGAAGTAAAGCTCCGGCCAGGCATGACCATTTTGCTCGGTGACCACGTAGGCCCCCTGCTGAAAGTCGTAGCTACCCATAGCGTATCCCACCGCCAGTCGGGCTGGGATGCCCACCGAGCGGGCCATCACCACCATGGCTGAGGCAAAATAGTCACAATATCCCCGCTGCAGGTCGAAGAGGAAATAATCCACCACGTCGCGTCCCTCTGGGGGCTTTGCCACTTTCAGGTCATAAGGGAAGGAACGCAGGTAGGCTTCCAGGGTTAACGCTTGCTCGTAGGGGGTCTTTGCCTCTGTTGTCGCCTCCCTCGCCAGCTCCACCACTCGCTGTGGCAACCCGCTGGGCAGGGCCAGGTACACCTCCTCAATCTGAGGTGGATAAATTGGCGGGGCTTCCACGAGTTCCCGCGCCGTGACTCGGGGGACCAGGGAGAGAACGTGATAGTTGTCAGCCCGCCCCTCCAGGGTCACCAAGTCATCGCTATCCGGTAGTCGCCGTACCGTCACCGCCTGGTCCACGCTGTGGGGGTCGCCGGCGGCATAGAGGGTCTCGCCGTGGGGAACCAGTAGAGTGAATTCCTGCCGCAGAGGACGTCGCCCTGGCCGCTCCGGCGGCCCCAACGAGGCGTAGGGCGGCTGCAGCGCATCATCCGTCTGTCCCTGCCTCCACCCGGCCCCCACGTACTCGGTGTAGGCCGTCCCCCGCCAGTAAAAGGTCTGCCGGGGACGCGCCTCCTCATCCGGGAATCCCTCATAGAGAGGCGGCGGATCGTCGGTGACAACCTGCATCACGACCGTCCGCCCCAGGTCAGGGCTACCGCCTAAGAGATGCTCCCGGGGCAACACTGCCCCTAGCCCGCCACCCCATGGCCCGCCCCCTGTCGCTGGACGAGCGCCGGGGAAGGTCCGTTCCAGCACTTCCCCTGCTGTCTGCTGCGGCCCCTGAACCTGCCGCCAGAACCAGTCCACCATTGCCCAGACCCGGACATTGGGGAAGGTGGTGGCAACAACAAGAAAGATGGCGACACTGGCCAAAGCGGCCATCAGAGCATCGGTGCGGAACTCCTCCGAATAATCCACCTGCCGGGAATCCCACTCCTGCTCCTCCCCGCGCAGGATCATCGGCGGGGTCATCATCACCACACAGGCCATGAAAAGCAGTAGGTACCATAGCCCCGCGTCCCCCAGGTACACGCTCAAGGTCAGTGCTCCGCCCAGGGGGAGGAAGGCCAGGAGAGGATGTCGCCCTTGGACCACCATCCAACCGGCGAAAGCCGCGCCGCCCCAGAGGACCAGGGCCATCCAGAAAAGCGAGACCACCGGTCCAGGTGTTCCTCCCCGTCCGATCCAAGAGCTGATCCAGGCGACCACCTCCCCTGCCAGCATCGCCACCCGGGCCTCCGCCTCGTACAGCCAGGTCAGCGCCAGGGGCCAGTCCCTGCGCCCTGCTGCTCCTAGAATCGCCCACAGTGGGGGTGTCAGGTTGGTTACCCACCACGCCACGTAGACCACCCCACCCGCCGCCAGGAGCAGCGCTGCCCACCGCCCCCGCATCCGGGTGCGCCCTAGCCACCTACCGACCAGAACCCCCACCAGGGCCGTGTGCCAGAATAGCTCATCGCCGGGGACCCATTCAGCGGCAATGCCACCCACAGCGGCGCTCAGTGCCGCCAAGATGAGGAGGGAGAACAGGAACCAACCCTCCGCCGGACGAAAACGCCGCTCCAGCCAGACCATCAGCCTCATGGCATCGTCTCCTGAGGGCGCTGCATCACGATGACCCGCCCCATGGCAGTTGTTCTAAACTCCCACGCCCCGCCCTCCCGACGAGGGCGGGGAGAGAGGCGGAAAGGATGCCCCTGATAGATGACGTGGGCAGGGATGCCCAGCCTGGCTAGCATACTGCGTATCAGGGAGAGATCCTCCTGGCCGCCAAAAGATGCCGAGTCCAGCAGAATTGCTGTGGGAGCCACCCCCCGACGCAGCAACGGCCATAGGGCCTCCACCCAGGCCGGGTCACCGGAAGCGGTGATCACCGCCACCGTTGTCCGCCGTCCCAGCACGGTGCGCATCTCGGTGAGCACCGTGGCGAGAGGGGAACTCTCCCCAGCTTCCACCAAGGCCAGGGCCCGCAGCAAACGCCACAACTGTCCCTCGCCCCGGCCGGGCATGACATAGGCCTCGCGCCCCCCATAGGCCACCAGCCCCACCGCCCGGTTCTGACGCAATATCCGGTCGGCCAGCGAGGCGGCTAAGATCACCCCATACTCCTCGGTAGACTCCTCCCCTTCCCCCGCTTGCACCCCGGCGTCCAGGTCCAGGACGATCCACAGGTCACCGGATACCTCCGCGTCGAAGGTTTTGGACATCAGGGCATCGCGATGGGCCGAGGAAGGCCAGTGGATGCGCCGCAGGGGATCCTCCGGCGCGTAGGGTCGGGTGGCCGAGACGTTGAGCGTCAAGTCCGCCGCTGGCTGCCGGGCCACTGCCCGCCCCGTCGCCACACCCCGAGGCAGGATCACCGACGGCAGTTCCATAACCGGGGGGACCACCAGAAGGCTGCGGGTCTGCTCATAGCGCTGGGTGACGGTGAAAAGTCCGAAGGGGTCCTGCATGTGCACCGTCCATGGCCCCAGGGTGAACAACCCTCGCCGCTTGCAAACCGTTTTCACCCGCCAAGGGGACTTCTGCCCTCCGCCCGCCGCTGTCACCCGCCCAGAGGGATAGTCGGGCAGATTGGATTCATCGTCTATCTCGGCCCAGAGGACCGGCCATGGTCCCTGATTGAGAATAGCAAATCGCTCCTCCAGCAGGTCTCCCACCTGCGCCCAGACGTAGCGCAGCGACCGGGTAACCCTAACCGACCAGGCCAGGGAGCGGGCCCACAAGTAGGCAGCCAGGGTCATTCCCCCCACTCCGCAGAGCAGGATCACCCAGGCCCGGTGGGGAGAGACGAGTTGCAGTAGGACCAGCAGCACAGCCAGCGCCACCAGCATCCGGGAGCGCGGTCGGATCGTCACCTGGGGGGCTGAGCTTTCCTGTTCCATGAGTTTGTCCTCTCGGGGCGGAAAAGGTTTGACTACCTCTTCTCCTTGTAGTAAAATATAGAGTGTGTCATTGCGAGTCTTCCATGGCGCATCGTGCCATCCGTAGGGGGCAGAAACTTGGGCGAGGTTCGTAGTAACAGCTTTAGCTGTCGTTTGGCAGCAAAGGCGACTAAAGTCGCCACTATGAACCAAGTTTCTGAGTAGCCGAAGGCGAAGCAATCTCCTGCTTACGGTGGGGATGGCTTCGCTTCGCTCGCCATGACATAGTCGCAATGCTCTCGGAGGACGCAGATGGCGCAACGAGGTTGCTGCGACTTGCAGACCTCTCGCCCGTGGGCGATGAGGTTGAGGTGGAAGGTGTAGTAGATTTCGGGTGGAAGCAGTTGCTCCAGAGCTTCGTGGGCCTGCTCCCGAGAAGTCTTGGGTCCGATGAGGCCCAGGCGTCGGCTCACGCGGTGGACGTGGGTGTCCACCGGGAAGGCGGGCTTTCCCAGGGAGAAGAGAAGCACGATGGCGGCAGTCTTGGGGCCCACTCCGTTGAGCGAGGTCAGCCACCGCTTGGCCTCATTAACCTCCATCTCGGCGATGAAGTCCAGGGTCAATTCGCCTCGCTCCAGCTTGATCGCTTGCAGGGCCTCCTTGATGCGTGGGGCCTTCACGTTGGCCAGCCCCCCCGGCCGGATGGCTTCAGCGATTTCGGTTGCGCTGGCGGCCAGCACACTCTCCCAGGTGGGGAATCTTTCCTTCAAGCGCCTCCAAGCTTGATCGCGGTTCACGTCGGAAGTGTTTTGGGAGAGGATGGTGAAGATCAACTCGCTCAGCGGATCGAGGCGGGGATGCCACTCTCGTTCTCCGTATTCATGGATCAATAGTTGATGAATGGTCAGGGCCTTTGACGTTTGACGTTTTACGTTGTCACGTTTCACGGTATCTTATGCTCTAACAACCTATGCTATCGAACCAAAGGATTCTTGAAGGAGGCTCTAATGATTGAAGGCGTTAAAGTGCGCAAGCTGCGGCTCATCCCCGACGAGCGGGGCTATCTGATGGAGATGCTGCGCTCCGATTGGGAAGAGTACGAGAAATTCGGCCAGGTCTATATCACCGCCGTCTACCCCGGTGCAGTCAAGGGCTGGCATTATCACAGAATCCAGACCGACCATTTCATCTGTGTCCACGGCATGGCCAAGGTGGTGCTATACGACGGACGCACAGGCTCGCCTACCCACGGCGAGGTGAACGAGTTCTTCATGGGCGAGCAGAACCCCATGCTGCTCAAAATCCCCCCCGGTGTGATGCACGGCTTCAAGGGTATCAGCCAGGAGATGACCCTTATCGTCAACGTGCCCACTGAGCTCTACAAGTATGAGCAGCCAGACGAATACCGCTTGCCTGCTCACACCGATGAGATACCCTACGACTGGGCATGCAAAGACGGCTGAGCCGATTTCGAATTTCGGATTTCGGATTGCGGATTTAGTGCCTTTCTCACTGCCTCCCGGTCGTCCCAGGGATACTCCGTGGTGCCGAAGCACATGGACTGTTCGTGGCCCTTGCCGGTGACGATCACCAGGTCACCGGCTCGGGCCATTTTCACCGCGAATTCAATGGCCTCTCCGCGGTCGCCGACGCGCCAGAAGCCCTCTCCTTCCCTGCGCCCCACTCTCTCACAACCGGCTGCGATTTGAGCCATGATGCTATCTAGATCCTCGGTGCGCGGATCCTCAGCCGTGATGACCACGCGGTCCGCCAGTTTCCCGGCGATTTCTCCCATCATTGGCCGCTTGGCCACATCCCTGAGCCCCGCACAGCCGAAGACGACGATGACCCGGCCATCGGTCAGCCCGCGCGCCGTCTCCAGCGCCCGCTCAAGAGCATTGGGCGTGTGGGCGAAGTCCACGATGGCGGTGAAATCCTGCCCCAAGACGATGCGCTCCATGCGGCCCGGCACCCCTCGCACGACTTGGATCCCCGCCTGCATAGCCTCGAAGGGAACCACCTGCGAAACACCAACGGCGACGGCCGCCAGGATGTTGTAGACATTGAAAGGGCCGGGAAGCTCTGTCCGTACCACGAACTCTCCCTGAGAAGTTACGGCGGTGAGGGTCGTAGCTGTGGGCGTGTGCACGATGTCGCGGGCTGTGACGTCCGCTAGTCGCTCCAGGCCGTAGGTTAGATGACAGTCGGCGGGGATTTGGCGCAAGTGCTCAAAAGAGGAGTCATCAGCGTTCAGGATGGAGGTTTTCGGCGTGTTGGGCTTACGAAAAGAGCGGGCCAGGTCGCGGAAGAGGTGGGCCTTGGCTTCCCGATAGCCTTCGTAGGTTTTGTGGTAGTCCAGGTGCTCGTGGGTGATGTTGGTCACCACCGCCACGTCGAAATCGCAGGCTGTGACCCGATGCTGGGCCAGGCCGTGAGAGGTGGCTTCCAGGACAACGTACTCCGTCCCACCCTCTACCATCCGTTCCAGATACTGCTGCACCTGGAGCGCATCGGGGGTGGTGACGTGAAGTCCGGTCTCGTAGTGCTCGTCGCCGATGAGGGCCTCTACAGTGCTGATCATCCCTGTCTTGTGCCCTGCAGCAGCCAGGATGCTGCGGATGAGCTCGACGGTGGTGGTCTTGCCATCGGTGCCGGTGACGCCGATGACGCGCAGCTTGCGAGCCGGGTAGCCGTGGAAGGCGGCAGCCAGGTGGGCGAGAGCTTGACGAGAGTCGGGTACCAAGATGCAGGAGGCAGGAGGCATGATGCAGGATGCAAGAGGCAAGACATGCATCATGTATCTTGCATCTTGCATCACTACCGCTACCGCACCACGCTCGAGGGCCTGAGGAATGAAATCATGCCCATCCGCGCTCAGCCCCCTGAGGGCCACAAAAAGAACGCCGGGCCTGACCTGGCGCGAGTCGTGAGCCAGTCCCTCGATTTCCACGTCCACGCGCCCATGGATTTCTTTGTAAGATATGGCGGTTAGCAACTTGGAAAGCTCCATATCCGTCGCCTCAGCAACACATTATACTCCACAAAGAAGAAACGTCAAGGAAAGAGATGCCTTGACGTTTCAATGATTGTTTGAGTAAGACAAGTACCGCGAAACCTAGAACAAGTGGAAAGCAGCGATGATCGGAGCGAACAGAGTGGATACCAGAGACATCACGGTAATCAGTGTGTTGAGCGAGGGGCCAGCCGTATCTTTGAACGGATCACCGACGGTGTCGCCTACGACACTGGCTTTGTGTGCGTCGGAGCCGGGGCCACCAAATTCCCCCGATTCAATGAACTTTTTGGCGTTGTCCCACAGACCCCCGGCGTTGGACATCAGCAGCGCGAAAATGACCCCGGTGAAGATGCTCCCTCCCAGGAATCCTCCCAGGGCCTCGGAGCCGAGGATGATGCCAACCAGGACGGGGAGAACGATAGCCAGGAAGGCTGGCACCACCAGGGAGGTGAGGGCACCCTGGGCAGCCAGACCCACACAGGCCGCATAGTCGGGCCTCTCCGTGCCGGCCAGAATGCCAGGACGTTCTTTGAATTGCCGGCGGATCTCCTCGATCATATCGAAGGCATTGTGGGTAACAGACAGCATCGTGAGGGCACTGAACAACGGCGGTGTTACCGCGCCTAGCAGGACGCCAGCGACGACAACAGGTTGCCGCAGACTGATGACCAGTTCCACACCCCTGGCTCCCACTACCTCCGCGTAGGCTGCAAAGAGCGCCAGGACAGTGAGGGCGGCGGCGCTGATGGCGAAACCTTTGGTGATGGCCTTGGCCGTGTTGCCGGCCGCATCGAGCACATCAGTCGTGTCAATGACTTCCTGCGGCATTCCAGCCATCACGGCGATGCCCCGCGCGTTGTCCACGATGGGGCCGTACGCGTCGGAGGAAACAATCATGCCACTGACGGACAACATCCCCACCGCGGTGATGCCGACCCCGTAGATGCCGCTGATCCCGGACAATTCCGCCAGGTAATAGGAGAGCAACGTCGCCACGACAATCCCAATGATCGAGGGAACGATGCTGATCAGCCCATAGCTATAGCCGGTGATGATGTTAATGGCCGCTCCAGAACTGGAGACGCGGGCTGTCTCCATCACCGGGTGGAAATCGGACGAAGTGTAGTAATCGGAGGTAAAGCCGATGACGACGCCGGTAACAAGCCCGGCCAGGGTGGCCCACAATACGCCGAGGTTGTAGCCGCCCAACAACACAACGGCGGCAGCCAGCACGGCAAAGATTGCGCAGGTGATGATCGTCCCGCTGTTGAGCGCCCTACCCGGATTGCCACTCTTGCCCACCCGCACAAACCGGATACCGATGAGCGAAGCGACGATGCCCAGCGTGCACAGAACCAGAGGAAACAGAACGTACCTGGCCTGCAACAGGTTGTCGCTGGCAAAAAGCGAAGCACCCAAAAGCATGGCAGCCACCGTACTGGCTACATAGCTATCGAAGATATCTGCTCCCATGCCGGCCACATCACCGACGTTATCGCCGACGTTATCGGCGACCACGGCCGGGTTGCGGGGGTCGTCCTCAGGAATGCCGATCTCTACCTTGCCCACCAGGTCGGCCGCAATGTCGGCCGTTTTGGTATAGATCCCACCGCCCGCTTTGGCCAACAAGGCCAGGGCAGATGCTCCAAAGCTGAAGCCGAGGATGATCTCTGGGTCGCCGGTGAAGAGATAAATCGTGCTCATACCGATGACAGCCAGGCCCACCATAGCCAGGCCCATTACCGAGCCGGCATAGAAGGCTACCTGAAAAGCACGGTTGATGCTCTCATTGGCCGCTGTTGCGCTTCGCACATTGGCAGCCACGGCGATGGTCATGCCCATGTACCCGGCGATGGCCGAACATACCGCGCCAGCCACAAAGGCCAGAGCCATCAGGATACCCCTTGAAGGGTTGATGGTTACCGCTTTTAGGCCCAGATGCTCAATGTCGAAGCTAAACACAATGGCGATAATGATACCCAGCGCGACTGCGACTAGAGTGAGGGCCGCGTAGAGACGACGCAGGTAGGTTCTCGCCCCTTCTCGAATCCAGGATGCGACCTCCTGAGCCTCCTTGGATCCTGCATCTTGCCGATTGACCCAAATGTATAGCCAGATCGCTACTCCGAGAGAAGCAGCACCCGCAAAGATAGCCACGAAAATCCAAAGCTCAGATCCTGCCACTGTCGTTCCTCCTAGCGTGAAACGTAATCACGCATCACGCTTCACGCAACACGGCTTCACATGTTGGCAGAACGCCACCAACGGTAGTATTTGGCACGCAGCTCCTCCTGCGAAGGCAGAGGGAAACATAGAAGCCCCGCTTCATTCCCCACAAAGATGCCACTCTTTATCGTGCGATATGGGAACGAAGCCGGCTGGATGCGGTTAACCATTTTGGCCTGAACGGTCTTGCTCTTCAGTTCTATCAGACATTGGCGCAGATGGTCAATGTTGGAATAGGGCAAATCCCGCACAGCGCCACGTTCAGGGTCTGTGGCCAATTCATCCAGCCGCAGCTCAACAAAGCAAATCGCTGGCAAGGAGAGAAGGCTGGTTGGATTCTTGACAACAAGGTTGTAAAACTCACGAGGACCTAAAGCGCTGACTACCAGGGGATGCACAGGCGCGATCTCTTGATAGAGATGCAATCCTATCGTGTCTTCGGGGAACTCTTGGCTAGATTCCAGACCCAGCACCCGCCCATCCTGGGTCACGAGATAGAGCCTCTGCATGACGTCTAACGGTATATGCTCCAGCGCGCGATAGACGGAGATATAGATCGAGCGTTTTGGGCTTCCATCCTCGTGAGGCACACAACGCCGGATACCCTCTTCGATACGGAAGAAGGTGTGTCTGAAGTCCGGACTGATTTCAAAGAATATAGCTTGTCCGCGTGCTTTCTTCATACTTCCAACTGAGTAGTAGACGCCAAACTCCTCAGGCGTCAGCATGGAAGCGATCAGTGCTTCGGGTATCATGGATAAGTACAGGTGGACATCCATGGCCATCTCCTCCTTAAGACCAGATACGGAGAGGGGGAGACAAGGGGAGGGGGAGAATCTCCTTGTCTCCTTGTCCCCCCTCACCCCCTCTCCCGTTACGGGGAGTCCGTGGCCTCCTCGGCCGCAATGCGTTGTGCGCATTCTCCCAGTTCACGAAGTCGCTGTGCCTCAACAGAGAGGCCGCGCGCACGCTTCATGTGCTCGAAGGCCTGGTTGTATAGCGTGCATGCATTCTCCCACTCGTGGGTGAACTCGGCGATGCGGGCTGCCTGCTCAAGCGCCATCGCTGCCAGTTCCCATTTGCCCTCGTCGGCATATTGGTTAGCAGCCTTCTCCAGGTCAACCGGGCGTTGTCTAGGCAGTCGGCGCTCCGGCTCGGCCAGGATGCGCTCAATGGTTGGCAGCAGCAGATCGTACCAGTTCGACTTGGGCAAGTACTCGTAGAAGTCCAACTGCGCCGCGCGTGCCTCGGTCTCCAGCGAGGCGTAACCGGTGAACATGACCACCCGCAAGCCGGGCTGCAACTGGCGCAGCATGGCAGCCACCTGGAACCCGTCCATCTCGGGCATCTTCATGTCCAGCAGGGCGACGTCGCAAGGGGTCTCCCGCGCCTGCTCGAGCGCCTCGCGGGCAGTGCTGGCCGTCACGACGGTATACCCCGCCCGTTTTAGATAGTCCTCCATACTTTCGAGTGCCAGCAGATCATCGTCCATTACCAGTATCGTTGATGACATTGCACTTAACCTCCTAAATGAAAGTCACTACTCGGACTGAATCGGCAAGCGGACGGTAACAGTGGTCCCTTCGCCTACAGCGCTGGCCACCTCGATGCGACCACCGTGATTTTCGATGTTCCTACGGGCGACGTAAAGACCCAGTCCGCTACCCTTCTGACCATTTCTCCAATCGGAGAATCCGATGCGGAAGATTTTCTCCTGCGTCTCCGGGGCAATGCCGACACCCGTGTCCTCAACGTCAACGGCAACCCACCCCTCTCCCTCCTGGGAGGGGGGTAGGGCTTCCCGCCGCGTGCGCAGCGTGAGCGTCCCGCCGTCAGCCATAGCTCGCCCGGCGTTGATCAGCAGGTTATGGAAGGCCCGTTCCAACTGGGCGCGGCTGCCGTGTATCGAAGGGATGTCCTCACCCCACTCCCGCACGACTGTCACGTCAGGGTGGCCGTAACTGAACTCCTGCACCAGCCGCTCCAGCAAGCGATGCAGGTCGAGCGTCTCCCAACGCCAGGCCTCGCTGCTATCCAAGGCCACAGCCACATGACCCAGGTCGTCGGCCAGGCGCTTGATGCGGGCCAGAATCTGCTGGATGACCTCGATGGAACGCTCGCACTCCGGATCCCCAGCCAGTCGGCTGGACAGCGCCTGCACCCGCTGGGTGAGCACGAAGTAGGTTGTGCCACCGATGTCGTGGCCCACCTCACGTGCCAGGAGGCGCAGTTCCTCCTCGGCCTGCTGCTTGCGACAGCGCAGTTCCTGCCACTCGAAGCCGCGCTCGATGCGCACGATCCATTGGTCCAGTGGCTCTGACTTATTGACAAAATCCTTTGCGCCTCCGCGCATGGCCGCGACCACGTTCTCGTAAACGCCGTAAGCACTGAGCATGATGACGTAGGTCTGCTCCAGTAAGTGCTTCTCCTGCATCAAGCGCAACACTTCCATCCCGTCCAGCCCGGGCATGTTGATGTCGAGCAGCAGTACGTCGCAAGAGGCTTCCCCCAGCCGGGCCAGTGCTTCCTCCCCACTCGCCACCGATTCCACTTTCCAGCCTCGCGCGGCAAAGGTGGGGTTGCTGAGGAAGGCAACGACCTCCTCGCGGAAGAAGGGTTCGTCGTCTACTACGAGGATCGTTTTCTGTTCCGTCGCCACGTCAATTGTTCCTTCGACCCCTTCGATTCAACGGCAGTTCAAGCACGAATTGCACTGCTCCGTCGTAAGCCTGCCAGCCTAAACTACCATCGTATTGCACCTCCACCGTCTCCCGTGCCAGTGCCCACTCGAAGTGAAAAGGCGATAGTTCTTCAGGCGCATCGGTTGCCGCTTCGAGGATGCACGAAATCCTTTCGCGAAGCGGAGCCTTCGGCGCATGTATATCCGTGCACACTCGTTGGCCGTCAGTGGACAACGATGTACGCACCTCAATGAGCCCGCCATCTGGATCTAGAGCTTCCATCGTCAGGCGCAGGATAGTGACCAAAACGCCAAATAGTTCGTTGGGCTCAATGAGCAACGGAGGCAAGTCTTCGTAGGTTACGTGCACCTCCACCCCACGCCTCTGCCGCTCCGCCGCCAGCCAGATAAGTACCTCACGCACCACATCGTTCCAGTTTGTGGTGGTCTGGACAAAGCCCATGTGCTGCGAGAATCTCAGGAGGTCCAGCATTTTGCCGCTGACCTCGTTCAGGCTGTTCTCGATGATATCGAGCCGCCTGGTGAGAGCCTCCCCTCCAACTCCCCCCTGCGAGGGGGGAGAGTTTAACACGTCCTGGAGATCGCTGCGCAGGTTGGTCACCGCCAGACGAGCCACAGCCAGCGGGTTGGCCGCCTCGTGCCGTATCCGCTGCGCGAGGGTGCCGAAAGAGGCCACTCGCTGCATCCGCATGGCAGTGACTCCCACTTCGTTCAGGGCCTGGAGGTAGCGAGCCCCCTCCAACACGCCGCCAATGGCCGTGGAGAGCAAGCGCAGATACCCCTCGTCGTCGTCAGTGAACCAATCGCGGTGGCCGGGGGCACTGGGAATTTTGTTGACCAATTCGAGAGTGCCCAGGATTTCGTCGCCCAATTGCAGGGGGACACCAAGGAAGGAGCGATAAAGGCCGGAGGGGAGATGTGGGACGATCTCTGCAACGTGAGGATCGCCCCAGGCCTCCAATTCTATCGCCTCGCGTATCTGGATGGGTTTTCCGCTGCGGAAGATGTGGCCTGTCAGCCCCTCCCCTGCCATGTACGTCAGCTTGCCGATCAGCGTTTCGGGGAGGCCGCTGACGGCTCGCAACACCATCCGGTGGACATCCTCCTCGGCTTGCAGGTAAATCAGGCAGCCTTCGGTGCGGAAGCCCTGCCTGACCCGCTCCGTTAAGGCCTGTAGCATCTCGACGATAGGCCGCCGCGGGTCCAATTCCGTGTCAATGTCCAGTAGCAAGCGAAAGTAGCGTGCACGGCGCTTCTCTTGCTCGTAACGCTGCGAATTCTCGATGGCGATGTTCACCATCGCGGCCACGTTGCAAAGCAGTGCTTCATCTTGCTCGTTAAAATGCTCCCCTTTCGCTTTTCCAGAGACCCGCAACACGCCAAGCACGGTGGCTCCATCCCTGGACAGAATCGGCACCCCCAGGTAAGCCTGGCCTGGTTTGGCGCTGATCTCGGAGTATTTCTTGCTCCAGACCAGGTCCTCGGCGATGCGTCGCAATTCTCCGTTGTCCCTGACGTTAGCGATGCGCAGTGGCCGGCCGTGTCTGGCGATCCAGCCGGTCAATCCCTCTCCAGGTTCGTATTCCACCCGCTCGGCGGGCATCTCTGCGCCCTCCAGGAGGCCGGTGGTGCCGCGCAGGACGTAGCGGCCGGTGATGTCGTCGCGCACGAAAACAGAAGAGCCGCCAGCGCTGAGCCGATCACGGGCATAGCGCACAACCAGCGCCATCAGCCGGTCGCGATCCAACTCCCCGTAGATTTCTAGCAGTTCTTTGTCGAATCCCGCTACTTGATTCATACCGGTTATCAAGCCTCCAGTTCTGGATCTAATTCCAGGTCAACCCATAGGTGTAGAAGAGCGGCAGGAGGGTGATAGCCAGGATATTCTGCAACTTGATAAGAATGTGCAGCGATGGCCCGGCCGTGTCCTTGAGAGGATCGCCAAAGGTGTCGCCGATGACCCCAGCTTTGTGGGGCTCCGACCCCTTGCCGCCGAAGTGGCCCTCCTCGACGTACTTCTTGGCGTTATCCCATGCGCCACCGGCGTTGAACATGAATATCGCCAGTGTCGCGCCGATGATCTTCACCGATGCCAGCGATGAAGTAGGCAATGGTCTGGAACTCTCGCCGTAGGAAAGCGTTCGCCCCTTGTTGAATGAAGGAAGCTATCTCCTGCATGCGAGGGGTGCCGGCATCTTGCTTGACGAGCCACCAGACGATGATGCCGACGAAGATCATGCCGACGGTGCCAGCCAGGGGAACGAAGAATATCAGGTTCATGAAATCTCCTTTTCCTCCATCCTCAACAACGTTCTGCCTCCCGCTAGCGCCTTCAAAAGGTCACGCCGCTTGAGCGCCCGTTTGCTGTCAATCTCGACCGCACCTGCCTTGTCGTCGGCCATCTTATTCAGCGCCTCGATCCACGCCGCGCTCTGGACCGGCTGGTGGCGGACGCGCCACCGCTCGACCCAGACGGGCAGTTCTCCAGCGTTGGTGATCCCCGTGCGGGTTACGGTTTTGGTCACGCCCTGTGACTCAAAGGTGAACTCGTATTCCTCGTACTCAGGCTTGACGGGGCAGACCTGCATACACGCGCCGCACTTGATGCAGTAATAATCGGCCAACACCAACTCGCCGTCCTCATTGATGTGCAACGCGCGGGTGGGGCAGATGTCGGCGCAGGCCAGACAGCCCTCCACACATTTCTCGCGGCGCAGTTCCACCTTGCCCTGCCAAGGCTGCACCACCTGGAACGCGCCGTCGCTGGCGATCTCACACTGGCGGCAACGGATGCAATGTGCCTCATCCACCACCAGTGTATCCTGCGCCTCGTCGTAACTGATGACGTCGGTCGAGCAGTTGTCAATCACAAAGTCTTTCCTGCTCCAATCGAACTTTTCCTTGTCAAATATCGTAGACTGGATCAGGTCGGGGAACGCTTCATGGGTCAGCAACGGGTTTTCGCGCTCACCGTTGATGGTTAGCGTGATGGCGTTCTTGGGGCACATCACCTCACACATGCCGCAAAACACACACCTGTCCGGGTCAATGTCTACCGACGGCTTCTTCACCAGCCGCCCGTTCACGATCTCGCCTTTCATGTGGATGGCGGCCTCCTTGGGGCAGACGAGCGGGCCGATCTGGCATCCCACACAGCGGTCGAGGTCCCAGGTCATGACGTAGTGGCGGGTGACCATCCGCCGCTCCAGGACGACTTCTTCATCTGTTCTGCGTTTGATCGTTGTGCCGCGACTCATATCCGCTCCTTTTCAAAAGCCCAGCCGTTCCAGCAGCGGTGCCGGGGAAACCATGTGCCGCTTGAAGCCCAGCCGGTGTCTCTCCACGCCCAGCGCCAGCGCCATCAACTGGGTAAAATAGAGTATAGGTAGGTCAAGCCGCGTCCCTAACGCCTTCTCGACCCGGGACTGATAGGCATCGAGGGCAACGTGGCACATGGGGCAGGCGAGGGCCACGCAGTCTGCGCCCGCCTCTTTGGCAGCCAACAGCACCTTGCCTGTGAGGTCAACAGCGATATGCGTGTGCGAAAGCAGCACCGCCCCACCACAGCACTTCGTTTTGGCTGGATAAGGGACGGGTTCGGCTCCCAGCGCCTGCATCAGCCGATCCATTGCCTGCGGCTTTTCGGGGCTATCGAACTCGTCCCGCGGCCGGGTCAGTACGCAGCCGTAGTAGCAGGCGACCTGCAATCCCTTGAGTGGCTGGCTCACGTCTCGACTGAGCTCGACGAAGTCCTCCAGCCGTTCCAGGCCGTAGTCGTTCACGATCACGTAGAGGGGGTGCTTGACAGTGATGTCGCCCTTCAGTGTGTGTCCTGGGAGCGCATCGTTGACCTCTTGTCGTAGCACCGGGTCGGCCTGGATGGCCTTGCTCGCGGTCCTAAAGTTCTTGTAGCAGCCGCTGCATGGGGTCACGATCTCCGTCATGCCCTGCTCCTCGGCCAGGGCCAGATTCCGCGCCGGCAGGGTCATAGCCAGGAGAGGATCGGTGACGGAAGTGTGAACGGCGCCGCAGCAGTTCCAGTCCTCTAGCTCCCTCAACTCGATGCCTAGTCTTTCGCAGACCAAGCGCAGGGAGAGGTCATATTCTTTGGAGCCCGACTCCTGGGTGCAACCGGGATAGTAGGCGTATGTCAACACTCTGTCTCCTTCTCCTTTCCTCCTGCCGGGGTGAAGATTTTGCGCCAAGTCCGTGTATTCTCCACGTGTTTAGGCAATAGGGGTAGTTTTCCCTTATATAGCATCTTCAAGCCCAATGGTATCTGCCGCAGCAGGCCCAGCAGGTCAAGCGTGCGGGCGTAGTAGCGGGCCAGCAGTTCCGGCTCGAATGAGCGTCCGTGCTGTCGCACCGTTTCTGCGTAGGCGCGGCTGAACTTAGCTTCTTTGTCCTGGTCGAACCCCTTCTGCAGCGCCAGACTGCGCAGGGCGGCCATCACGTCGGCGATTTCGATGCCGCGCGGGCAGCGGGAGGCGCAGGAGTAGCAGGAGACGCAGTACCACACGTCGGGACTGGAAAGCACCTCGTCTTCCAATCCCAGGTGGATCATGTGCATGATCTGGCGTGGGCCGTACTTCATCTCCGTGAAAACAGGGCAGGAACCGGAGCAGGTGCCGCACTGGTAACAATCCATCACCCGTTCCCCTCCACGGGTGGCCAGCACCTGACCGAGAAAATCATTTATCTGGGCCATCATCTCCTCCTCCCAGGACTTCGGCGACCCCTGGCACTTCCCTCCAGCGGCGCAAGCGCTTGGCCAGTTGCTCGCGTGTCTGCTCGTTCTCCGCCTTGATGCGCTCTACCCCCAACTCCTTCAACGTCTGATCCATCTCGGTGATCACGTGGGCATATTTCTGCCCTTCGGCGGCCGAGATCCACTCCACGCGGAAACGCTCGGGGGAGATACCCATTTTCACCAGCGTAGAGGCAAGCCTCTCGAAGCGCTTGGCCGCGTGCTGCTGACCGGTGATGTAGTGGCAGTCCTGGGGATGGCAGCCGGAGGCCAGCACCATCCCCGCGCCCAGCCGGAAGGCCTCGAAGATGAAGTCTCCATCCATTCGTGCCGAGCACATGACCCGGATTCCTCGCGAGGTAGCAGGGTATTCGAAGTGACTGGTACCGGCAGTGTCCGCTCCGCCGAAGCTGCACCAGTGGCACATGAAGGCCAGAATCTTCTCCTCCGGCTTGTCCGCCAGGAGGGCGTGCATCTGGGCCAGGATCTGGGCGTCGGTGAAGTGCATCTGGGTAATGGCATTGTGGGGACACTCAGCCACGCAGGCCCCGCAGCCGTGGCAGATGGCCGGGATGACGTGTGCCGCCTGACCAGGCTCGGCGATGATAGCGTTATAGGGGCATTTGGTGTTGCAGATACCGCATTTCTTCCCTGTAGCGTTGATGCAGCGATCCTCCCACACGTAGGCCACGATGGGCTCGATCTGCCACTTGTCAACGGCCATGATGCGCCCCGCTCGGGCGGCGGCACCGCTGCCTTGAGCCACGCTGGCCGGGATGTCCTTGGGACCCTGGGCCGCCCCGGCCAGGAAGACTCCCTCGGTGGGGGTGTCAATCGGCCTCAGCTTGGGGTGGTACTCCATGTAGAAGCCGCTGGGATCGTTGGGGATGGTCAGCGCCTGACCCAGGATGTTGGCCTCCTGGCGGGGCACGGCAGCCGTGGAGAGGACGACCATCTCCGCCTCCAGCTCTATCACCTCCCCCAGGTTTCTGTCCTCGGCCTGGATGATGAGGTTCTTGGTGTCTGGATCCTCGGTGATCTGAGCCGGGCGTCCCGGGATGAAGCGGATGCCCTCGTTGCGGGCCCGCTGGTAGAACTCCTCATAGCTCTTGGCCGGGGTGCGGATGTCAATGTAGAAGATAGTGATCTCCATGTCGGGGTACATGCCCTTCAGCACCAAGGCATTCTTGATGGTATACATGCAGCAGAAACCGGAACAGTACTCATGGTAGCGGCTGTCCCGCGAACCCACGCACTGGACGAAGGCCACGCGTCGGGGTATCTGGCCATCGGAGGGACGGGTAAGCCTTCCCACGGTGGGGCCGGCGGAGTTGTGTAGCCTCTCCAGTTCGATGGCGGTGAGGACGTTGTCGTAGTGGCCGTAGCCGTACTCCTCGATGGGGGTAGGGTCAAAGGTATCGAAACCGGTGGCCACGATGATCGTCCCTATGTCCAACTCGATCTCCTCCGGCTGCTGGCAGAAGTCAATTGCGTGCAGGCTGCCGCAGGCGTCCACGCACTTGTAGCACTCGATACAGTTGTCAATGTCAATGGTGTAGATCAGAGGGACAGCTTGTGACTGCGGAACGTAGATCGCCTTACGGGGAGCTATGCCCTCCTCGAACTCATTGGGTATCTCGATAGGGCACACTGGAGCGCAAAGGCCGCAGCCATTGCACCTATCCTCCAGCACATAGCGAGGCTTCTGGAGCACCTTAACCTTGAAGTTACCGATATAGCCGCTGACCTCCTGCACTTGAGCGTAGGTCAGGAGGGTGATCTTGGGGTGACGCGCCGCGTCAACCATCTTCGGGGCCAGAATTCATATCGAACAGTCCATAGTGGGGAAGGTTTTGTTCAGTTGGGCCATCCTCCCCCCGATGGAGGGCTCTTTCTCCACGATGTAGGTCTCGACCCCCATGTCTGCCAGGTCGAGGGCGGCACTGATGCCTGCGATCCCCCCGCCGATGACCAGGGCCCTTTTGGTGACCGGCACCTCGATCATCGTCAGAGGAGTGAGGTAGCGCGCCTTGGCCACATGGCTGGCCACCATATCCTTGGCCTTCTGCAGGGCTGCCTCCGGATCATGGGAATGGACCCAGGTATCCTGCTCCCGGATGTTGGCCATCTCGAAGAGAAAGGGATTCACCCCTGCTTCGGCCACGCAGGCTCGGAAGGTGGGCTCATGGAGGCGGGGGCTGCAGGCGGCCACCACCACTCGATTCAAGTTATGTTCTTTGATGTCCTGCTGGATAAGGGCCTGGCCGGAGTCGGCACAGGCGTATTGAGAATCCTTGGCTATCACCACTCCGGGCAGTGTGGCAGCGTACTCGGCCACCTCCCGCGGGTCAATCACCCCGGCGATATTCGACCCGCAATGGCAGACGTAGACGCCGATGCGCAGGTCTTCGTTTCCGTTGTCTCCTGCCATATTGCTCCTCGTTGTAGGGAACCCAAAATCTCGGACGGGCCGTTGTCCTTCGGCTGCCCAATCCGTCAAGAGGCCGGTCTCCGACCTTACCTGTCGGAGACCGGCCAGAGAATTTGACCGGCGGTGACGCTGGGCTAGCTCTTATATCGCCCGAGCACCTCCTCAACAGCCAGCTTGCGCCGTGCCCGTTGCGCGCGCCGGTCGGGCGTGGTGAGTTCGAGCGCTTCCTTGGGGCACCACTTGACGCACTGCGGACCCTCTTCTAGGTCTTCGCACAGGTCGCAGATCTCGGCCAGTTTGGTCTCCGGGTTGATCAAGATCGCGCCGAAGTCGCAGGCCTCGATGCACCAGGCACAGCCGTCGCAGCGGTCAGCATCCACGTGGATGATGCCGGTGATCGGGTCTTGGGACAGCGCATCGCGCGGACAGGCGATGACGCAGGGGGCATCCTCACACGTGCGGCAAGCCACGGACGTAATCAAGATTTCCTCTGCTCGCACCGTGCGGATACGGCTGCGATAGGTGTTGAACTCACCCATCTTGGTGTATGAGCAGATGTACTCGCACAACTGGCAGCCCACACACTTGCTCGGGTCATTGGCAATGTATTGGTACTTGGAAGTTGATACAGGCATGGCTCTCTCCTATACCCCGATTTCCTCGGCGACATCATCCATCCCCAATGCGATCAATTTCTCCTTGGGAATCAATCCATCCTTGGTCCAACCTTTGGCCTCGTAGTACAGCTCCTTCATGTACTCCAATTCCTCTTCCGTCACCACGTATCCGGCCGAGGGACCTGTTGTCATTGGATCGTGGTGGACCCGGTAGGGTAGGTGGTCATCGGCGCGGGTCCATCCCTCGCGGATGTTGAAGGCTTTCTTGATCGTGTGCGCTCGCTCGCCAATCAGGTCAACGTCCTCGTAGCCGTAGTTCCAGCCCGTCGTGGCGTTGATCAACTGGGCGATGGCCGGCCACGCACCAGCCCGGTCGGCCTTGCCGGTGAAGCAGCGGCGGATGAACTTGCACAGCGGCAGCGTGTCGTAGACGGCGGCGTATTCCTCGGAGTCTTTGGCATGCCTGCCCCGCGTGTCGTCCACGGTGAAACGGTCGGCCTCGCCCTGGATGTCTACGTCGTAGGCCGCCGAACGGTTGTGGCAAGCGCCGCGCGTGACCACCGCCGCCCCCAATGCAAAGGTTTTCAACCCGCGCATGTCGTAGCCGGGCGCCTCCAGCCCCTTGATGTGCATAGCCCACTTGTAGGTTTCCGTGCCCCGTTCAGCGTCAACCTGGGCACTGGCCCGTTTGGTGCCCTGAGCCAACAGATCGCCGATCCCCTCGCGGTCACCGATCATCTCGGCCAGCGTGACGGCGGCTTCAGCGTTGCCGAAGTTCGGTTCGAAGCCCTCGGGGTACTTGGCGCACTTGAAGTCCTCCTTCTTGAAGATGCCCCGCTCAAAGGTCTCCATCGTCCAGCCGATGGTGACCCCCGTGCTCATCGCGTCCATGCCATCCTCGTCGCAGATGTCAATGAGCTTGATCGCCGCCTGTGCGTCGCTCACGCCGAGGTTGGAGCTGACCGCAAAGAGCGATTCGTACTCGATGCCGGTCATCGCCCCGGCGTAGGGGCCGTCCTTGGCCCGGCGCATCTGCTCGCAGGCGATGGGGCACTGGGCGCAGGCAATGGTCTTGACCTTGAAGTGCTCGTAGAAGTACTCGCCGCTAATGAGTTCGGCGTGCTCGAACACGCCCTGCTGATAGTTGCGTGTCGGCAACAGGCCCAGCTTGTTCAGGTTGAGCACGTTGGAGGACGTGCCCAAGATGCGATACTTCTGGGTATACGGCCCCTGAGCCATCTTGGAAATGTCGTAAGACAGTTTGAGCAATGTTTCTGGGTCGGCCACGCGCAGGCCGTGCGTGCCGCGCACCGAAAGCGCCTTGAGTTTCTTGGAGCCCCACACTGCGCCGTGCCCGGTGCGCCCGGCTTGGCGGCCGTCGTTGGTCACGTTGGCGAACAGGACCAGGTTCTCGCCCGCCTTGCCGATGGTGGCGGAGCGCACCTGGTCATCGCTCACCTCCTCACGGATGGCCTCCTCGGTCTCAAACGTCTCCAGCCCCAAGAGGTGCGAGGCGTCGCGGAACTCCACCCGGTCGTCATCCACCAGGACGTAGACCCACTCCTCGCTGGCCCCGTGGACCACGATGCCATCCCACCAGGCACGCTTGAGCGCCACCGCGAACCAACTGCTCGACATGCTGTCGCCGAGAAAGCCGGTCAACGGCGATTTGCTTGCTAGGCCGTATTTGGCCCCTACTGGCACTGGCGTCCCGGCGAAAATGCCGCCGGCAATGCAGACGGGGTTGCCGGGAGAGAGCGGAGCACAGCCCACCTCGATATTCTCCCAGCAAAGCCGGCTGGCCATGGACACACCGCCGATGTAGATCTTGTACCACTCCTCCGGCTTGGATTCGCTCCAAGTCCTGCGGGTGGTCAGATCAATGTGAAGAATTTTGCCACTGTAGCCATACATAGTTAACCTCCTGCTGATACAGACATTAATATGATCCGATCACCATCACTGGGGCTGTCATCCATCTGATTCGCTTGAATCATTCGCTTTGCATTCAGATTGAGAATGTTGGGGGTCTGCAGCGTCTCGCCATTGGGCTGAATCACGTTCCCGATCATTGCCGGGTACCTGGTTCCCAGTGTGCGCACAATGTCACGAAACGTTGTGCCCTCCTCCAGATCTAACGCAATTTCTTTTACCCCTGCTGCGAATCTGGAAAGCCCCAGAAATTCCATGTGGATACGCATATTCACCTCCCCAGGGCTTGTCAAGCCCACTGCCTCTTTAACCCAATTGTAACTCAGTTGTGTTAGAACAACACTAGAGAGATATTAGAGTCTTGTTAGAATTTGGCACAAGACTCCCCTTGGCCATTACTTAACTACCGCCTTTATCCTGGCTTGCCTCCTGCCTCCTGCTTCTTGCCCTCTGCAGTCCGCTCATTGCGCTCGCTCGATAGCTTATAGCTGATAGTCCACTTGCTGCATTCGCTAATAGCTGATAGCCCACCGTCAGCCATCGGCTATCTGCTATCGGCCATCCGCTAGGCGCTACTTGCCGGCAATGTAGTGAAACAGGTCGGCCACCCGGCAGGCGTAGGCCCACTCGTTGTCATACCAGGCCAATACCTTCACCAAGTTGCCTCCCATGACCATTGTTGAGAGGGCGTCAACGATGGCCGAGCGGGGATCGCCCTTGAAATCAATGGAGACCAAGGGTTCCTCACAGACACCAAGTATGCCCTCCATCGGACCTTCAGCCGCCTCCTTGAAGGCACCAACAAGTTCCCCCTCGGTCGCATCCTTCCCCAGCAAGGCAACGACATCGATGACGGAGACGGTGGGGGTGGGGACGCGCATGGCTATGCCGTGGAACTTGCCGGAAAGCTCAGGAATGGTCAGGGCCGCCGCCTTGGCCGCCCCCGTGGTGGTGGGGATCAAGTTCAGCGCTGCCGCCCGCGCCCGCCGCAGGTCCTTGTGGGGCAGATCGAGGATACGCTGGTCGTTGGTGTAAGCGTGGATGGTGGTCATCAAGGCTTTCTCGACGCCGAATTTGTCGGAAAGCACCTTCATTACTGGGGCGATGCAGTTGGTGGTGCAGGAGGCATTGGAGATGATGTGGTGCTTCTCCGGGTCGTACCAATCCTCGTTCACCCCCAGGACGATGGTGATGTCCTCGCCCTTGGCCGGAGCGGAGATGACCACCTTCTTGGCTCCTGCTGTCAGGTGCTTGGCTGCCTTCTCCCGAGTCGTGAAGATGCCGGTGGATTCGAGGACGTAATCCACCCCCAGTTCGCCCCAGGGGAGCTGGGCTGGATCGCGCTCGCACAGGAATTTGCTCTCCCTGTCATTGACCACCAGGGCGCCATCTTTGACCTCGACAGTGCCGGGGAAGCGGCCGTAGTTGGAGTCGTACCTGAGGAGGTGGGCCATGGTGGGCAAGTCACCGATGTCGTTGACCGCCACCACCTCCAGCTCATCGGGGTAGTAGTCCAGCATAGCCTTAAAGGACTGTCGCCCGATCCGCCCGAAACCGTTGATACCGACTTTGACTGTCATTTAACTCCTCCTTCGTTGGGTTGTTACGAATATCACTGACGATATTATATCATATCTCTTACCTCAAAGCAAGCTCGCTTTAGCGAAGCCCTGGCAGACTTGCGCCTACATGGCTGCTCCCTGCGCCAACTCGATGAACGGCTGGGGGTAGACCCCGATGACCAGGGTCATCGCGGTTGTCACAGCTAAGGCGACCTTGATGGCCAGCGAGGGGTTGATGGCTGGGCCTTCGCCGGTTCCCGGCTCGAAGAACATGTAGCGCACTACATTGAGGTAGTAGAAAGCGGCGATCACGCTGTTGATGATGCCCACGATGGCCAAGGCGTAGAACTGCACCTGGATGGCGGCCCCGAAGACGAAGAGCTTGCCGATGAACCCCCCGGTGCCGGGAATGCCGGTCAGAGAGAAGAGGAAGATGAGCATTGTAGCCGCCAGGGCCGGCGAGGTACGAGCCAGACCAGCGTAGTCCTCGATCTGGTTGGAGCCCGTGACCTCCTCGAAGGCGATGACTACTACGAAGGCTCCCAGATTGGTGAAGAGATAGGCCAGCAGGTAGATGAGCACCCCGTTGATCCCGGTGAACCGCCCCGCCGATTGCCAGAGCTCCCAACTGACTAAACCGATAAGGATGTAGCCAGCGTGGGCGATGCTTGAATAGGCCAGCATGCGCTTGATGTTCCGCTGGGTGAGGGCCACCAGGTTGCCCAGGGTCATGGTCACCATAGAGATGCCCGACAGAACTGCTACCCAATCCACCCGGAAATCGGGCAGGGCAGTGAGGAGCACTCGCACCAGGACGGCGAAGCCGGCCGCCTTGGGGCCCACCGAGAGAAAAGCGGTGATAGGTGTGGGTGCGCCCTCGTAGGCATCTGGCGACCACTGGTGGAAGGGCACCGCCGCGATTTTGAACCCGAACCCCGCCAGCAGGAAGACCAGGGCCGGGAAGATCAGCCAGCGCAGGGAAGCTTCGGCGGTCCCCAGCGAAGCGGCGATGGCGCTCAAGCTCGTCGTCCCCGTGACTCCGTAGAGAAGGGACATCCCGTAGAGCATGGCCGCCGAAGCCATGGCCCCGTAAAGGAAGTATTTGATGGCCGCCTCGGTGGATTTGCGATCCTCGCGCAGATAGCCGGTCAGAATGTACGAGGTGATGCTCAATAGCTCGATGGCTATGTAGATCATGATCAGGTCGGCGCCAGCGGCAACCAGCGTGATGGCCAAACAGGCGATGAGGAGCAGGCCGTAGAACTCCGCGCGGTAGGGCGTGCGCCCCAGCATGTAATCGAGGGAGGAGAGGATGACCAAGCCGCCGACTAGTACGGCGATGACCTGGAAGAAAAGAGCGAAGGAATCTACAGCCAGCATCCCACCCAGGATTGGCTCGCTGGGGAGGTCAACGGCGAATAAGAGATAGAGGGTCGCGCCCAGAGCTAGCACAAGCCCCAACAGGGCCACATAGGGCAACCAGCCCTTCTCTTTCTCATCGCGCCATACCAGATCCAGGCCGAAGACCACCAACGCTCCCAAAACCAGGAGCAATTGGGGCAAAAGCAGGGTGATGGTTTGCGACAGAGTCAGCTCGAACACTTTACAAACCCTTCAGTAGTACCGTGTTCGCACCGTTCAGCAGGGCCACGATGATGGTAGGATAGAAACCCACCAGGACCATGACGGCAACCAGAGGCCACATGGTTACTTTCTCCCACCAGGTCATGTCGGTCAGCTCAGCGTGATGGGTGGCCTCGTCCCACTTGGCCTGATCGAACTCACCCAGGAACACGTATTGCACGATTTTCCATAGGATGTAGGCTGCGGTGAAGACCACACCGGCGACGCCGATGCAGGCGAAGATGGGTATAATATATAAGGTGCCACGGAAGACAAAGAGCTCGCTCCAGAAGCCGGCCAGCCCCGGCAGGCCGAGAGAGGCGAAGCCGGTGACCATCATGATGCCGTAGTAATAGGGCACCTTGGCCCCCAGACCGCCGAAGGCTTTCAGGTCTCGAGTATGAGCCCGCTCGTAGATAATGCCCACCAGGAAGAACAAGCCGCCAGTGATGATGCCGTGGGTGAACATCTGGAGGGAGGCCCCATTGAGAGCGAGAACTCCGCTGGTGAGCAGGCCCTGGGCGTCACCACTCACCACCCGGCTAGCCGCGGCGGCGCTGAGCCCCAGCATGACGTAGCCCATGTGGCTGACCGACGAGTAAGCGATGAGCCGCTTGAGATCCCACTGGGCCATGCACACCAACGCTCCGTAGACAATGCTGATCACCGCCAGAATGGGAATAATGGGCACGTTATAGGCGTACCAACTGAAGACCTGAGGGAAAAGCGGCAACACGATGCGGATAAACCCGTAGGCCCCCAGCTTTAGCAGAACGCCGGCCAGGATCACGCTGCCACAAGTGGGTGCCTCAGTGTGGGCATCGGGAAGCCAGGTATGGAAGGGGAAACTGGGCACCTTGATGGCAAATCCCAGGAAGAAACCCCAGAAGGCCAGGGCTGCCAGGGGGAAGTTACCGGCAAAAGGATGCGCGGCGGCCGCGTCGAGGATGCTGAAAGTGCCAGTCTGGAAATACACGCCGAGGATGGCCAGCAACATGGCCACGCTGCCCACCAGGGTGAAGAGGAAGAACTTGATGGCGGCGTAGATCCTCCGCTGTCCACCCCATACCCCGATGAGGAGGTACATGGACACCAGCCCGATTTCCCAGAAGACGTAGAAGAAGATGAAGTCCAGGGAGACGAACACCCCACACATCCCCATTTCCAGCAACAGGAAGAGGAAGTAATACTCCTTGACCCGGTCCTTGATGGTGAAAGACGAGTAGAAAAAGGAAAGGGTAGAAAGGAGTGCCGTCAACAGAACCATGGGAGCGCTGATGCCGTCCACCCCCATCCGGTAGTAGACATTCAGGGTGGGGATCCAGGAGTACTCCTCAACGAACTGCATCTCCCCTGGGTTGCCCCAAACGTTAGCGTAGACGACAAAAGCCAGGATGAGAGGGATGAAGCTGACGACAGTGGATAGTCGCCGAATCACGCCCTCCTCCTTCCTGGGGATTAAGAGGACCAGCACCGCTGCTACCAGGGGGGTGAAAGTTATGATTGACAGGATTGGGAAGTTCATTGACAGTTCCTCCTCAATGGAAGTTGGAAGTTGGATTATCCAATCTCCAATCTCCAATTTCCAGACTTATCACCAGTACACGACGTATACGGCCAACAGCATGAGTACC
Source organism: Anaerolineae bacterium (assembly GCA_049589355.1). Taxonomy (GTDB): domain Bacteria; phylum Chloroflexota; class Anaerolineae; order VGOG01; family VGOG01; genus JBAWAP01. The sequence goes on from JBAWAP010000204.1 coordinate 31,027, forward strand.
GTGACCAAAGCGACCAACAAGTAATTCTGCACCCGACCGGTCTGGATCTGTCGCAGCAAGCGGCCAACTGCCCCGGCTACCTGACCCACGCCGTCCACGATGCGGTCTACAATGTTGAGATCGAGAACCCCGCTGAAAGATGAAAGGGCTGCCCCAGCGCGCCCCGCCAGGTCTACCAGCCCATCAATGATGCGCAGGTCAAAGGCCGCGCTGATATCGGCTATCAACCGGCCGATACGCCCCACCAGGTTCACGATGGGATCTATGACCCAGCGGTTGTCGAAGTAGAAGAAGACGTTGGCCAGGGCGATGGCCCCGCGCACGAAAGTGGCATGGTACAACTCGTCGAAGTAGTATTTGTTCTTGAGCACGGTGTGCACCGGCCCCAGCACTTTGATCAGCGGGTCCGGTTGGCCCGCCGTCAGCGGCTTGCGCCCGTAGATCAGCCAGCCGAGGAAAAGCCCGCCCACCGCCAGCAACGCCGAGAGGAGCATCACCGGCACACTAAGCGGCGTGGCCGGAAACCCATGCCCCACGAAGTGATGGAACCAGTTACGTCCCTCGCCGATGATCTCCTCTGGTATGCCCGCAAAGCCCAGCGTCAGGGCGAAGATGGCTAACAGCATCAAGGGCACGGTCATGCTGCGCGGTGTCTCGTGCGCATGCTCAGCGTGGTGACTGCGCGGCTTGCCCAGGAAGATGAGGCAGATCTGTCGTCCCGTGTAGAAGGCGGTCAGGAAGGCGGCGACGGTCAGCAGCAGCCAGACGAAGAAGGGCCAGGAGACCACTCCCTCGTGCAGAAATTCGTGCCAGGCGTGCGCCAGGATCTCGTCCTTGCTCCAGAAGCCAGCGGTGATGAGCGGGAAGCCGGACAGGGCAAATCCACCGGCCACGAAGGTCCAGAAGGTGATGGGCATCTTCTTGCTCAGCCCGCCCAAGTGCATCATGTCCTGCTCGTGGTGACAGCCGATGATCACCGAACCGGAGCCCAAAAAGAGCAGGGCCTTGAAGAAGGCATGGGTGATCAGGTGAAATGCACCGGCCACGTAGGCCCCGATGCCCAGCGCGGCGATCATGTAGCCGAGCTGACTGATAGTGGAGTAGGCCAGCACCCTCTTGACGTCGTCCTGGGCCACAGCGATGGTAGAGGCAAAGAGGGCGGTGAACGCACCGATGAAGGCGATGAACCCCATGGTCGGGTTATGATGCTCCACTTCGACTACGATGTGGAGCAGGGGGAAAATACGGACCACCAGGTACACGCCGGCCGACACCATCGTAGCGGCGTGGATCAGTGCTGAGACGGGAGTGGGACCCTCCATGGCGTCGGGCAGCCAGACGTGGAGCGGAAACTGCGCCGACTTCCCTATCACTCCGCCGAAGATGAGCAGCCCGATGACCGAGGCCACGGCCCAGGTGCCCAACAGAGGCAGGGTGACGGTGTGCTCGGCCAAGGTGCGCAGTACCCCTTGGCTGAAGACCACGTCGTAGCTGAGCGAACCGGTCTGGCTGTAGAGGTAGAGGATGCCCAACAGGAAGAAAAGGTCGCCCACCTTGGTGACCAGGAAAGCCTTGAGACCTGCCTCCCGGGGGGTGATCTGCTTGGGGTCAGGATAGTTCTTGGCAAACCAGAAGCCAATGAGCAGATAGGAACACAGTCCCATGATCTCCCAGGAGATGAAGAGGGTGAGCAGGTTCTCGGAGACCACCAGCCCCAGCATCCCGGCGGCGAAGAGGGAGATGTAGGCGAAGAAGCGGGAGTAATTCGGATCCACGTGCTCGGTGCCGTATCCCATGTATCCTATCGAGTAGATGAAGATCATCAGACACACGAAGGGCACCATGAAGAGGGTGATGGCTGCCAGGGGATCTATCCAGGTGCCAATGGGGAACCAAGTGGTGCCGGTGGGGAACCAATCGGTGTGCAAATGGATGGGGTGTTCTTCTAAATGGGGGGTAGTGAAGGCGCTGAAGGCCGCCCCCCAGCTAATCACCCAGGACAGGGCCAGGGCTCCGATAGCGATACTGTGACTCAGCTTGCGGTTCTTCCCCGTGAAGAGGATGATGATGCCAAAGGCCAACAAGGGAAGCAGCGGAATCAGCCAAGTTAGGTTAAAGAAGAACTCTCGCATGAATTACCTCTTACTGGAGATTGGAGGTTGGAGGTTGGAGGTTGGAGGTTGGACAATCCAACTTCCAACTTCCAACCTCTAACTTCCAAGTGGCTACCATTTCATCAGGTCAATATCTTCCACGATGACCGTATCGCGGCTGCGATAGATGGCGATGATCAGGGCCAGGCCCACGGCCGCCTCAGCCGCTGCCACCGTGAGAACAAAGATGGCGAAGACCGTGCCGATGACAGCTTGGGGGGTAATGTAACGCCAGAAGGCCACCAGATTGATGTTAACGGCATTAAGCATCAGCTCAATGCCCATCAGGATGCCGATGGCATTGCGGCGGGATAACACCCCGTATAAGCCGATGCAAAAAAGCGCGGCGGCGACAATTAGATACCAACTCAAAGGAATGGTCATGACAAGATCCTCGAGCTTTTCTATTCCTTGATAGGGTAACAGTCCTTGGTAGCGACCATTGCAAAAATGTCGTAGCCAGTCTGCTCCCAGTAACGATAGGTCAACTCACTGGCAAATCTGTCAACGGCAACAACCTGGTCTTCATCCACGTAG
>JBAWAP010000205.1:0-2388 GCA_049589355.1 Anaerolineae bacterium
TTGGGGATTGCTTCGCTTCGCTACTCAGAAACTTGGTTCGTAGTGGCGACTTTAGTCGCCTTTGCTGCCAAACGACAGCTAAAGCTGTTACTACGAACCTCGCCCAAGTTTCTGCCCCCTACGGATGACGCGATGCGCCATGGAAGACTCGCAATGACAGCCTGGGTAATTACCTGGTTTCTTCAGTTATTCGACCAACCCGTGCTCCAAGGCGTAGCGTATGATTTCAGCGGTGCTCTTCAGATTCAACTTATCGAGAATGCGGGCACGATAGGTGCTAACGGTCTTGACGCTGAGCGATAGTTCCTCGGCAACATCGGTGACGGATTTCCCAGCGGCCAACAGGGTCATCACCTGGTATTCGCGGTCCGAGAGGGCCTCGTGGGGTTCTTTTTCCACCTCACCTCGTAATTCGCTAGCCAGCTTCTCAGCCAGCGACTGGCTGACGTATTTCCCGCCCCTGGCCACCTTGCGAATCGCGGCGATCAACTCGTCAGGCACGCTTTCTTTGGTCAAGTATCCGGCGGCACCGGTCTTCAAGGCCCGCACCGCATATTGTCGCTCAGGATACATGCTGAGGATCAGGACGCGCAGATCGGGCTTGAGAGTCTGCAATTGCTGCAAGACCTCCAAGCCACCCCCCTCCGGCATGGCAATATCGAGCACGAGCACGTCGTAGTCGTGTTTCCACACCGCCTGCAACACTTCACGCCCGGTGCTGGCTTCACCGGCCACGACCATGTCGGGGGCCTCCGCCAGGATCTGCACCACTCCCCGCCGGACAACGGCGTGGTCATCGGCAACAAGCACTCTGATCATGCCCAACTCTCCTTTGCATTCGGCCGAGGTATCCGTACGGTGACCGTTGTCCCTTGACCGGGAACGCCCTGAAACACGATTCCGCCGCCCCAGGAATGGGCGCGTTCCCGCATGCCCATCAGCCCCAGTGAGCTGGGATGGGAAACCTGGCTTTCGGTAATGCCCTTGCCATTGTCACGGACGATTAGCACCAGCTCGTCGGGTTTGTCCTCTAGCTCGACATGGACCTCGGTTGCCTCGGCATGGCGGACAACGTTGGTCAGCGTTTCCTGAAAGATGCGGAAGATGGCCGTGGCCAGGTCTCGATCGAGAACGATCTCCTCGTCGCTCAGATACAGGTCACAGTCAATCCCGGTTCGTTCGGTGAACTCTTCGGCTTGCCATTCCATCGCTGCGGCCAGTCCCAGGTCGTCCAGCAATCCGGGCCGCAGCTCGGTGGCCACGCGCCGCACCGTCTGGATGGCGGAATCAATCAGGTCTGACATGGCGCTGGCCTTTTCCGCCAGGTGAGGTTGATCTGCGGGTAGTCGTTTGGACAACCAGGACAGGTCCATGTTCAGCGCGCTCAGCGCCTGGCCGAATTCGTCGTGGATCTCTCGTGCCATCTGGGTGCGCTCTTCCTCCCGCGCGGCTTGCAGATAGCCGGCCAGATCGCGCAACTGCTCGCGCCCGGCCTGCACCTGCTCGAACAGCCGGGCGTTCTCCAGGGCGATGGCCGCATGGTTGGCGAATAAAGTCAGCAATGCCAGGTCAGCCTCCGTGAAGTGTCTGCTTTCCACATCGTCCAGGATGTGGATCACTCCCGTTACCTGATCCTGCCAGATCATTGGTGCACTGAGTACAGTAGTGAAAGGCTGCTCCTCTTCGTAGACAGCGGCCCGTCTGCCCCAGACACGATAATCGTCAATGATCAGTGGCTCCCCGGTCTGAGCCACAGTGCCAGCTGCACCCTCACCGTATTCAAGGATCGTGCCGGTGTAATCATGCGGGGTGTTGTAACTCACCACACAGCGGGCTTCTCTGCGGCCCGGATCGCATAGGTACATCCCGCCACCCCGAGCGTCCAGCAACTGCACCGCCCGCTCAACAATAGTATGGAGCAGTGTAGGTAAATCGTGCGGAGCGGTGATCTCAAGCACAGTTGCCTGAAGCGATGCGAGTTCTTCGGCCCGGCAGCGCAGTGCCTCTTCCGCCCGCTTGCGCTCGGTGATGTCAACAGCAAAACCTATTACGCCAATTATATTCCCCTTTTCGTCTCTATAAGGTATCTTATCTGTCTGAACCAATCTTGTTCCTTCAGGAGTTTCAAGGAGCTCAATAATGTTTCTTTTCGGATGTCCTGACGCCATTATCTCCTTATCGTCTCTCCAGTAAGCCTCTGCCTGATCAGAAGGGAAAATCTCAACGCAGGATTTGCTCTCTATCCCCTCTATAGGCCTGCCCAGCATCTCAGCACAGGTTCTATTGACACGAATAAATCGATTCTCTTTATCTTTGTAGAAAATCGATGCCGGTACAGAATCGAAAATAATTTGTAGCTCTTCCCGTTGTCTTTGCAGTGCCTCCTCC
>JBAWAP010000206.1:0-6645 GCA_049589355.1 Anaerolineae bacterium
TCCTGGATACCCGCAACAGTTATTGCGGATAACACGGCAAAATGCCGGGATAGCCGCAACTTTCGTTGCGCAGTATGTAAGTTATGCGCCACTTGCACGAGTGAAAACATGAGCACTCCAAAAGAGATAATCATCGATCCGCTCAGCGCTTGCAGCCTGCGTCTTGAGCTGGCGGCGAAGGGGAACGCGCTCGGGACTGCTACTGGGTTTGTGGTAGAGTCAGGCGGAAGATATTACCTAATCACCAACTGGCACGTCGTTGGAGGACGCAACCCGGATACGAATGAGCTACTTTCGGACACTGGCGCTGTCCCAGACGAGCTCCGGATAGTCTACCATCTTAAAATACGTTTGGGATCATGGGCGGTATTCTCGGAGTGGTTGTTTGACAGCAACGGGCATCCAAAGTGGCTGGAGCATCCCCAAGGACGTATCATCGATGTCGTGGCGCTCCCGTTGACGCAGCATCCCGATGTGGCCTTCTATCCACTCGACTTAGCTCTGGCGGACACCAATATGCTTCCCCAGCCGGGCATGCCTGTATCAATTATTGGCTATCCCTACGGGCTTGCGACGGGAGTCGCTTGGCCTATTTGGAAGACTGGGCACATCGCGTCAGATCCAGATCTGGACTACGATGGCAGGCCAGCTTTCTTGATTGATGCAACGACGCGCGGGGGCATGTCAGGGTCTCCTGTCGTTTTGCGTTTGTCAGGTGGCTATCCGACTCGCGACGGGAAGTTTATCCTTGCAGGAGGCATCGCGACACTGTTCCTCGGTGTCTACTCTGGCCGAATTCACGGGCAAGCCGAGATCGGCAGGGTTTGGCGGCCACACCTAATCCGCGAGATACTGAGTTACGCTAGTGGCGCATAACACACGCTTTGCGACCACCCGCCGCTGTGGCGCTGAGCGTTTCGTGAACCCGACCGTTTTCCCTGCTCCCGAAGACAGGTGGCGGGCGGCGCAAGGCTCTAGCGTTTCCAGACATTCCGCAAAATCAAGAGTTGACGTGAGAAAGGAAAGGCGAATGGAAGGCCCTGGCTTCCAAGACAAGCTTCTGTACGTCCTTCAACTCCCCCTTCTCGGTCCGCGCGAGGCGAAGTTCGCCCGTGTCAGACGCTGGGTCCAATGGCTTGCTGATCGCCAGGCTGCTGCTTGGGGGACATCTGTCGAAGCGTTTCGGCAGCAACACTTCGATCCACGCAAGCTCTGCCAGGAGACGGGACTGACGGACGCGCAAGTGGACGAGTATTCGCACCATAACAAAGTGGACAGCGGCACCGTAGCCGTCATCCAGAAGCTTGTTACCCAGTATTCGCTGTCCCGCAGTGAGGATAAGGCGGGGTCTAAAGTCTGGGCACCAGCGATGATCGCACTCGCGTTGTTCGGACTGGATCGCTCGCCCAGCGAGCGTGACTGGCGGTTCCTACTCTTTTCGGCTCTCAACGAGCTTGTGCGGCAGCGAGGTGCACCAGATGTTGAATGGGACATCCGAGTCGCGTTGGACGCAGCTTACATTGTAATGCTCTACTTTCATTTGGGGCCAAGCGCCGAGGCAGCCGCCCGTTTTGCCAGCAGTATTCAAGACGAATTGATCCAGCTGAGGGTAGAGGAAGCGGAAGAACACTTTCTCCAATCCCTTCCTTGGAAATGACGCCAACAACTGCTTGGAGCGAATCGGCAAACCGCACCGCTCACGCAAGACACTAGTAACAGCAAACTTGAACGTCTGGAAACACGCGCACGCCGGCGCGCCAGCAAACTTCAATCAGCTAGCCGGTGAAAGTCCGGTCGAGGTAATGGCCAAGCGGCCTCGTAGTGACCTTCCTGTCCAGGGGTGACCCGAACACAGAGGCGAAGTCATCACAACCCAGCAGTCCGTAACATTAAGTGAAGCCTGCCGCATCGTCAGTGTGTACCCACGCGAGTGGGCCAAGAGGGAGCCGAGTCCGGCGGCGGGGGGCGAAGGCCACGGAAGACACGGTGAGAACTTGGAGAATAGCAGTGTCGAAGAACCCTCCGGTGTATGGGGCGCGGAATGTTGGGAGAGTTGATTGAGGGACTGGGGAGACCTCGCCGAGTCGTTGGGTGACGCCCAACGTAACCGACCTTATAAGCCGCGAAACGGTGAAGTGGGGAGGGAAGCTCGGTAGAGGAGTCGGAGACACCCATAGTAGTGAGGATGGTCGGGACAGCATAACCCGACCGGAGCGAAGGGGCGTTACTTTGCTCGTGCGCCTGAAGAGGGTAAGAGGAGCGAATGCCAGGGATGGCTAACTCCGCCATAGATAAAACTCGACAACTTCAGAGGGCGCTATGCCACATGGCCAAGTGTAAGCGAATGCCTGTGGAAGAAGGGCATCGGAGAGCCGTGTGCGGGAGAACCGCATGCACGGTTCGATGAGGGGGGACAGGAGAGGCCCTCTGGGCACGATGGTATGGCTACTGAGGCACTCGTCTCCGAAAGGGCGAGAAACGGGCTGGCCTAATGTACCTTCCGTGTTGGGGGTGCAGTGAACCTGCTCTCTACTCTACACCACGCCACATACGCGACTTTTCACGATTGTTGGTTGGCGTAGTGGAAGGTGGCTTCATTTCGCGTGTCGGTTCGGGCGTGGTCGGCGTGCTGTAGCGTTCCCCGTCATGCCGTTTGCAGTCGCGTTTGACACTCCATCCCGAAGGTAGTATAATTGTGGTATGAAAACTAAGACTTCTATCACTCTGTCCGAAGATGTTGTCAAAGCCATGGATAAACTATCAGGGCAGTATAAGAACCGCTCTGAATTTATCGAACTGGCTTTGCGTAACTACATCGCTCAATTGATTCGCAAAGAGCGAAACGCGAGAGACTTGGAGATTATCAACCAGTGTGCTGACCGTCTCAACGAAGAAGCACTTGATGTTCTTGCGTATCAGGTGGTCTGGTGAAACGTGGCGAACTCTATCGAGTTACTCATCCATCCACGCGAGACCCCAAGAAATCGAGGGTCTTTGTAGTTGTCAGTCGCCAAGTGCTGATAGACTCGCACTTTTCCACCGTCATCTGTGCTCCCGTTTATTCCGTCCACGACGGTCTTTCGACTCAAGTACTCGTCGGTATAGACGAGGGCTTGAAACATGACAGCAGTATCCACTGTGATGAATTGGTCAGTATCCCCAAGTCTGCCCTGACGAATTTCGTCGGCAAACTCTCTCCTCAAAAAATCGAAGCGCTCAACAGGGCTCTTCGCATCGCTCTGGACATCTCAGACTGATTGAATCCAAGAATCGAACTCTAAAACGCACGAACGGGGAACACGCGCACGCCGACCACGCCACGTACGCGGCTTCTTGGCACGCGGGTTGGCGAAAGAGCAAGGCGGTTTCATTTCGGAGCGTGCCGTTGCGGGGGCTTGAGCGTTCTCCGCCATGCTTTTGTAGTTGGAAGTCGGGTCGTCCTCCACGCCGTAAACAGAAAGCGTAATCGTTAAGAGGCAATCGCAATGAAACCCAACTTTGAATGGGACGAAGAAAAAGCCAAAGCAAATCTCAAATGGCACAAGGTCAGTTTCGATGAAGGCACAACGGTTTTCAGTGACCCATTTTCAATCACCATACCTGACCCTGACCATTCCATAGACGAGGAGCGATATATTGACATCGGTACTTCTGATAAAGGTCGCATACTGGTAGTGTCCTATACGGAACGCGGGGCGAACATACTGATTATCAGTTGTCGTAAGGCAACCCCAACGGAACGGAGACACTATGAAGAAGGTAATGACTAAAGCCATACAGACAAGAGAGGATGACACTATGCGCGCTGAATATGATTTCACGGGTGGAGTGCGCGGCAAACACTACCGAGCCATGCAGGGCGGGTACACAATTATCATTCATAAAGCAGATGGTACAAGCCTTGTCAAAGAGGTGAAACCTGCGGAAGGCGCGATCATTCTAGAGCCAGATGTCCGAGAATATTTTCCAGACTCGGATTCTGTCAACGCGACGTTGCGCTCTTTGATTCGGCTCATTCCTACCCAGCAGAAGACTAGCGCGAAAAAGCACGGAGCATAAACGCAAGAACATACCACATGCACGAGCGGAGAACACACGCACGCCGACCACGCCACGTACGCGGCTTTCTGGCGAAGGTGGTTGGCATAGTTGGAAGTCGTCTTCATTTCGCGGGCGGCTTCGGGCGTGGTCGGCGTGCTATGGCGTTCCCAGACACGCCGCTGAATCGCAGTGCAGCGTGCTGACCACAAAGGAGAATTCGGCGTTGAAGATACATCTCGATACTGATTTGGGCGGCGATATTGATGACCTTTGCGCGTTGGCAATGCTGCTTCGATTGTCAGGCGTTGAGATTGCCGCAATAACTACTGTGGCAGAAGACAATGGCAAAAGAGCAGGTTACGTGCGGTATGTCCTGAACCTCGAACACCGAGAAGATATACCTGTGGCGGCAGGCGCGGACGTTTCTCTCGGACACTATCGCTTTGAGCAAGTCTTTCTAGATGAAGAAATCTACTGGGGCGAACGTATCGCGCCTTCACCCGACCCGTTTGACAAAGCCATATTGCTTCTCAAGAAAAGCATTGAACAAGGTGCAACCATCGTCGGCATCGGTCCTTACACAAATCTATATCTACTGGAGAAACAATATCCAGGCATACTGAAAACCGCCCCGCTCTTTCTAATGGGTGGTTACATCTATCCAGTTCAAGCAGGCTTTCCGCAATGGGGCAACGACATGGATTACAACATCCAGGTTGATGCTCCATCCGCACACTATGTCATCGAGCACTCCAATCCGATGCTCGTTCCCATATCAGTCACACTTCAAACCTCGTTGCGCAGGGCGTACCTGGGAACGCTGAGAAACTCGGGTGCATTAGGACAATTGCTGGCGAGGCAGGCAGAGGCATTTGCCAAAGATGAGAACTATGAGGAAAAGTATGGCAAGACTTGCCACAAATTACCAAGCGATACCATCAACTTTCAACACGACCCGCTGACTTGCGCTATCGCACTGGGTTGGGGCGAAGGGGTAGAGATTACGGAAATTCCCTTGAAACTGGAATTAAGGAATGGATGGCTTCACGAGACAATTGATACTGCTGGCAAGCCAACGTGGGTAGTAACCAAAATAGATGGAAACAGATTTAATGAATTTTGGATTGACGCAGTTAGTAGCGTATCGGGAGCACGGATTGCAAACTGAACATGCGCGTCCGGGAATACCCGCACGCCGACAACGGCACGCGCGCGGCTTCTTAGTGCGGCAGGTTGCCTAACGGCAAGGTGGATTCATATCGGAGCGTGCCGTTGCGGGGGGCTTGAGCGTTTGCCGTCATGCCGCCACCTTCTGCGCACGTGAACAAGTGGCGCTGTGTGTAATGGGATGATAGGTTCGACCGCTATGTAGGGTACAGACATTCGTCCGCCTTTCTTGAGGATTGGGCGAGCTGTTGGGCGTTATCGAGCTAGAACCACAACACATGGTGGTTGGTCATAGAAGCGGACAAACCTGTGTGCCCGGTACACAGCGGACAAACCTATCTGCCCACTACACGCTGTGATAGCGTGCTGTGGTGATTTGGTGTATAATAAACTGCAGAAGGCTGATGGAGGTGTCAAGATGGGGGGAGATAACAAACGGCAACTGCTAGGGCGTTATATCGTCGCTGACCCCGAGATCTGTCACGGTAAGCCGACTTTTCGCGGCACGCGCATCATGGTTTGGCAAGTGCTAGAAATGGTCGCCGGGGGGAAGGCGTGGGAGACCATTGTTGAAGAATGGGGCGGTAGCATTTCCAAAGAAGCCATTGCCGAGGCTGTGCAATTGGCAAGCCAATCGTTCATAGAGCACGCGCATGAGTACGCCCTGGAGCTAACGCCCGCATGAACGTCCTGGATGAAAACATCTCAAGAATCCAGCGGCAACTCTTGCGAGATTGGCACATATCAGTTCAACATATTGGCTACGAGATAGGCCGGAAGGGGATGAAGGACGATGAAATCATTCCCTTCTTACTCACTCTACATCGTCCAACGTTCTTTACACTTGACTGGGACTATTTCAAGCACAGTCTGTGCCATGCGCGGTACTGTCTGGTGTTCTTGGACGTCAAACAGGACGAGTCAGCCGTGTTCATCCGCCGCTTCCTTCGGCACCAAGAGTTTGACACCCAGGCTAAACGCATGGGAACGGTCATTCGTGCCTCATACGCTGGGCTTTTCGTGTGGCGACTGCATGCACAGCAGGAAACGTACTATGCCTGGGAATAAGGGACGCACGAACGCGAAACACGCGCCTGCCGACCACGCCGTGTTGGTGTGCCCGGGCTGTTGTCTCGTCGTGACGGTTGACTCGTCCTCGGTCATGGGGGCGGCGGCAGGCTCCGCCGTTTGCGGACATGCCGTCGCAAGCCAAGCGTTGAGGCTGACTGCAAGCGAGCGGACATACACCGCAATGGTCAAAAAGTGTGCGACTATGTTATCTCCTTGTAAGCAGCTTGTGACAAGCGAAAGTAACAGCCACTTGCGCTATCCGTGCAGGTGGCTTTTTCGCTTGCCAAAAGGCTGAAATCTGACGTACGTAAAGAGGCCACCGCCATTGATGCGGGTGGCCTCTTTATTCACACTTGGATGTTGGCT
>JBAWAP010000207.1:0-5887 GCA_049589355.1 Anaerolineae bacterium
TATCAAGCAGATAGTAGATGAGTGGCTCCTGGCTCCGGCGGCCCACCACGATGTCAAGATCTTGCCCTTCGTCCTGAAAGATTGTGAAGACCTGCAGGTCATTCTGGACAAGGCTTACAATGACGAAAAGCAGGAATTGCGGCTGTGGCGTGAACAGGACATTCTCCTATTGCCGCTGCGCCGCAAGAACATGAGGACACAGTGGGAGCCCGACGTGAAAGCTATCTTGAAACGTGTCCGACGACGAGTCGAGACAGCGTTGAGTGTCTTGACCCAGGTCTGGAACATTGAATGGCCCAGAGCTAGGAGTTTGTCAGGTATCATCGCGCGAATTGCAACACGAATCCTGGCTCACACTATCAGCTTCATCGTCGCACCGCAGCTACTCCCGATGGAAACTAGCAATTAAAGTAGTATTATTGCGCCGATTGCAAGATCAAGTTTGAGGCCCTACGCAGGATAAGCCAGGCTGACAACCCTATTGCTTGTGTGCGCTGCAAGGGAATGAATACCTCCCGGGCCATCTCTGTGTTCGCAGCCATCAGCAGGGGAAGCAGTGGCGAAAGCCGATCCCTTGGCGGCACCAGTGGTTGTGTAAGCTGTAGCGCCACCAGTTGCGCGACCTGTGGCAGGGGCTGAGCTTTGCCCGGCCTCTAGTCAAGGTCAGGCGGCTGCCGATGACCCCGGTGGCCGCCTTTCTTTATTCTATTGGCGAAGCGTATACGAATTCGATAGCTCCTTTGTATACGGGCAGGACCATTTTCTCGCGCCTAATTAGGCTCACGGCCAGCCCTTCGTAGTTGCGCTCCAGAGTAGCGATGAGTCCCCCTCTCCTGAGCAAGGCCGTCTCCATGGTCTCGGGTTGCCCAATGGCCTGTAGGATATAGGGCCGCGAAAGTTGCGTCGCATTGACGGTTATAGCTCCGGCTTCAGTGCTGGCAACTACTGAGTAGAGGGTCAACCGCTCCCCGTTGATGGTCAAAGCCTCCGCCCCGACGTTGCGCAGTTCGTTGATCAAGTCTTGCACATCCAGGACGCCAATAGGCCCGTCAATACTTACTTCAACACCGGACCCTGAGACTTCCACCAGCCCATTGATGATCTTGACCTTGTTCAGCTCCTCCACTAAAGGTCCTAGCACAGCCCGCCCAGTAGCCTGTTGATACTCGCTGAGCTGCTCTTCAAGGGCCTCCATCTCTTCACGTAGGCGGGCGTTGTTCTCTACCAAGCTGCTGATGATAGCGAGCTGATCGGCAGTTGAAGCAGACAGAAGGGCTCTACTTGTCATCCGCTGAGTGCGAAATTGGGCCATAAGCAACAGGCCCAAAACGAAGCAGAGTATTGTTAACGACAACTGTGCAGAATGACTCCTCATGGCCCGAATCTTCTCGTTACTTGTTGTTCAGTCTCCCAATTGGGCATGATGGATGGGGAAACCACCCTTGTAAGCGGGTAGGGTAAGCATCTTTACTCTGTCTACCTTAAACTGCACATCGTGGAGCGCAGCCTTCCGCTTGATCTCCTTTAGATAGGCAGGGTTGCTCAAAATATCCTCCTGCGCGACGGGGTTGCCGACAGCTTGGATCAGATAGGGAGGGGAAAGGCGGGTATCGTTGACCATAACCGTGCTACCCACGCAATAGATAGAAGTAGTAGCTACAATTCGCTCATCGTTGACGGTGATAGCCTCAGAGCCAGCCATCCACAGGAGGTTAACCACATCGCGCAGGTCGTACTCGTGGATGAGGTAGGTGCTGAGGTCTGCTGTCGCCGGCACCGATTGAATGCTGCTATCGTCGAGGGTTACTTGGATGCCGGCCCCCTCGACAGCCAACAGTCCAGCCATCATTTTCTGTCGTTTCAACTCTGCGCTTATCCCTTTCAACATCTCCGTGTTAGCAGCCAACTCCCGTTGATATTCGTCCAATTGCTCTCGCATCCGCCCGATGCCCTCTTTAAGCTCCTGCTGCTCTGCTTCCAGGCGCTTGATAGCTAGAGCCCCCGACTGGTGCTCAATGCCTGGCACTGTCGTAGGCCTCGCTGGTGGCGAGTTCCATTGTAGGCCCAACAAAGCACCGAAGATCAGAGCGATTACTAAGATGGGGATATAACGACCGATGCTGACAGGCTTAAATCTCATGGCTAGTCCTAGACCATAAAAAAGCACCGCCTACGGTGCAGATCACAAATACTTTAACACAACAGAATCTCCCCTCCCAAGGGAATTCAGCCAGGCAAGCTGTGCCAAAGGGCTCAATAGGACTCTCTCGCTGCAAGCTCTTGATGCGCTTGTGAGTCGTTAGACAGATTGTGTCATCACTGTGACATGGTTAGATGGAGATCATAGCTCCGTTGGTTATTTGCTATGCCGATTTCGCCAGGTACCGGCAGGATCCACACCTTCAAGCGATAGTCCCGCCAATGAGGAATGTGGGAGATGCCTTTGAAGCGAGCTATTTTTATCTGGCCGGGGGCGATGGTGTCTATGTAGCAGGTCTTTTCAAGGATTGGAGTATCGTCTTCGTAGGTGGACAACCGGGCCTTGACTTTAATCTCGGCTTCGGTCTGAAGGCCTATGTTTTCCACCGCTACCAACAAAGTGGCCTGCTCCCCCCTGACCATGATCTGCTCATATTCCAGCGAGGGATCAAACTCAATGGCCAGCACGGCCACGTCGTGCTCGTCCAGGGGGGGGCTAGCCTTACTGAGGGACAGCGTATCGAGGGGGACAGGGGCCCGGTCAACGATTTCAACTCCATTGCAACCGGCTAGTGAGAGGGAGGCCAGCATCATGATCAACGTGACAAACCAGATGCATCGCATCTCACCTCCTGGTGACATCTTCGTCCTCCTTTTGAAATGCTTTAGCAAGCTTGCCTGAGGCAAAGGGGCGCTGCCCTTCGCCAGGCCTGTCCTGAGCGCAGTCGAAGGGCTCAGGATGCTACTTGCAGGGTTAATGATAAACCAGATAGGCGCTTTTGTCAAGTTGGCCTTTGCAAATCTCCAAGACCCGGTTTGCCTTATGATTGGAGATGTATTATAATTCAGCATAACGCTATGCGAGAGGGGTGAACAGTTTGTTCGAGGAATCGCCTGAGACCCAGGGTGCGCAGGAAATGGTGGGTGACCAGGATACGAAAGATAGATGGCAAGGGGTCAAGGCCGCCTTGCGCGAGATCGTGGAGACAGTGCTCCTGACCCTGTTGATCTTCTTTGCGATCCGCGCTCTAATCCAGAACTTCCGCATTGAGGGAACCAGCATGGAGCCTAACCTACACGATGGCCAATATCTGATCATAAACAAGTTCGTATATTATCTTCACCCTCCTGAGCGCGGCGATGTCGTGGTCTTCCACTACCCGAGGAATCCCAGGCGCGATTTCATAAAACGAGTCATCGGGCTACCAGGAGAAATAGTGGAGGTCAGGGGGAAACACCTCTTTATTGATGGCGAAGAGCTCGATGAATCTTATGCACTCTATACTGGCAACTACTCATGGGCGGCTCAGCGCCTGGGAGAAGACGAATACTTTGTCTTGGGTGACAATCGCAATAGTTCCAGTGACTCCCACAATTGGGGGCCTCTCCCTAGAGATGCTATTATCGGCAAGGCCTGGATATCTTATTGGCCCCCTAAGTATTGGGGGCTTGTGTCTCACTATTCCTATGCTGCCCTGGAATGAGGTAGCAAGGTAAGCCTGATTGGTGCACCGAGTCAAGCTTGGATGGCCTTACAAGAAGGCGAGGTAAGGGAAATAGTACGGCGAGTCTTATTACGGACCCTCGGCATGAGCGAGGCTGATGAGTCCCGTGCCCTATCTTCGTCCGGCGTGACGAAGCGTCCCCTGATAACTGAAAGGGACGTGGAGGCCATTTCCACAGGGGGGGAATTGCGTTTCCCTGCCAAAGCTATAGTTACTCCCAGGGCTCGGGAGGTGGCTATGGAAAGAAAGGTTTCCCTCTTCCAAGAGCCTGGCCCTTCGACTATGCTCAGGACAGGCCCTGTCAACACTCTAAGCGGTACATCAACTCCTGGGAGCAAAGTTATCGCCCTCGGCGCTGACCACGGCGGCTTCGCCATGAAAGAGACCCTCAAGGCTTACCTCCAGGAACTTGGCTATATCATCAAGGACTGTGGCACCTTCAGTAGCGAATCCGTAGACTACCCTGACTTCGCTTATGCTGTGGCCAAGCTCGTCTCCGAGGGCCAAGCCTGGCGGGGGATCATGATTGATGGGGTGGGGATTGGCTCCTGCATGGTGGCAAACAAGGTGCCAGGGGTGCGGGCAAGCTTGTGCTATGACCTCTCCACAGCCGTAAACTCCCGTGAGCACAACGACGCCAATGTGTTGACGTTAGGGGGGCGTCTCATTGGCGAGGACTTGGCCAAGCAGATCGTGAAGACGTGGTTGGAAACGGAGTTCGCTGGTGACCGTCACGAGCGCCGAGTGAACAAGATCATGGACGTCGAGAAGCGATTCCTGCGGAAATGAGGAGACGAAGAGAGTCCCTCAGCCCGTTTTCGGGTATGGAGTTATCCGATGGACCTGGATAGAGCAACCGTAGAACGACTGGTGGAACAAATCACCAGAGAGGTGCTGATCCTGCTGCGGGAGGAAGAGGCCAGTGCCCAATCAGGGTCGGAGTGCTTGGGTTGTGATGGGCAGTGTAGTGAGAAGTGTCCAGACAAGGCTCAGGAAGTGATTGATGCTGGAGCGAATAGGATTGCCAATCCTCTGGGATTCACCCAAGTGGCTGCTAACATCGCTCATATGATTGACCATACCTTGCTCAAAGCGGACGCCAGCCAGGAACAGATCGCGCAGCTCTGTTATGAGGCTCGCAAGTACGGCTTCGCTGCCGTCTGCATCAACCCCGCCAATGTCAAACTGGCCGCTCAGCTCCTCAAGGGCTCGCCGGTGGCTGTCTGTGCAGTGGTTGGCTTCCCTTTGGGGGCCACCTCGCCTGAGGTCAAGGCTTACGAGGCTCAACAAGCCATCGAAGATGGGGCCACTGAAGTAGACATGGTCATCAATGTGGGCGCCCTCAAATCCAAGGACTACGAGTTAGTAGAGCGAGACATCGCCACCGTGGTGCGCACCTGTCACAACAACCGGGCCATCTGCAAAGTGATTATCGAGGCGGCCCTGTTGACCGACGAGGAGAAGATCAAGGCGTGCCAGTTGGCCAAAGCGGCCGGGGCCGACTACGTCAAGACTTCAACCGGCTTCGGGCCTGGCGGGGCTACGGTTGAGGACGTGGCTCTCATGCGGAGGGTGGTAGGGCCGGAGATGGGCATCAAAGCCGCGGGTGGCATCAGGACCTTGGAGGCTGTCAAGCAGATGGTTAAGGCCGGGGCTACGCGCATCGGGGCCAGTGCAGGAGTGAAGATTTTGCAGGAGGCCAGGGCGGTGGCCTAAGGCATTGACCAGGAGGGTTGAAATGCTGAAGGTTCGAGATTTCGTGGAAGCCCGGATTTACGATGACGAAGAGGCCGTCATCCAGGATGCGCTACGTCACTTGCTGCGCGCACGCGCTGATTTGCGTACCCAACTGGCGGTCCACCGTTACCAGACTGAGGGGATTTCACTGGCCAAGGCGGCCAGTCTGGCCGGTGTCAGTTGGGCGCAAATGAAGGATATTTTGGTAGAACGCGGTATTCAGCCCTGCCTTGGCCCCGAAACCATAGAGGAGGCCAAGGAAGAAGTTGAAGCATTACGCGACTACTTTGAGGGGCAACGATGAACATCAACACCAACAGTAACTGCTCAGCCATTGTCATTCTGAGCGACCGGAGGGAGCGAAGAATCCCGTTTTTGTATTGAGGGAACGAGATTCTTCGTCGCTTCGCTCCTCAGAATGACATTTCCACACAAGGGGTGAGCAG
>JBAWAP010000208.1:0-2094 GCA_049589355.1 Anaerolineae bacterium
CGACATCTTCTGGGGCCTCTGGCTTTTCCCCTTTGGTCTCCTGGTGATGAGATCGCGCTTCCTTCCCCGCATCCTCGGGTTCCTGCTGATTGTTAACTGTTTTGCCTATGTGGCCATAAGCTTTACGTCGTTACTCTTGCCAGCTTACGGAAATGTTGTTTACAGAGCCTCTATGCCGGCGCTGTTGGGGGAATTGTGGATCATGCTGTGGCTTTTGATTAAGGGCGCAAAGGTGCAGGCGTTGGAAGCCCCCGCCCCTTGATCGAGCCGTGGTAGCGCGCGCCACGTCCGCGGCGCGATCACGACACTTGAAAGGCATATTGAGAATGACCCGATCAAGTAAATCCTGAAAGGAATTCACATGAAAGCTATTGTTTGTCGTAAATACGGTTCGCCGGATGTTCTCAAGTGTGAAGAGATTGAAAAGCCGACCGCTGGGGACGATGAAGTTTTGATAAAAGTCCGCGCGGCTTCCGTGAATCCACGTGACCGGCTCTTCCGAGGCACGTCGTTCATCGTTCGCATACTGACTGGGCTGCGCAAACCAAAGGACACACGACTCGGCGTTGATGTGGCCGGCCAGGTTGAAGCGGTTGGCAGGAACGTAACCCAGTTCAAACCAGGCGACCAGGTGTTCGGCGCATGCAGTGGGGCCTTCGCCGAGTATGCGTGTACTTCCGAGTCGGCATTGGTCATCAAGCCAGATAACGTGACGTTTGAGCAAGCGGCTTCTGTGCCTGTGGCGGCACTCACCGCATTGCAGGGACTTCGCGACAAGGGACAGATTCAGCCGGGGCAGAAGGTCTTGATTAACGGTGCGACGGGAGGCGTGGGTACCTTTGCTGTGCAGATCGCCAAGTCGTTCGGCGCGGATGTGACCGGCGTATGCAGTACGAGGAATGTGGAGATGGTCCGATCAATCGGCGCAGATCGCGTCATTGATTACACCCAAGAGGATTTCACCAAAGGCACGCAACGCTACGATCTAATATTCGACTGTGTTGGGAACCATTCGTTGTCAGCATGCATGCGCGTCTTGAATCCCAATGGCATATGCGTCATCGCCGGAGGACCCAGCAAAGTCTGGATCGTTCTGACTCGTGCGCTCAAAGCGCTTGTGTTGTCACGGTTCGTAAGCCAGAACTTCGTCATGTTTATTGCGAGACGGAGCAAAGAGGACCTGACCATCTTGCAGAAGCTCATGGAGTCCGGAAAGGTGACACCGGTCATCGACAAGCGTTACAGGTTGAGCGAGGTCCCTGAGGCTATCCGGTATCTGGAAGAAGGACACGCTCGGGGAAAAGTAGTAATAACTTTGGAATATAACGAGAAACAATAGGAGGTTAACATGTCGAAGGTTTTGAGGTATTGCTTCCTTCTTGCCGTTGCGGGCTGCCTGCTCCTGGCGCAGTCCTTGCTGGCGGCAGAAGGAATCAAGGGCAATCTGGTCGATGTCAACTGGCTAAAGACAAATCTTAAAAATGCCGATGTCCTGATACTCGATTCGTCACCCGCTCAGAACTACACGGCACAACACATTCCCGGCGCAGTCAGCGTCGACCTGTTTACCTATGGCGCCCAGGAAATGCCGGTCGCCGATATGGAACAACTCTTCCAGTCCTGGGGAATCAACCCCGGGAAAAAGATTGTATTGTACGATCAGGGCGGCACCATGGGGGCCACCAGGCAATTTTTCTCCCTCTTATATTACGGCTTCCCCGCCAAGGACCTTTTCATCCTGGACGGAGGGCTTTTCAAGTGGCAGAAGGAAGGATTGCCGGTAACGAAGGATATTACACCTGCCCCGAAGAAAGGCTCTTTCAAAATCAAGAAACTTAACGAAGATGTGAAAGTCAAGCTGCCGGAATTCCTTACCGCATCCGGAGACCCGGTCAACAATGTGTTGCTGGAAGCACTTGGGGCCAACTGGCATTTTGGAGAAGTCCTGGCCTTTACCAGGGCCGGCCATATCCCTAATGGCATCCTGCTGCCCAGTGCCGACTTTTACAATCCTGACAAGACCTTCAAATCCGCCGAAGAAATAAGGAGAATGCTGGCCTATTTGGGCATCAGGCCTGAACAGCAGATCTACAC
>JBAWAP010000209.1:0-2982 GCA_049589355.1 Anaerolineae bacterium
GGATTTTACAATCCTTTCCGGTCCCCGTTGATCCAAATGGCTTGCTACTTTTTACCTTTTTTTACCCCTCAGAGATCACCAGCAGCTTCTTCTCCCCGTCGCGAAAGCAGAATTCCAACTGGTCGAAAACGTCCTTCCTGCCCAGCAGGTTGAACCCCACACCCAACTCTTCGGAGAAGCCGATGGTTGCCGAGAGCTCTTCCCGTCCTATGCCTACGAGTAGCCGATGCAAATAGATGGGGATTCTCGCCCCACTCCCAACTAACACATAAGTAAGCTGACCATCATAGAGGTTGAGGCCCAATCTCGTCGCCACCTTATCAGTGAAGATGCTGAAGGAAGCACCCGAATCTACGTAAGCATAGAAACTTATCCACCTATTCACCAGGGTGGACTGCAGACGAACTCGGATGATCGGGAGGAAAGACTCCCCAATCTTCTTGTACGAGAATATTTGTCTCATAGCAAGAGGCTCTCCTCACTTTTCTTAGGGATATACAATAGGCAAGGCTCTTGATCAAGCGGTGCCTCTCCCATGTCCTCCCAGGCGACGAGCTCATCTTTGGCCACAGCCACGACCTCTTTACCGACCAAGACCAGATATTTACCTCTGTACTTCCTCACGAACTCGTCCATGTGCTCGGCAACCCACTCGTCGAGCTCATCCCTCACAAATTCCTCTCCCATCGCTCTCACCTCCCAACAATATGATAGCACAAAGTAAGCCCATTTACAAATTAAGGTTGAGCTAACCGCAGCGCGGGGTCGCCGAGGAGGGTGTAGGTCTCGATGAGGTCCTCGTAGCCTCGGCCATTATCGGGCAGGCTCCGCTTGGCCCGCATGACGGCCTCGCCGACGGTGGGGGCATCGCCAGCAAACAGGGCTTCGAACAGGGCCTTGGCCAAGACATCTTGATCGCTGGGCAACGATTCGCTGGTAGGGGCAAAACAGGCAATCGCGCCCTTGCCCTCCGCCAGAAGCAGCTCCTCGGCCAAACAGTCCGCCTGGGGATGGTGAAAGTAGCCGTCGAGACAGGTCATGGTCACGAAGAAGGGCAGCTTAGATCTATTGTGGAGAGAGGCGATGTCCGCAGAGCTGAACATCCTCTCCTTAGCCCAGACGTCCAGGGCGGCATGGCCCACGTAGCTGACGATAGCCGCGCCCTGGTTGACCTCCGCTATGATCCGGGCCGTGCTTTCGCCAGGGTCGGCGAAGGCGCTCACGTAGACCTTGGTTGCCTGATAATCGGGGGGAAGGTAACCCTCGATAAGATCGTCGGAAGTGGCTTCGAAGGCGGGTTGGTCATCGTCCGCTACGAAAAGGACCCTCCCGCGCCATTCGCCCGGCGTTGGGTCGCGCTCGTAGCCAATTATCTTGTCCACGACGATCTTGGCCTCCGTCGCGCTTTTGACCGGCAGGCGGCCGATGGCCATCTCAGGCAAGAAGTCATCGTCGAGATCAACAAACCAGTTGTCGCTGGCCGTCTCGCCGACGAAGTGGGTCTGCACCAGATAGGTCGGGAGGAGATTCTTGTTGGGCGCATCGAGGTTGTCCCGATAGTCGTAGCTGGCATCACCGACCAGGAGGACGTAGCGGGGAGCCGGCTCGGCCCAATGCTCGTGAGCGCAGCGCAGGAAGTCGCGGATGGCCGTGGGATCGGCCAACCCATAGCTGAACTCATCGTAGACCTCTTCGATGGTCACCACTGTGACCTCCAGGCCCCTGCTCTTTCGCCATTCGACCAGGGGCTGGAGGCTCTCGCGAAAGTCCGGGTGAGTAATGACGACGTAATCGGCCTGGTTATCGGCGGCACGAAGGCTTCGCCCAGAGGGCAGGGCTCTGCCCGAAGGGTCGGCGTGGTCAGCCGGGGCGATCCGCATTGGCTCCTTGATGGCCATTGAGCTCACTGCCAGATACCTTCGCTGACCAGTGGCTTCATCAAAGAAAGAGACAGCGTATGCGTCACCCTCGGATTCAACAGCGTAGCCGCTCAGGCGCACAGCGTTGGTTGGGTCGGTGATGTCAAAGACCGCCACATCGGGCCGGGTGAACCCGGCAATCCGATAGACCCCGCTACGTCCCTCAAACTGGAGACGGTCGTCCTCGGCGACGAAGCGTCGCTGATAGCCGATCTCATACCAATCGAGGAGGACGACGTCGGCCTTAGCGCCGGTATCGCCAGGTGCTTCAACGATAAGGACGTTCTCCCCCTCAAGCAAATAAGGTATGGCCGTCTCAATAAGATACCTCTCCTGGCCGTCCCAGGTGGCGTCGGCGACGAGGTAATCGTTGAGACGGATACGGAGGTGGTGATCTGGCTCGACGGCGTCAGACGTACCGCCCAGCAGCGCGACTCTGAGAATGCCATCGCCATCGGCCAGGCGGGGCAGGGCAAACGCAAGAGTGACCGAGGCGGGAGCGATGAGCGATTGCCAGTACCAACGGTCAGCTTCCTGCGGGGCCTTGGACCAGTACAGGAGATCCTCCTCGCGATGGAGGGTAGCCCCGAAGGAAGGCGAAGATGAAACGACATCTCCTGACGATACTGGTCGCTCCTCCATCCTCTTTCCCGCCGCTTGGCCAATAGTCAACCAATAGACGTTGGCGAGGCTATATCTGCTCTCATTGGCCGTGCCGTAGAACTCGATAGCCGGGTCATTACCCTCTCCGACGATCCAAACAGGCACCTCCTGGCCTCGATTGGTGAGTCGGACCATCGTCGGCTCAATGCCCTTCAGGTCCAGCCCCACCTCTCTAAGAGCAAAGTAGGTTAAGCGGTATATCCCCTCGTCCTCGACGTATATCTTGGCCTTACCAGAAGAGAGGGGCTCTTCTGGCGTGCAGGCCCAGGGGAAGAAGGGGAGGGCCAGCAGGAAAGTGATAATAATCAACCGATTCTTCATCATCCATGAGTTCCTAGCATTACCCGGAGGTCTTGGCGATACCACACCCTGAACGGTGTGGCCTGGGGGAGCTACAGCG
>JBAWAP010000210.1:0-16657 GCA_049589355.1 Anaerolineae bacterium
ACGGTCTTAACTGTCTGGGCGCCTGCCCATATTGTACACGCTTTCTGCGCCGCGCGCTAGTTTCTGTCCTCAGGAATGGCGGGGCACGCCATGGCCGACTCGCAATGACACGGGCTGAGCAGTTACACCCTGGAAGGGAGGGGTGAATGCTTGCGAGTTATCTACCTCTAGTCACTCTTCTCCCCCAGAAAAGGAGCAAGGTGCCCAGGAGAAAGGCTCCGGTGGCCAAGGCGAAGGAGAAGTGCGCCCCCCAGCGTTGCCAAAGCACTCCTCCCGCGCTATCCCCCAGCGCACTCCCCAAATACATGGCGGCGTTGAAGAATCCCACCGCCCGCCCCTTGAGTGTCTGCGGGGCCATGTCCATAACGAAGACGCTGGCATAGAAGCCCATCGAGTTGCCCAGACAGTAGAGGGCGTAGAACAGGTAGGTGGAAGGAAGAGAGGGAGAGAAAGGGAAGAGAAGCCAGGCCAGCCCCATGAGCCCGTAACCCATCATGGCGATCCGGCCACGCCCCAGTTGGTCGGCGATCATTCCGGCGGGCCAGTTGGAGAGCATCCACACGCCATTGTAGATGGAGTCGAAGAGAGCTAGCCTCCGCACATCTGCGGCGAAGCGCTCCTGGATGAAGTAGGGATAATAGGCATAGCAGTACCCCCTAGCGTCACCACAAAGACGCTGGCGCAGACCAGGAGAAGCGGCGGGTGCGAGAGGGCCTCGCGCCATCCTCTACCCTCTTTTCCCTGCTCTTCGGCCCTTTCCCTCACCTCGGGCAGCAGTAGCAGGAGAAGGGGCAGGGCGATCAGGTAAGTGGCGAATTTCCCCAGGAAGAGGGTGGGCCAGCCCCAACGCTCCACCACCCATCCCGTAAAGGCGGCACCGGGGATAGCGACGATGGAGAAGGCGGTGTTCAGGAAACCCAGGGGACTTCCAACCTCTTCCCCTATTGCTCCTTTCAGCAGCGCCACCGCCGCCGGGAAGAGGGCTGCTTGAGCCCCCATCCCCAGCAGGTGCCAGGCCCCGGCCTGGAGCCAGTGATGGGAAAGAGCCTTGCCCAGCAGCCCCAGGGCCACCAGGGCGGCGGTGAGGAGGACGGTCCTGCGGGGGCCGATGCGGTCAGCCAGGTCTCCCCTGCTCAGCGCCCCCAGGACGCTGGCCCCCCATCCCGCCCCCAGGATCAGCCCCAACTGGGCGGGGGTGGTGCCGAAGGAGCGCATGAACGAGACCAGTAGCGCCCCGCCCACGAAGAGGATACCCGCCAGCAGGTTGAAAAGAAGAAAGGCCACGACCGCGCGATTGCGTAGGGTCTTCATTCCCTCAACCTTCACTCCCCTGACGGAGAGCACGTCGGATCAATCCTGTCAGGAACTCCTCTTGCGCGGGCCCGTACCCCAGAAGCCGGCAGAGTTTATCCACGCTCACCGAGATCATCCCCTGCGCGGGATCCTCGATTGACTCAATCCGACTCTCCGACTCCGCTGTTTCGACAACGTAGCGGGCCACTTCGGGGTCGCGGTAGGTGTGCGAGCCTGCCAGGTTGAAAACCTCCCCGTGAGCTTTGGGATTGCCTGTCGCCAGGAGAAGAGATTCTCCTGCACCTCACGCCGTTCGTTCCCAGGATAGAAACCCCAGGCCAGGTGGTAGACCACCTCCACGTCTCGCACTGCTCGGGCGACCAGGCTCGGGTCGGCGACACTGCCCTGGATGAAGTCACCGTTGGCTGGCCGGAGGTCCAACGCCCGGACCGCGTGCCCTGCTTGCCGAAGCGCGTCTACCAGGTGAGAACCGATGTAGCCGGCTCCGCCTGTCACCAACACTTGCATTAAATCCGCCTGTAGCCTTTCAGCACCCGCAGCGCCTCGACGCTGGCGCTGGCGGCGAACTCCTCTCCATCCTCGGATTCCCAACTCCTGTCCGTCCGCTGTTTACAGATCAGGTCGGCCAAGCAGTGGGCGACCAGGGGATGGTCAGCGGGCAGGCCGGCGTCCTGGAGGCAGCGCAGCAGCCAGGCCAGGTACGCGCCCTGCCAGTCGGGCGAGTAGTTGGCTTCCACGACGGCCACCGCCCGGTCGAAGGACGCCGAGTCTGGCCCAGGGTAGAAGGCCAGCATGGGCAGGGCTATCCAGCAAGCAACACTCCTCAAAACCGCACCACGCCCTCGGCCACCGGCACCACTTGCCCGCCCACCCGTACGGCGGTGACCTCCCCGCCCACACTGTCCACCTCGACGTACAGCGTGCTGGGCCGGCCCAGTTCCGAGCCCTGCTCGCTGAGGATGTGGATGGTCGGCTCGGTGACCGGCACGGCTTGATGATAAACCAAGTAGGCGCCAAGTGCACCGTTGGCGCTGCCAGTGGCCGGATCCTCTGGCACTCCCAAGAGCGGGGCGAACATGCGCACGTGGACCGTGGCCTCAGGCCGCTCCGTCTCGAAGGTGAAGACCATCACGCACTCGGTGCCGACGGCGCGGCAGGCCCGGTTGAGGGCGACGACGTTGAGCTGGCCGGCGTCCAGGCTCTGCACCTCGGCCAGAGAACGGACCGGCACCATCATCTGCGGCAGGCCCGTGGAGACGACCTGTACCGGCAATCCCATCTCAGTGATCGCCTCAGAGGGTAGGCCCAGCCCGGCTGCTAACTCGGTCACGTCCTCCAGCACGGCGTGGAAGGTGGGGCGGTCCTGGGTCATGACCACCCGCTCTACCTGGCCGTTGGTCACATGCAGGTCGGCCGGCAGCACGCCTACTCCCAGCTCGAAGCTCACCTGTGTCACCGGTTCACGGAGCTCAACACGCCCGAGGTGGGCCAGGACCCAGTGGGTGCCGACCACTGGGTGGCCGGCGAAGGGCAGTTCCGCAGCCGGGGTGAAGATGCGCACTTTGAAGTCGGCCTCCGGCGTCTGGGGCGGCAGCACAAAGGTCGTCTCGGAGAGGTTCATCTCCCGCGCCAGGCGCTGCATCTCCTCCGTGGTCAGCCCCTCGGCCTCAGGGAACACGGCCAGAGGGTTCCCGCCGAAGGGCCTGTCGGTGAAAACGTCCACCTGGATGAAACGATACTCTTTCATGACCTGTCCTCCCTTTTGTCTATTGTGAACCGTACCTCGCCGATACCTGCGAAGGCCGTCGTGGTGCCATCGCCCGTCAACACCATGCGCTCCAGATCCACGTTCCAGGGCATGACGTAAATCGTGCCCATCACATCAATCTTGGCCTGGATGTCGCCGGCTACTACGTCCTGGTCGGCCGAGGCAGCCACCACCCGCCCAGCGATAAGCACCCCTCCCTGGTCGTCGGTCTCCTTATGCCACGTCACGCGACACTCGAAGTGGGCTTTACATTCGGCGATGCGCGGCGGGCGCAGCACTTCGGCGGGTAGTGCAGTGAAGCCAGCCTCCGTCACCTCATCTATCCTACGAGGATAGGGCCTGGCAGCGCGCAGAATGCGATCGCCCAGTTCGTCACCCGGCACGTTGACCACGAACTCGCCGGTCGAGAGGGCATTTTGAGCGGTATGGTGGACCATGCCACACACAAAGAGGAACATCTGATAGGGCGCGAAGCCGAAGGGCATCGCCCAGGTATTCACCTCAACGTTGGGCACGTCGTTCTCGTCCACTGTGGTGATGAGGTAGAGCGGATAAGGGATCTGAACGATGCGCCACAGCCAGCGGTTCAGTTGCTCCTTATCCCGGTACTCCGGGAAATCCACGTCCTCAGGCTTGCATAAGGGGATGCTGACCTTCATTAACCTCTCTCCTTTGGGCAGACGGAGAATCGGCAAACCTGATCCCCGCGGCCGATCGCCTGCTCAAGTTCCACCTCTACCGGTCTTGCCAAAATGGTCTCGAAGACTGCCTTAACCCAGCCTCGGGAGCAGTTACAGAAAGTCGGTGAAAGTCTGACCAAGCCTGCTCTTACTAGAGGACAACCACAATATTCACAGACCGAGTAGATGGTATCACCGTCTCTTACCCAACTCCCACACCAGAAGCCCTCCTGTTGATTCAGCTTATCCAGCAATTCGTCAATCTCTCTGGCGCTGTGCTTGATTGCTATGGCCTGCTCAATACTTCCATGATGGAGAGCGCAGGCCTGACCACAGGGTTCCATCAGTTCTGCTCTTGTATCTTCACCGACTTGGACTTCCAGGGTAGACATTAGCGTCGCCACCCACTCCCGAAACAGTTCTATGGTCAAGTTCCCTTCAGTCATAGCAACACCTCCTGCGTTGTTCTCAGTCTCCCTGCTATACAACCCTGGCGATCCACTCGGGCAGAGAATGTACCAATCGTCCTAGAATCTCCCTGGTAGCTTCGATGAAGACTTGGATATTCTCGTAGGCTTCCCCGCCACCGCTGCCGACCAGGTCTGTGACACCGCGCAGGATGAGACATCTGGTACTGTTGCGAGTCGCTACATAGGCGATTGCCCCCGACTCCCAGTCCCCCGCCACCGCTCCAAATTGAGCCTTCAAGCGTGGGATGTCTTCCTCCAAGAGGTCCCGGTCGCCAGATACGAGCAGGGTACGACGCACATCCTGAGGATAGCGCTCTCCAAGCCACGAGAGATCTAGGTCAGTCGTGTAATGGGCAATCGCTGCTTCGTAATCCCCCATCTGCTCGACGATGTCATACACAATGGTCCGCTCCACCAAGACAATTGTGCTTTTTTCGATCTCTCCCTCAAATCCGCCGCACGTGCCAAGATTGATGAGAAGCGTGGGAGACCACCGGTCAATCACGTATTGCGTCGAGGCTGCCGCTGCGATCTTGCCCCAGCCGCCGTGAAAGAACAGAACGGGCTCGCTGCACTCACCGATGTCCAGGTCAACCACAAACCAATGCCCGAGAGGAGACGGCTGCAGCTTCATGCCGGGGAACATCGCACAGATCACCTGCCACTCGATGTTGGCAGAGATGAGGACGACGGTTCTGCCTTCAGACGGTCCAGGCATCATCGCACGCCTTTCCTCAACTGTGCGTACATTACGCGGATGTTTTCGTGCAGTCGCTGAGTATCCCCCTCTGCATAGCGTGGGTAATTGGGGTCGGCGGCGGCCTCGTCCTCGCTGTGGCTCTGGGCCAGATGATCGGCGGTTAGCGCCCAGGCGGTCTCCAAATAGTCTACCAGGGCGGCGATTTCCGCCTCGCCGCATAGGACACCGTGGCCGGGCACGATGGTTTGCGCGCCGAACTCGGGTAGCCACTTGAGGGCGGCGATGAGGGCGAGCACGTCGGCTTCGCCCAGGTACGGGTAACGGCCCTCGAAGATGAGGTCTCCGGCGAAGAGTACCTTCGCCTCCGGCAGCCAAACCACGGTCGAATCAGGCGTGTGGGCGCCAAAGTGGATGACTTGCAACCGAACACTGCCGATTTCCAACTCGCGACAGTCCTCGAAGACCTCCGTGGGCAAGGTGATGCGCAGGTCGGCCAGCTTATCCCGCGCTTCGCGCACCGAATCGGGATCGGTTTTCTCGCGCTCGGCGATAGACGCCTTGATGGCCTCTGCACTCCACGGACCGCCAAGATTGGCGACCATCTTCTCGCGGCACAGCCGGTGCGCCAAGATGGGGCAGTCGAAAAGCTGGTTGCCCCAGGTGTGATCGCCGTGAGAGTGAGTGTTGATCACGAGGCGCGCTTCTGAGGCCGACACCCCGGCTGCATCCAGGAGTTCCTGCATGTCAGGCGGACTAGAGGTGGTATCTACGACGACCACGCCGTTGGCAGTGCAGATCAGGCCGGCGTTGGCTCCCTCGTCGGGACGCACAAAGGCAAGCATGCCAGGGCTTACTTCTACAATTTCCATGCCCTTTCTCCTTGTAATGTATTTATTGCTTCGGCAGTGGCGGCTCTACGGATTGGGCTAGGGTGCTGGTGAAGCAATTCCGGCCCAGGTGAAGCAGCGGGTGAACTCGGCTCAGGTCGTACAGGCCATTGTCGTCGAGAACCCCGGGTCGTGTGTAGGCTGCCAATACCTCACCGATGACCAAACGGTGGTCGCCGGCTTCGACGTCTTGCACGACGCGACACTCCAGGTGGGCGATGCACTCTTCGATGATGGGCGGTCGCACGTACTGTGCCCGTTCGGGAGTCAGGTCGGTGATGGCGAACTTGTCCACGTCGCGCCCGGAGCGGCGTCCGCAAAACAGCACCTGCTGGGCGATCTCGTGCGGGGCGACGTTGATCACGAATTCGCCGGTCGCCTGGATGAGCTCGTAGGAGTGCCGTGTGGGGCGGATGCTCATTCCCACCAGTGGCGGGCTCACGCTTACCGGAACCAGCCAGGCGATGGCGATGATGTTGGGCTGCCCCTCCGCGTCGCAGCAGGTCACCAGCGACGTGTTATATGGGTGCAGCAAGTAATGAAAGCTTGACACAGGTATTGACTTGTTCAACGCTCTTCCTCCTTTCGTGCGGCGGCTATCCGCTTCGTCTTGATATACAATTCCCCGTACCTACCTTCAAGTCTGGGTGGCGATGGGTCTACCACGGGCCGTTCGGCCTCAGTTGGTGCTTGTTCTGTTCTCAACCCTCTAGCAACCCTTGTCGCCTGAGTTGGGTGCTGGCCTCTAACACGACCTCCGCCTGGAAAAGACAAGCATCACGGTAGCGCACGTCGCGTAGCCGGGCGGGGTCCCAGCCCTGTGCCAGTTCGATGTACGGCTGGAAGAGCACACCGCCCAGGATGTTCAGGGTACAGGTCAAGGCAAACAAGGTGCTGGCCTCGCCGTTGTCCATGCACAGGCACCCACGGCGCCGGAACTCCTCCGCCATCTCCGGTGTGATCCGGTACAGTGCCTCGCAGGTGGCGTTTCCGCCCACGTGCACTGTTGCCCCTCGCTCGCGGCAGGCCATAGCCAGGGCTTCGACCGCCACCGGGGCTGTGGAGACGTGGTCTGAGGTGTTACCGTAATGGATCGAGGTTCCGTCGGGGCCGATAGAGAACGTCGGCACGATCAGGTCGCCGAACTGGACTGGTGGCCCCAACGCCCAGGCAGCGCAGACCAGGAAGACGGCCTGCACACCACAGGCAGCCAGGTCCTCGACAATGCAGGCCAGAGGTGACGCGCCCATCGGCGGGACCAGGACAGTAACGTCCAGTCCGTCGAACTTGCCTCGTTTTACAATGTGCGCCGCTGCATACGGATGGTGAAACGACGAGATCCACTCTACGTCTTCCAGGGCGCAGAGCTCATCTAAGCGATCCACGACCGACTTCGAAAAGGTCAACACCGCTACACCTGACAGCTTCAACGCCTCATCACCGAGCCCTGCCTGTCGGGCGACAGAGAGGGTCTGTTCTGGTGTGATCAGCCCCATAGCCGCACCTCCTTCAAACTGCGTACGCTTTGACAGCGACTTCTAAATCGTCGCGGGCGAGCATCCCACTCAGGACCAAGACCTTGACTGCCAGAGCGGTGTAGACCGGGGAGCTCTCCTCGGTCCAGAAGGGGCGCCAGCCGCCGTCTTCTCGTTGGATGTCAACGAGGGCCTCCATCATTCGTTTTATCCTGGGGTCGCTCACATCGTAACCCTTTTGGATACGCCGTGGCTGGTCGAGTAACCAGGAGAGGAGTAGATGGGTCAGGGTGTAATTGCCCGCCCCACCCGCTCCCGCCAGCCCTGGGGCGTCCACGGCAGCGTGTAGGAGAGATTGAGGGTCCACTTCTCGAAGGGGATCAATTCGTCGTTGGCCAGGAAGACGGCTTTGATCAGGCTGTCGAGGGCGGTGTTCAGGCAGTGGTGAGCAGCCAACAGGTCGCCTCGGTGCAGCCACGAGGGGACGACTAGGTTGCAGAAGTACTCGCCGTAGAGGATGAGGTGGTGGCTGGTCAGGCGTTGCTTCTCCTCCTCGGTGAGGACGGCCTTGCGTGCCAGCATCTCCTGCATCAGACGCTGCGGATCGTGCAGGATGACAGCATAGGAGCGGTCCCAACGCTTCCCATGCTCCCACTCGGCCTCCATCTCATCCTCGTAGCAGAAGTAGTCGAAGTCCACGTGCCAGCAGCCGTCCAGGCAGGAGTCCCCTCCGGGAAGGGGGCCAGGCCCCGGCGGGCCCAGTCCTCGAAGTGGGGACGCGCCAGGTAGATGGCCAGGTCAAGTTCGGAGAAGTGGTCGGCGTAGCCCCGGGCCACGCCGCCGGTGAGGAGCACACCCACCACGCCTTCGAAGCCAGCGAAGCGGTCGGCGAACCTCCGCGCCTGGCGGAAGTAGGCATCGTATTTGTTGGGGCTGCTGATGGTTGGACTGGGGCGGGTCACGGCGCTTCCTCCGGCTCCTGTGAGACCATCTCACATCGGGCGATACGGCAAATGGCAATGACGCCGCCAGCGATCATGTAAGGCATCCTGGAGCCCCCGAGATAGAGAGCAGGCCCACGGTGGCCCCGCCAGACACGGCGTTCGTCAATGCTCTGCTTAATTCCTCCTGCTTCTGATTTACAACTCTTGTCGCTCAAACACTACCAGCGCTGCTGTCAGGCAGATGACTATCCCCCCCAGGCTGACGGCCACCGCGCCCCAG
Organism: Anaerolineae bacterium; assembly: GCA_049589355.1. Taxonomy (GTDB): domain Bacteria; phylum Chloroflexota; class Anaerolineae; order VGOG01; family VGOG01; genus JBAWAP01. The sequence continues at coordinate 8,519 of JBAWAP010000210.1, forward strand.
GCCGATTCCCCGGTCCCGGCCATCAGGGCCCGCGCCCAGCCCAGCAGCGCCGTAGGCATGTAGTCTCCGAGCCGAGGTAAAACCGCCAGGAGTGCTACCACAAACACTGCCCCCAGCCCCAGCCCGCCAGCCATCACCTGGCTGCGGGTGATGATGCTGCCCAACAGGGTCACCGCCAGGTAAAACTCGATGAACAGCCCCAGCAGCAGGTTCATCTCCACGAAACGGGCCTCCCCGGTCCCTTTGAATAGCACGATCGTGTAGTAATAGCAAGCCAGCCCGGCCAGGGTCAGACACAGACCGAAGACCAGAGTCAGTGCCACGAACTTACCCAGCAGGAAATCGGCCCTGGAGACCGGCTTGCTCAGGACCATCGCCGCCGTGCCCCGCTCCTTCTCCCTGGCCACGGCCCCCATAGCCAGCAGCACGGCCAGCAGCACCCCGAACTGACTCACATTCTTCACGTACTGGAAAAGAGCGTCTTGGACTGTGGGCGGGGGAACCTGGATCACCACCCCGCCGGTGTCGCCCAGGCTTTTCATCAGCTCGGGCAGCAGCTTGGCACTCAACGGCGACAGGAATCCAAAGAACAGAAGCACTGCGGCCACCGCCACCAGCCGCCGGGAGCGCCATTGTTCCACCAGTTCCTTGCGCAACACCGCCCAAAAGATCATCGGATACCCTCCCTATTCACCAGGCGCAGGAAGACGTCCTCAAGAGTAGGCCGGACCAACTCGTAGCGGCTCAGAACAAGCCCGTTCTGCGCTACCAGAGACAACAACTCGTGCCGCGCCTGAGCCCTGTCGCTGACGTGCACCCGCAAGGCCCGGCTCTGGCGCTCGACCTGGCTCACCCAGGGCACGCCCTCCAGTAGACGCACGAAGTCCATCACCCGTGGCTGGTCATTGTCCCCCTCGTCCCAGGCCAGCTCAAAGACGGGCGGAGCGTAGCGGCCCTGCAAGTCCTCTCGATCTGCCTCTACCACCAGCCGCCCCCGGTCAATGATGGCCACCCGGTCGCACACCCGCTCCACGTCCGAGAGGATGTGGGTGGACATGAACACCGTAGCCTGTTCCCGCAGCTGCTCGATGAGAGTCAGCACATCGCGTCGTCCCTGGGGGTCGAGGGCCGAGGCCGGTTCATCGAGGATGAGCACTGACGGACGGTTGATCAGCGTCTGGGCCACTCCCAGGCGCTGCCGCATCCCCCGCGAGTACCCGCCTATGCGACGACGGCCCGCCTCCCGCAGGCCCGCCAGATCCAACAGCTCATCCACCCGCTTCTTCCGCTCTGCCCCAGCGAGCCCAAACAGCCTCCCCACGTAATCCAGGAACTCTGCCCCGGTCATCCAGGGGTAGAAGGCCGGCTCTTCGGGGAGATAGCCGATCAACCCGCGGGCGGCCTTCCCGTCGGCGGTTACCTCATGCCCGGCCACCCAGCCTCGCCCCCTGGTGGGCCTGGCCAGCCCAACCAGCAGACGGATGGTCGTCGTCTTGCCAGCACCATTCGGCCCCAGAAAGCCAAAGACCGTCCCGACCTCGACGGCCAGGTCCAGATCCTGCAGCGCCACTATCTGCCCATACGTCTTGGATAGCCCCTCACAGCGGATGGCTATCCCTTCTCTGTGATTCATCATAGGTCTCCTTAATCGGGAGAACCCAGGTTTTTCCCGTACTCAAATGGACGACCTGTTGTTCTTGGTGCTCTCCGTGGTGCGAAAGCCACATTCCTTAGCCAAAAACCTGGTTTCTAGTTCTACTACCCCTCCTCGCGGCCCAGGAAGAAGTAGGCCACAGGCCCGAGGATGCTGAATACGATGATAATCACCAGCCAGACCCAGCGATCCAAGTAACGGGTCTGGGGGCGGCGCGTCCAGTCCATCAGGGCGAAGATCATCAACCCCAGTTGCAATATCGCCAACGGCGCGATCAGAAGCCACATTTCGTCCATTTTCGCCTCCTTTGTCTCTACTGAAAACTGGTCAAAGCCAAACAGCTTCTGGTTGTTTGTCCATTGGATATTACAATCGGTAGCAGTAACGGGTTCAACTCTGTGAGCCAGTCGGCGCTGGCTCCGTCTCCTGCCCATGCAACATTCGCGCCAGCAGGACAAATCCCAACACAGCCACCAACCCCATCCCCAGGCCGCTGTACCAGATGGCCACCGGCGCCAGATTGTTATTCAGGAAACCACCAACCACCGGACCGAGCCCGATCCCAAGACCCCACGTCAGGCTGTAGACTCCCATGTACCGGCCCCGCATGGTAGGCGGAGCCAGGTTGGCGGTCAGCGCCGTGATGGTAGCCTGCCTTATTCATTCAATCCAGCACACCAATACTCTCCATACCAAACTCGCCGGGCGGATACACAAGTCAAGACCTCGGAAGCCTTCATCGGTGACCTCCGAGGTCTGCCCCCTCCCCATTATAACATGACAAACCGCGCTTTGCAATTCTCCGTTTTTTTCTGTATACTTGAGCCCTGAGAGGGCCATTGGGCGATGTCACATTCGACTCGCCATGAGATTCCGGGAATCGTCTCGGTGTTTTGAGCGAGTTCAAAAGAAGGGATGGGAAACACAAATGAATGGCTCCACAATGGATACGTTATACGGCCAGACAATCCAATGCAACTGCGGCAAGACCCATCACATCGAACCGCATCGGGTGATCTACGAGAAAGGTGCATTGACCCGGCTGCCTCGGGTTCTGTCAGAATATACAACCGGTCGCCGGGCTGTTTTGCTGATGGACATCCGGACACGCGACGTGGCCGGCAAAGAAGCGGCAGCGTTACTAAGGGATGCCGATTGGGAGGTTTCCGAAATCGTCGTTCCAGATCCAGCCGAGGGAACATCGCCGGTCTGCGATGACCACACACACGACTGGCTGCTCCATCAAATCGAGGCGGCCGATGTCGTTCTGCCCGTTGGCAGCGGCGTGTTGAATGATCTTGGCAAGTGGATCGCTTTCGATCTGAAGGTGCCCTACGTCTGCTTTGCCACGGCTGCCAGCATGAATGGGTATGCTTCAGCGAATGTGGCGACGACGATCAAAGGTGTAAAATCGCTTCTGTGGGCGCGGCCGCCACGAACGGTTGTTTCTGACCCTGCCATTCTCCGCGACGCGCCCTACGAACTGACCACGGCAGGGTTGGGGGACATCCTGGCCAAGTCAGTGAGTTCCGCCGATTGGCGCATGAACCATTTTCTGTTTGGGGACTACTTCTGTGACCGTTCGGTTTCCTTAATCGCCGACATTGAGCCACTATACCTGGATCACCCTGAGAACTTGCGGGATCGAAAGCCAAAGGCCATGGCGGCCCTGTTTCATGGTCTTCTCCTGACCGGCATCGCCATGACCATGGCCGAGACTTCCTCCCCGGCTTCAGGAGGAGAACACCTCGTTTCTCACACCCTGGACATGATGTCTTCCCTCGATGGGGTGCCCCATGATCTGCACGGCAGGCAGGTCGGGATCGGAACAGTGTTGGCCTCCGAGGTTTATCGCCGCGTCATCAGTATAGAATCGCCCGACTTCTCCCGCGCCCCGATGGATTTTGACAAGGAATTCTGGGGAGTGTTGGGGGACGAGATCGAAACCAACTACGCCCAAAAAGTGGCGCGGCTGCAGAAAGCAGTGGAGGTCCTCTCACAGGGTGATTCGTGGGATCGTTTGCGTGCAGAAGTGCAGCCGTTTCTCCGATCACCGGAACAGATCCGCGACTGTTTGAAACGAGCCGGTGCTGCTTTTCGGGCCGAGGATATCGGATGCAGGCGAGAAAGGCTGCTGTGCGCTGTGCTCCATGCGCATGAGATTCGTTCTCGGTTTACCGTGATAGACCTCGCTCGCCTCGTGGGCCTGCTTCCCCAGGCAGCGGCGGAAATTGTCGAAGACTTGTGTTGAGCCTGTCGAAACAAAGGAGCAGTAGTCAGTAGTCAGATGTCAGTAATCAGACTGACTACTGGCTACTGGCTACTGATTATTGGCTACTGAAATGGGCCTGACTGCGCGCAAGTTAGCCTTCCAACTCGGTGTAGCGACCCTAGCCCGGCTGATTATCAATACCTCTCGGCGTTTCGCTTATCCTTTCGCCTCAGCCCTCGGCCGGGGGTTGGGTGTGCCGCTGGCTGCTATCACCTCGCTCATCGCCGTCAACCAGGTGACCGGTGTCCTCAGCCCACTGCTTGGCCCGCTGGGTGACCGTTGGGGCTATCGGGTGATGATGCTGGCTGGGCTATCCATGCTCACCGGAGGCATGCTGGCTGGCGGACTACTGCCGACCTATGGTGTGGTGTTGCTGGCCCTGTTCCTGGCCGGGCTGGGCAAGAGCGTCTTCGATCCGGCCTTGCACGCCTACGTGGGCCAACGAGTGCCCTATCAGCGCCGAGGGCTGGCTATCGGGATGCTAGAATTCGCCTGGGCTGGAAGTGCGTTGGTGGGCCTTCCGCTGGTCGGCCTGCTGATGGAGCGGATGGGATGGCGGGCGCCCTTTTTCGTGCTGGGCGGTCTTGGCCTGCTCAGCTTAATCGCGCTCGCGATACTCATCCCCAGCGACAGGCATCAGCAGCGTGGCACCGAGGGCCCAGCCAGTTTTCGGGAAGCCTGGCGGCGGTTAAGTAGGGAACGAGCGGCTCTGGGCGCACTTGGCTTTGGCCTCTTGATCAGTGCGGCCAACGACAACCTGTTCGTGGTCTATGGTATCTGGCTGGAGTCAGCTTTTGGTCTGAGCATCGCGGCGCTGGGGGCAGCGACCACCGTCATCGGCGTGGCCGAGCTGATGGGTGAGGGACTCACCGCCTCCATCGCCGATCGGGTGGGGCTGAAGCGAGCGATTGTCATTGGCTCGATGCTGTCGGCCCTGACTTACATCTTGCTCCCGCTGGTGGGGCGTACGCTGCCGCTGGCGCTGATGGGGCTGTTCATCACCTTTCTCACTTTTGAGTTCACCATCGTCACGGCTATCTCTCTATTCACCGAAATCCTCCCCGCTGCGCGGGCGACGATGATGTCGTCGAGTGTAGCCGCTCTCAGCGTCGGGCGGGTAATGGGTGCGCTCATCGGTGGGCCAGTGTGGCTGGCTGGCGGGATGTTGGCCACGGGTTTGGTCTCGGCCACCGTTAGTGGATTGGCGCTGGTCTTGCTGGTATGGGGACAGCGCGGCTGGCACGCTTGAGGTATTCCGACGGGTGCCGGCCTAAGGCCTGATGCCGGCCAAACGTTTCGCCAAGGCTTTCTTTGCTTCCAGGTCGCTCAGCCGGCCGATCATGATGACCTGCGCCTCGGGTGAGCCTGCGCCATGCATAGACTCGGTGCGATAGCTCACGGCCGATGTGCCCAGGGTAAGGTTTTCGATCAGGCGCAGGATGCGCATCCGGTCAGCAGTCGGGATTTCGGCCACCCCGCGCAAGTACTTCTCCACCAGAGGCCCAATCTCCAGATGATTCAGGTCCTTCTCCGAGGGCATCGTGACCATCAACCCGCCGGCTAAGTCTTCGGCCAGTCGCGCAATCTCGTAGGGGAAACGGGTCACGTTCTGCTTGCAGACGTTGGCCAGCAGGAGGTCCACCAGATAGGTCCCTGAAGGCACGGCCGCCCCGGCGACAGAACAGCCCAGACCGCAGGCATAGAGCGTCTCATTCAGGTGAATCATCTCGGCCAGTTTGTGCCTGACGTGCGATGCACGGGTCACGCCTGCGTACTCAGTGGCCGTGGCCACGGCCCCGATCAGCACGTCGCCCACGCCGACTTTGCACCCCCCGTAGCTCTGCCGGTGGTACCCGGCAAACCGCTCTACCAAGATGGGGGAGAATTGCCATTCGCCGTCCATAAAGACTCGCTCGCTGGGCACAAAGACATCGTTGAAGATGACCAGCGCTTCGTGCCCGCCGAAGGTGGCATTGCCCACGTCCATGGTGCCGCCTTCCAGTTTCCGCGTATCGCAGGACTGGCGACCCAGGATGTGAATGATGCCCTGGGTGGCGCTCGGAATGGCAAAGGCGACGGCGTAGTCCTCGTCGTCGGCGCGCATCGTCTGCGTCGGCATGACGAGGATCTCGTGGGAGAAAACGGCGCCGGTCTGGTGGGCCTTGGCGCCACGCACGACGATCCCGTCGGGGCGGCGCTCCACCACGTGGAGGAACAGGTCGGGGTCTGCCTGCTGGCTGGGACGCAGGCTGCGGTCTCCTTTCACGTCGGTCATCGCCCCGTTGCAGACCAAATCGTTCTGTTGGACGTAGCGAAGGTAGTCCATGAAACGACCGTGATATGTGGTGCTGAGAGCCTGATCCATCTCGAAAGTCGTACTCTCCAGCGCATTGAGAGCGTCCCATCCCACGCAGCGCTGGAAGCAGGTGCCGGTTTCCTGGCCCAGGATGCGCAGCACCTTCACCTTGTTTAGCAAGTCTTGGGTGCTGTGGTGCAGGCTGGCGAAGCAATTGACCTCTTCGCCGTCCAGCCCCTGGCGCACGAACAGTTCGGTGTAGCGCGGATCGTGAGCCATCTCGTAGGTCTTGGCCAGCGCACTGAGCGAAGGGCGGAGGATGGGGTGCTCTGTGGCGTTCTCCACCTTCTCGCCGAGGACATACAGCTCACGCTTGAGCTCGCGCAAGCTTTCCATGAACTCTTGGGTTGTCTTCATGGTACTTTTTCCTTCTTCGATAGTGTCCCTGCATGCCTGATCTATTGATCTATTGTCGTTGATTTTCGCCTTTTGGTCAAGTGATTTCATTCACCAAGGAAGGTAACTGCTCAGCCATAAGGTGCAACGCACTTGTTCACACGATTTCAATGGCTCGCTTGACCAGATTGCACTTCGAATCAGCTTGATTCTGTGGCAAAAGTGCGTTGCACCTGAGCAGATACCAAGGAAGATAGCTGGACATAGACCAAGCCCAACCTGTCCTACACTGCGTCGCCTCGACTTGATAAGACCGCGAGGTAAGGAATCGGGGATACAAGACTTGATTGACAAAGCAAGAACAGCGTGATATATTAGCAAAGCGAGGTTACAGCACCGCCTACAAACTCTTGAAGGGGGAGGGTGAAACTAAGTGATTATGCGTGTTCGCGCAACCCGCGCGGTATGCACGCCTGGGGCGATCTTTGGGATCACTATTTGGATGGCATCCGCGCTGACAACTCTGAAGCGTTGAAGAAGGCCCCTCAGGGCCTTGGTCTAGTGCCTGAGGGTGCTTCTCAACTTCAGCCAGGGATTTCCAATCCTTGGCTACGCAGTGGACAACAAGGAGATTGAACTCATGAATCCTTTAGAAGACATTGTCGGCCGGCTTTTGACTGAACAGGGACTGACCATTGCCGTGGCCGAATCCTGCACCGGCGGCCTTATCGCCCACCGGCTGACTAACGTGTCTGGAAGCTCGGCCTATTTCATGGGCGGCGTGGTGGCTTATTCAAACGAGGTCAAGGAGCAGGTGCTAGGAGTATCTGGCGAAACTCTCTCAGTGCACGGGGCGGTTAGCGAAGAGTGTGCGCGGGAGATGGCTCGCGGCGCTCGCCGCCTTTTTGGCACCGACGTAGCCATTTCGTCCACAGGCATCGCTGGCCCCACCGGGGGCACGCCCCAGAAGCCAGTGGGCCTGGTCTACATGGCCCTGGCTGCTCAGGACATTGAACGCTGTGAGCGACATCTGTGGCGAGGGGATCGCCTGGAGAATAAACGACAAACCTGCGAGGCAGCTTTGGAGATGCTCTGCCAATACCTGGAGGCGAGGCAACCATGAAATTCGTAGACATCACCACCGCCGTCGAAGCCTGCTTCGATGAGGAAGGCCAGGTTACGCCCATAACATTCCGTTGGCGGGGGCGAGATGTGCGCATCAGCGATGTCGGGCGGCGGTGGATAGAGCCGCAAGGCCCTCACCAACTCCGCCACTACCTGGTCATGACCCCAGGCCAGGACACTTTTGAGCTCTGCTTAGATACGGGCACCCTGCAGTGGAAGATAACGAGGATTTGGGAGAAGGGAAGGGTGGTGTGACTTAGTTTAGCGCCGGGCTAAAGCTCGACGCTATGCTCCCCGTAGCAATTTTGGTGTGTGAAGAAAGTGCCAAGAGCTTTTGCGCAGTTACTTGCTTGCAAATGCACTGCTTTGATGCTATACTTCATAGCACCCCAAAGC
>JBAWAP010000211.1:0-7102 GCA_049589355.1 Anaerolineae bacterium
TCCTTAGCAAGACCTGTACAAGACCCTGGACAGGATTTCTGGGTTTGGTTATTGTCCGTTGGTCCTTGGGCAGGGCCTTTGTCCAGTTTCTCCCCTAGAAGATTCATCGCAATCCCAGTCAGCGCAACACCGCCACCCAGAAGTGCTGCCCCGATACAACTACCCCAGCCAACTCCCGGAAGAGCACAAAACGCTCCGGCGCCTAACGGGCCAAGTACACTCATTGCTTGGCCACTGAATTTCCACCAAGTCCCCTGTGAACTGGAGGATTGTAAGCCATTGAATTGTAAGTTCAGTGTCTGCGCCGCACCTGGCGTCGCTTTTGATATCTCTTCCCATTCATTCCACGTTACCGTATTCGCCAGGCTCGTGCTCGTCCCCTCCGTCTTCGCCGTGCTGTACGAATGTTGCTCGTTCTGCTCTACCCGCCGGTCGGTAGTCACCACCGTCACCGCCTGCATCACCAGCGACGACGGCACCACGTCAATCTCTGGCACGGGGAAGGCGGCCACGGCAGGGTGGTTGCCAGGCGCTTGTACCCAACCGGGCATCACAGAACCCACATAGCCGCTGTCTTGGCTACGAGGTAGGTCACCATAACCGCAATTCAGGTCACCACCCGGGCAATACGTAACGCCGAAAAGCTCCTGTCCATCGTCGAACTTGTCCATGTCGGTGCTTTCCAGATCCATGCTGAGGCCCAATTCCCAGCGCTCGGCCAGGTTGGGAATCGAATCTTTGTCTTTGTCTTCGCAGCCAGCGCGCTGCGGCGGCCAGTTGGGCCAAGGAGTCTCATTGGGAGGGCCGCTGCGCCGATTCGCCATCCAGTCTTTGAGCACCTGAATCTCGGCGCCATCAGTTCGACCGTCATCGTCAGTGTCGGCGTCGAGTGGATCAGTACACCACCACTGCTCCTGGGTGTTGGTCAGGCCGTCGGCGTCGTCGTCCACACTGGAGGTGGCAGCCAGCCCCGCTTTCTGCTCTGGTGTTAGGGCGCGCATCGCGGCCCGCAGACCGGCCAGAGCTTCCTCGCGGGACACCTCTTCCACTTCAATGCGCTTCTGCACCGCTGCTGCCTGGCTCAATAATGGGCGCAGGCTGGCCGCCAGCCACGGCTTGGCCTGGGCATGGGCCGTTACCAGCATCCCCAGCTCGTCGGTGCTCTGCGGCTCGAAGCGCAGGCGGGCCAGGGTTTCCAACTGGTCCTCGTCAACCAACACCAGCGCCCAGTCCTCGCCCTGTTCGAGCACGGTCACGCCCAGGTGCTCCAGGCGCGTCCAGTCGGCCGGCTGGCGCACAGCCACCCGGGTGCGGTAGAGGCCAGACGAGGAAGGCAACGCCTCTATCTCTCCAGCCATCTCCCTTGCCGAACCTCCCGACGGAACCACCATGCCCATGATCAAAATTGCAGCCACAAGTCCTTGAATTGCGTTCTTGAGCATCTTATCTTCTCCTTTGAATCAGCAACTCGCCAGCGACAAAAACGCCAGCCTCAGGACGCACAAAAATACGGCGTTGGCTGGCGTCGGGGCTAGGAGCTGTGTTGGCCTGGCACCACCAGGGCCGAACTCTTGCGCCCTATCTTGGCCAAATCCTTGGGTTGAGCTTGTCGAAATCCTTGGACTGAGCTTGTCGAAGTCACCAGGCATCTACTGGAACTGCCTGCGTTGTTTCCTCATGTGTCTCCTAATATTATACCACATTGTTGGGTGAAACGTCAATAGGGGGAAACCCTGATTTTTGGGGTTCAAAAACCTTACTCTGCTGTAAGGAAAAGGATGGTTCACGATGGAGAAGGCACGGTTGTCCCGCCTGTGGGCGATCGGGGTTCAAGGGAGGGTGGAGCAGCTCGCAGTTCTCCTCACAGCAGCCGCAGCCTGGTCACCCGGGGATCAATAATCACCTCTTTTCCCCTTCTACGGTCTGCGGCACCAGGACAGGGAATGGCTAATGTTTTATCCAGGCTGCAACTCAGGCGTCGGATCGGAGGTTAAAGCAATCTGTAACCGACGCCCGTCTTCCAGATAAATGTGATCACCTTGAACGCGAATGGGGCCGGTCAACGGTGCGCTGAGCTGGAGACGTCCGTTGACGATGTGCGCCTCCAGGGTAATCAGTACGGTCGCCGGCCGAGGCACGTGACACTCACGGTCCAGAGCCTGGATAGCATCTTCTTCGTCCATCTCAAGGGTCTCGACCGGTAGCCAGCGCAAACTGTCGCCGGCCAGCACCTGCTCCAACTGTTCCAACGACAACCCCTGCTCTTGAATCATCTGGTTATAACGCCCACCCAGGTATTCCCAGGCCAGCGAATAACGTAGCGTGATCTGCCCGTTGCGCGTTTCGACGGCGTAGGCATCGCTGTGCCATGTGCTGTCCTCCCCTTTTCGTTGCAACTTTCTGATCCTGGTCATATCACACTCCTCCTTGCCTCAACTGTTCCAGACATGCTTTGGCTTCTTCTACACGATCTTGCTCCAACAAAAAGACACCGATGCCGCTTTCGAGAAGATGATTCAAATCTGTATCATCGGCGCGGTTGGCTTTGACCAGTGTTGCCACCTCAAAGTGGCGACTGTACTGCCGGAGTAACACATCTTGCAAATATAGATGTTCTTCGTAGATAGCGACCACGTGGGCCGACAGGTGATCTGCCAGCACGCACGCCAGTTCTTTTTGGGTGTAACGGTAAGGGTCAATCCCAGCCTGTTGTAAGGTGCGAATCTCGACATTCTCATGAATGAGAATGCTGGTGCCGTAAGGCCCACCGATTTGAATGGCCTCATCCCAAACCGTTTCACTCAGTCCTGATTGTAAAATGTGAGGGTAGGCCGCCAGACGCTACCTCCCAGGGGCCTGACAAACTCTGTCCACTCTTTGGCAAACCTCATCAGTAGATGACCACCACGTCTGGTTCTTCGATGTACTCGATGAGGCAGCGGCCTCTTAGTCCCAGAGATTCAAGCTGACCATATAGCTCTTCCAGCGATTCGCTGGCCGCCGCAATTTGCTTCTTTCGGGTGGCGATGTATTTTCCGCCATACTTGGCCAGTTCTTCCACTGACAGGGCATTGCGCCAGGCTTGATGTTCTTCACCAATCAGTTCTAGCAACTCGGGGGCAATAGATTCCACCTTCACTGGTGGCCTCATCATTCTCAATCCTCCTTTCCTGATAGCGGCCATGGGGTACACCTCACACAAAAACGCCAGCCTCGGGGCACGCAAGAGCCCTGGATTGAGCTTGCCGAAATCACGGCCTTGACTGGCGTCGGGTTTGGGAGCAGTGTTGGCTGTGTTGGTCTGGCACTGCCAGAGGCTAACTCTTGCGCCCTATCTCGGCCAAATCCTTGGATTGAGCGTTCGACCGAGCTCACGCCGAGGGCTCGTCGAAATCCTTGGATTGAGCTTGTCGAAATCCTTGGACTGAGCTTGTCGAAGTCACCTGGTATTTACACTTGGAGTTGCCTGCGTTGTTTCTTCATGTGTCTATATTATACCATACCGGTGGATGAGATGTCAATCAGGGAAACCCTGATTGGGGGGGTTCGAAAAACCTGATTTTTGAACGGGCAAACAGATGATGTCAATCGATATACCAAAAACGCCAGCCTCAGAGCACGCAAGAGCGCGGCCTTGGCTGGCGTCGGGTTTGAGGGCTATGTCGGCTGTGTTGGCTTCGCACCGCCAAAGGCGCACTCTTGCACCCTATCTCGGCCAAATCCTTGGATTGAGCTTGTCGAAATCCTTGGACTGAGCTTGTCGAAGTCACCAGGTATCTACATCTGTCTGTGAACATTGTACCACGAAAGCGGGCGATTGTCAAAGTTTTTTCAGCCCATCTTCCAGAATTTTAAGGTTTAGGCAGTGTCGCCGGGCCCTTGCCCTCGTAGGCGGAGAGGTAAAAGCCACCAGATAGCCCGGTGGTTTGATTCGTCAACTCAACTCCAGTGATACTATTTCAAGGCAAGATATCGTGTCCGCCCACGTTGCGCAAGTACACATAGTCTGCAAACTCTTGTAACGTGACGCGGATGCTCATGGTAATAGAGATCTCTTTGACTGGCGGGGCTTCGTGCTTGAGAGCCTGCACTGTCTTGTAGCGCAGCGATGGATGATACTTGTTCTCAAGAAAGAGCTTTAGCTTCTCCCGAACACGCCGTTGAATCTGCGGGTCTAGGCGGCGAAGGCTCTTGCGAAAGCGGGGCGAGGGGACCAGTTTCATTCGTCTTCGGTCTCCGAGAGGATGTCATCCATCATTTCATCTACGCTGGCATAGGCCTTCAGCCCGCCCTGGCGATAAGCCTCCGTCGCTTCCCGTTCAGCTTGGATCCATGACTCAGTGTAATAGCGAGCCTCGTCAGGAGCTATGAACTCCTCCTTGAGGAACACTACAACCTGATAGATTTTTTCCAATTCTTGCGGCGATAGATTGCTAATTTCCTCCAGCAACCGCTGGCGGTAGTCTATGGTTACTGACATGGTTTCACCTCAAAAAGTCGGATATACCCAAGTTTACCACAACTCCACACAAAAATCAACTGCGGCGTCTGTCATGACCCCTGACGATTGGTGCTTCTCCGCTTCCGACCTCCAATCCCCGTCCGAATCAGAGTTCAGCAGATCGGTGCACCTTGAGAGAGCAACCTTCAGCCCAGCCCTCGGGGTGATAGATCTGCCGTTGGTTGTTCACATCCTTCGAGACTACGACTGCCGGACGCAACTTGAACTGCGTGAGCCCCGTGGACGGCATCGGTACCCGACAGAGTACCACATCACCGCGTTGGATAGGCATCGGCAAACACCTCGTCGTAGATGTCGTTATCGCTGCCGACCCATTCCTGATAGGCGGCGGACTGGCTCTGAGCACTTATCCAGGCAGCCTGCAGATCGCGTTCTGCCAGAAACTGCACGAAGTCAAATACGACCGTGAGCTTGGGCTCAGGTAAAACGTCAAGCAGGGACGTGATTTCACGTTTCAACTGGACAGCAATCATCGGACTTTCCTCCACTCTTCGCCCTGTCTATAGGCTGTCATAAACGGCGTCTTCCTCATTGTCCCACACGCGGGCGCATGCTGCTTCCGAAAGCTTCATGTCATTCCACACCAGCAGCTCATGGGATGGTTCCTCACCCAGGATTGTGACCAGCAGGAGTGTGCCGGGTTTTAGTTCAATCCCCACATCGAACTGGATTTGGGTGCCGTCGAAGTGGGCAGGAACGGTCATCAATACTCTCTTCATCATCTCGTTTGGATATGGATGGTGCAACTCTTTGACCTCCATGGAAACCTCCACAGCAAGCGTCACAAAAAAGGGAGTATGTGTGTGGTACTCTGGCTCCACCTTTTACCATTCTATCACCTTTTCGCTTACCTGTCAAGAAGATTTGAGCGTCGGGCTCCAGGACCCGGTGCACCACCACTGCTCCTGGGTGTTGGTCAGCCCGTCAGTGTCGTCGTCCACGCTGGTGAGGGCGGCCAGGGCCGCCTTGAGCGCGTGAGCAAGGGAGCGGAGGAGCTGGAGGGCGCTCATCTCCCCTGCACCCCTGCTCCTCTGCACCTCTGCCCAGGAAGCCGCCAGCCACGGCTTCGCTTGGGCATGGGCCGATACCAGCATCCCCAGCTCGTCGGTGCTCTGCGGCTCGAAGCGCAGGCGGGCCAGGGTTTCCAACTGGTCCTCGTCAGCCAACACCAGTGCCCAGTCCTCACCCTGTTCAAGCACGGTGACGCCCACGCGCTCCAGGCGTGTCCAGTCGGCCGGCTGGCGCACTGCCACCCGGGTGCGGTAGAGGCCAGATGAGGAAGGCAAAGCCTCTACCTCTCCAGCCAGCTCCCTTGCCGAACCTCCCGGCGGAACCACCATGCCCATTATCAAAACCGCGGTCATGAGTCCTTGGATTGCATTCTTCAGCATCTTTTCTTCTCCTTTGAATCAGCAACTCGCCAGCGACAAAAATGCCAGCCTCAGGGCACGCAAAAGCCCTGGATTGAGCTTGCCGAAATCACGGCCTTGGCTGGCGTCGGGTTTGAGGGCTATGTCGGCTGTGTTGGCTTGGCGCCACCAGAGGCGAACTCTTACGCCCTATCTTCGCCAAATCCTTGGATTGAGCTTGTCGAAATCCTTGGATTGAGCTTGTCGAAATCCTTGGACTGAGCTTGTCGAAGTCACCAGGCATCTACGTTTGTCTGCGGATATTGTGCCACGAAAGCAGGCAGTTTGCAAGGCCTTTTCAGCCCATGGGTGCATCCCAAGTACCTGGGCGAAATATCTCAGATGCACCCATCCAGCCCAGGACCAAAAACGATAAGACGGGGCTTGGTTAAGTCGCGGCGATCAGCTCGCCCTTGATGACGAGTTCTCTCTGGAGGGCCTGCAGAACCTCCAAAAGCAAGGCGTTGAACAGGCCAAGCTCAGGAACCTTAAAACGCTCTGCGATCAGATTGGGGTTATCCCGTAAAACTCTGATCTTGTCGGGGAGGTTGTGCGGGAAAGTCCAGTCACTCAGATACACCAGCCGGCCCTCAGCGTCAAAAGCCGCTTCCCCCCACCCCAGAACCTCGTTTACTTCGTCGGTCTTCGCCGGGTTCTCCGTGCCCAGCCGTTCGGAGACGATAAGGGAGATACACCCTAAATCATGGGGATCCCTTTGTATCCTTAGCTCTGCCATTCTCTCACCTCTTCAAATAGGTCGCTCGTTTGGTCTTTGTTTCGCCCTTCAAGCGCCAGCCTGTGTGCCCGTAGAAAGTCAGAACGAACCTCACCTCAGCATTCTTGACCACCACGGCCAGCCTGTTGATAGACGGATTCTCGGCGACTCTGTATCTCTTGTCGTTGTTGGCAACACAAGACTGCCATCTGACAAAACCTCTACAGTAATGGTAGCCACTGCGCATCTACCTCCTCTCCCCAAGGTCGAATAACTCTCCCATGCTGATACCCGGACATATCATCCCACAGTCCCCTTGAAAACTCAAATGCGCGCGGGCACATAAGAGCGCAGCCTTGGCTGGCATCGGGTTGGAGAACGGTGTTGGCTGTGTTGGCCTGGCACCAAAGGTGAACTCTTGCGCCCTATCTCGGCCAAATCCTTGGATTGAGCGTT
>JBAWAP010000212.1:0-5744 GCA_049589355.1 Anaerolineae bacterium
CTCCCTCCCCCCTGCGCCCCCCTCCCCCACTCCCAACTTTGGGAGTGGGGGGGGGGGGATGGGGGGGGGGGGGTGTGGGCTGGGTGCAGATCAACCCCAGCCCGGCCTACCTGATCGAGGCAGATCCGAGTTTGGCGGGCCGTGATGACCTGCCCAACCGGGTGCCGAACACGCCGCCAGCCGATTGGGGGCGCGTGGACTCCTACTGCGTCCCTGAGGACATCCCCGAAGCCACCTATCAACTGGCCGCCGTCTGGCGGATGGCTGACCGGGCGCAGGGAGTTTTCACGCCCACCCCAGCGGGTGGGGAGTTGATCACCTACGTGGATTCCGGCGGGGATCGCATTGCGGTGCGCATTGAAGTCCCACTGCAACCTCGTTACCCAGAAGGGGCCCCGGTTGTTGTTGAGGTCTCAACGTGGTTCGTGCCAAAAAGCGGTTTTCACAGGGTCAACGATACGACCCAGATCGGTGCCATCACTGTTTCTTACCTATGGCCAGAGAGAGATGATCCCGACACTGGCGCTCGAAGCGAAGGCGTGTACGACTACGGGGGGCCTGATTCCTTGGCAGTCCTTCGTGACGTGATCCGCTTTGCCTCTGGCTTGATCCCCAACGCCGACGGATACTACATTGACGAGTTGGTTGCCATCACGCCGCTCACCGACAATGTCGGGCTGTCCGCGTCATCCCATTCCGGCGTTGTAGCCACCAACGTTCTCGCTCATCATGGTTTGGAGTTGCCCACCGTTAAGTACCTGGTTGGGCGTGAGAATCCAACCCGCGATGAAATGTATCCCCTGGAGTTGGGCTATTTTGACGATCAGCACAACCCCGTTTACAATCCCTTCTATGATGAAGACGACTACAACCCCACAACTGTCACCGTAGACTATTCGACCGTCGGTTGGTACCAGGAGGATCCGCAATCACCTGGCCGACCCTACTTTGCGGCAGGCAACGGCCTCCCTGAACACGTCCTTCACGAAGAAATCCATCCGACGATGTGGGGCAAGCGATACTACTCCCGCGCTATCACCCAGGCTTTGCTGGACAACGGCGCTCTGACGCTGGAGAACTGGCCTGAGGACCTGGCCACTCCCACCGAGACACAAGCAGCCTGGCCCTTCCGCATCACCGTGCACAACTATCCCACGCTAGCCACCACTGCCCCGAATCTCAAGGTCATGCTGGTGTTTGCCCAGGATGATCACGTGCAGGCTGCGCAGACGAAGCCTCATATCCACCAGGCGTGGGACGGCTTCACTGATGCGGCGGGATTATCGTGGGTACGTATGAACCCCGATCTGGCCTACGTTCAGGCCATCAACCCGAGCTACGGGAGCGGCTTCCCGGATAACCTAGCCAACTCCGAACCCGCCGATTGGTGGGACATCCGGCCATGGGGCTTTCCTGTTTCTCAAGGCGTGAGGGAGGACGTTTGGTTAGCCTCGGTGGCCGAGATGGCCGACCGGGTGCGAGCGAACAACTGGGATAACAACCTCGACGAGGTATTGGTCGAGTATCCACCGCCGCAACCGACAGGCCATCGTCTGTTCTTGCCCCTCATCCTGAAGTAGGTGTATCGAAGCGCTTCTTACAGACTCTTTACAGTTGCCTTAAACTTTCGTAACACCCCTGGGGTATGATTAAAGCAAAAGCGGAAGGAGAGAATCCCATGTTCACCCGGAAGGAATCTACACCTTGGGCCATCGTGGTCATTTGCTCACTGGCCCTCATGCTGATTTGGACAGCGCCCGCGTTAGGCCAATCCAGGGCTGACATCCCACCTCTTTGCCCCATTGCTCCCTTGCTCCCCTGCTCCTCTGCTCCCTTGCTCCACCTCCCCCACGACGTGGACCGCCTGCCGGACGGCCACACCCTGATCACCGACGGCGGCCAACATGGTAGTGGTAGCAAGATCATCGAAGTAGATGCCGACGGCACCATCGTCTGGCAGTACCCTCCCCTTGCCCCCCTGCTCCCTTGCTCCCTTGCTCCTCTGCCCCTTGACTGGGCCCACAACGCCGACCGATTGCCCAATGGCAACACCCTCATCTCCGACACCAGCCACGACCGCGTCATCGAGATTGACGCCGCGGGGACCATCGTGTGGAACAGCGACGACTTCACCCTTAGCGATGGCTCAGTGTTGGACTATCCCAATGACGCCAATCCACTGCCAACCGATCACCTACTGATCACCGACCGCGACAATCACCGCGTCATCGAGATCGCCCGCGATGGCACCATCGCCTGGCAGTTCGGCGAGACCGGCGTGCCGGGCAACGACGACAGCCACCTCAGCGGCCCCCACAACGCCGACCGCCTTCCCGATGGCAACACTATCATCGCCGACTCCCTCAACAACCGCATCATCGAAGTCGCTCCCGACGGCACCATCGTCTGGCAGTACCCTACAGCTACCTCTGCTCCCTTGCTCCCCTGCTCCTCTGCACCTTCGCTCCTCCACTGGCCTCGCGACGCCGATAGGCTGCCCAACGGCAATACTCTGATCACCGACTCCCGCCATAACCGGATCATCAAGGTGACGCCCACCGGCCAGGTGGTCTGGGAGTACGATGGCCTTGAGCTCCCCTACGACGCCGACCGCCTGCCGGATAGCCACACCCTCATTGCCAGCGGCCGGGTCATTGAGGTGGACGCTGCCGGGACCATCGTCTGGCAATACCCGCCAGTTCCCACTGGCACCATCGCCGGCACGGTGCAGGACGCGGGAGGCTTGCCCGTGAGCGACGCTTCGGTCACTGTCTTCGGCACCGCCCTCTCCGACACCACCGACGCCGACGGCCAGTATGCGATAAGCGACGTGCCAGTCGCTGCCCCGCGCTACATCGTGACCGCGTCCAAGTCTGGCTACCTGGATTCGCAGGCGGGCGACATTGACGTGACCGAGGGGACGACTACCACCATGAACTTCACGTTGGAGGCAGGAACCCAGGTGACGGAAACGCTACACGCGATGATAGGTCGCCTGGTGTATCGCGATCCCAACAGCGAGCTGCTGGTCCCGCCCCCCACCGCGGTGCTCAGCCCCACCCTCTACCCGACCGAGGTGCTACCCTACCTCCAGCCAGGCCAGTACATCGAATCCAACAATCCGGCTATCGTGGCCGTGGCCCAATTCATCCTGGACGGCCTGACGCCGGAGCAGCGGACCGAGCAGACCACGGTGGCCCACGCCGTGTACGTCTGGATGGTGCAGAACATCGCCTACGACCTGACACAAAACTACCCCAACGACGTGACCTGCGGCAACTGGCAGACCACCTACGGAGCCTGGGGCCACTCCTTCGCCGACTGGCTGTACACTGCCAAGGAGCTGCTGGAGGAGGGGCGGGGCACTGCATCGAGCACGCCCGCCTGGCCACGGCCCTGCTGCGCGCGGTGGGCATCCCGGCCCGCACCTCTCATGGCCCATCCGGTCACCCAATGGTGGGTACAACTTCCCGATGGCAGCGGCTTCTGGGCCAACATGGACACCTCGATAGGCCGCTCAGAATACGTGCGCAGCGGCGACCTGTGGGCCAACTTCCCCTCGGTGGAGGAGCACAAGCTGGGCTTCTGGGCCATTGATGCCGACGCTCCCATCCATATTGACTGGTGGACCGATAACCCTTGCACCTGGAGGGAGACCTATGGCGACGACCGGCGCTATCCAGCCACCGCCGACGGGTTGGCCCAGGCCCAGGCCGCTCTGGACTACTTCGCCCAGACCGGCGAGTTGCCAGGGTTGGGTAAGACCCTAAGGGTTTCGAAAACCCCTAGGGTCTTGACTGAGCCCTACTACGAACTGAGCACCCGCGGCTTCGAGGTAGACTTGACCAACGCCAGCGAGCAGACCCACTTCGAGGTCAGCTTCACCCTGGCCATCGAGACCGATTACTTACAGCGGATTGACCAGGTACATTGGACGAACCACCCCGACTGGGTAACCCATACCTGGCTGGAGACGGAGAGCGATCCCACCACCGGCGAGAGCCTGACCTATTACCAGATCGAACTGGATCGGGGTGTGCACCGCGTCTACCTGCCCCTGATCGTGAAAAGCTACCAGCCGACCCCAGCCACCTGCGATCCCATCACCCTGGTGGACAACAGCCTGTACTACGAAGGCAGCGACGACGAGTGCTGGCACAAAGAGGACCTGCCATCCCCTCAGCCTTGGTTCGAGGAGACCATCCCTCCCGACATCGCCTCGACCACCACGCCCCTCTACTTTGGTATCGGCGTGCACGTCGAACCGCTGGCAGAGTACATGGACGATTTCGTGTACCAGCGGGATCGCGAACGGCTGCGCCGCCTGGCCGAGATCGTGGCCGCGCACGGCGGGGTGCTCACCATCCAGACCCAGACTCCCTTCAACACCAAGGCCCAGCAGTTGGGCGATGCCATCTTCGCTGACCTGGTCGGGCAGGGACACGAGATCGCCCTGCACTTCCACGAGGATGCTCACATCCCCGACGCCGACAACCGACCGGTCGAGGAGTGGGTGACGACTTTGGAGGAGGAGATTGACCTCATCGAGGAACTGAGCGGTGTGGAGGTGCGCACCTGGAGCGGCGGCAACGTCTACTCCCATCTGTACGAGGCGGCGGAAGAGGTGGGGCTGGAGGTCAACATCAACTACAAGAACCCCCAGACCCAGCAGTCGGACGAGCGCTTCACCATCCTCACCCCCTGGCGGCCGGCCGGCGCGTCCAGCGTCGAGGAGCGCACCACCCACGACCCGGACGGGGCGGTCATCTACATCCCTTCGGGCATGTTCCCTGCCCATTGCGATAAGCTGGAGGCCTTCCCTCGCCCCTACTGCTACGAAGCCTTTGATTATGTCACCATAGCTTTGCGCAACTCGCTGGACGCCGTGACCGAGGGCAAGGTCAACGCTTTCTACGGCACGTTGCACCCCAGCGACTTCTTCGGGCCGGGCGACGATGAGGAGAAGCTGCAGGTCTGGGACCAATGGCTGACCACAGTCGTAGACCCGCTGGTGGCCGATGGGCGCATCCAGTGGGCCACCATGTCCGACATCGCAGACGCCTTCATTGCCTGGGAGGAATCGTGTGGCGAATAGAGTGAAGAGGAGTTCATGGGTAAGAGTTAGGGTTCTGTCTTGAACCGTGTGGTCACTGTGCCACCTTGCTTTGTACCACATGAGTTTTTGATTCCACCTCTGATTTGAATGTTGTACCAAGTATCGTGGATCCAATCAGGATCAGAATTATCAAGAGAGAGCGTTACTGAGTAACCAGCCGAGTCATAGGTCGCCGAAGTGAGGTGGGCCTTTTTGCTGGGGCTACTTTCCTGAAAGACCTCATACTGACCTATGGCAGTGACGTTTGCTCCCATAGGCTGGTTGTAATAGACGATAATTGCTGCTGTGTTAATCGGAACACCGGTCTCCTCGTCATCCGGATCCATACTCTGCACGAATCCTTCCGGTAGCTCTCCATCGTCAAAAACCGGATCACTACAAACCGGTGTCACCGTGAGCGTCAGTGTTGGCGTATCAGCGGGTGTCGCTGTGGACGTAGGCGTCGGCGTTGGCGTATCAGTAGGTGTTGATGTCGCCGTCCCTGTTGGCGTGTGAGTGTGGATGGTTGTCGGTGTTGGCGTATTCGTGAGTGTCGCTGTTGGTGTGTGAGTGTGGATGGCTGTCGGTGTTGGCGTATTCGTGAGTGTCGCTGTTGGTGTGTGAGTGTGGATGGCTGTCGGTGTTGGCG
>JBAWAP010000213.1:0-5108 GCA_049589355.1 Anaerolineae bacterium
CGCACTATCTGGGCCGATCGTTCTGCCTCCTCTTCCGACTTGCCGGCCTGGTTTACCAAGTATGTTTTGTACGTGTTCGCAAAGTCACCCGGTGGCAATTGGATCACCTTAAACGAAACGGCCCCAATCCCAAAAAGCAACAGGATTGCGACGAGCAGCCGGCGAATGATGTAATTGAGCATGCCACCTCCAAAACACTGCCCTCACCCAACCCCAACCCCCTCCCTCTCCCAACCCTTCGCTTTCGCTCAGGGCGAGCTTTGGGAGAGGGAGGGGGAAGGGAGAGGGGAAGGGCTGGAGGATTGCTCCTCCAACCCACCCACTTACCAAAGGTGACTACTCAGGCTGTCATTGCGAGCGAAGCGAAGCAATCTCCGACTCGCAATTTGGGGATTGCTTCGTCGCAAAAACCGCTCCTCGCAATGACCTGGGCTGAGTGGTAACTACCAAAGGTTATTCCGTGTAAACCGGGAGTGTCTCCGGGCGATTCTGCTTCAGTTGCTGGTCCACCGGCGTCCAGAGGGCGTCCAACAGGATGGCGTCTTCCACCCAGGTGTACATGAACACAGGTGTGCCGGGCGGAACGTTCTTGACGCGCTTCGCCAGACCCAGGCCATACCGTCCAACAATGAGACCAATACCGTACACGTTCTTGGTGAAGATGTTGTTGTACTGCCACATCAGGTCCTTGCGCTGAGCAGGATCATACGTGTCGCGGTACTTGTTGACGATATTGATCAGGTCTTGCTCGAATGGCTGGAGCTGGCGCGGAGTCTCGCCTTCGTAGTGCCAGGCGAAGCCGGTCTTGGTGGTCGGCGCCAGTTCGGTGACGCGGGTGAAGGGCAGAGCAAAGGCCTGACCTATGCGATAGGAGTGCATCTCCCAGTTGCCTGATGTGTAATTATCGGTCCAGGCCGCGCTGGTGATCGAGCGGAAGTTGACCTTGATGCCAACCGCAGCCCACTGGTTGACCAGGGCTTCGGCCATGTTGACCGCTTCGCGCTGGTCTTCATTGGCGGTCAGGGCGATCACGACCGTCTGACCCGCCATCGGGCCGCTGGTCCATTCCAGGAAGCCGTCGTTATTCGTATCCTTCAGACCGATATCAGCCAGCAGCATCTTGGCCGTCTCGGGGTGGTAGGGATAGTACACGACCGAGCTGCGGTCGAACTCTGGGGCACCCGGGAAGAGGCCGCCAGCCCAGGCACGCAGGAACGGCCCCCTCATGATCATCTGGGCGATGCCGTCGCGGTCGGTGGCATGGCTCAACGCACGGCGGAAGCGCAGGTCGCGGAACAGCTTGCGCATTTCGCGCTCGCGGTCGTCCTTGACACCATAGTCGGCCGACTGGTTGATCCAGACTTCGTAGCCCAGCGTTTCAGGACCCCAGGTAATATTGAACTTGGCATCGGGTTCCTCCGCCCGCTTCAGCGCTTCGACGAAGGTGCTGGGGTTCTCCAGGTTCATGTGGTCGCAGTCGCCAGCCATGGTGCACAGGTCGCGCCCAGTGCCGCTGGGGCCCTTCATATACTGGATTTCGTCCAGGTATGGCAACTGGTTGCCGTCTTCGTCCACTTTCCAGTAGTACGGGTTGCGGCGCATGATCATCAGTTCATCCGTCTTGTATTCCGTAATGACCCACGGGCCCATGGTCACGAGAGGCAGGTCATCCGGAGGCAGGGCACTTTCGAACGACTTGTAGTCGGTCGGTGTCGTGCTCCACTTGGGATGCTTGGCCTTGAGGATGTGCGCCGGCTCGACGATGAAGCTTTCGTCATCCATCAAGTAGAAAACCGTCATCGGTTTAGCGACCGGGAAGGTCCACTTGATGGTGTAATCGTCCATCTTCGTCAGCGTGGTGGCCTTGCCATCCCAGCTCCAGGCATCCAGGTGGGATGGGGCGTTAACGTTCGGGTCAACGATGTAGCCTTCCCAGGTGAACATGACATCATCCGCAGTGAAGGGGGCGCCATCGGACCACTTGGCGCCTTCGATCAGGTGCATGGTCAGCTCTTTCCCATCGGCGGACCATTCCCAGCTCTTGGCGAGTTCGGGGTAGGGTTCAATGTCCTGATCGGCGCGGTAGAGCGGGCCGGTCTTGACCAGCGCACCATAGCGGATGGTATAGGATTCAATACCGAACCAGCCCATGCTCACGCCGGCCATGTTGTTGTAACCAGCCACCGGGCAGGCAGAGAAGCCACGCCACAGGTCGCCATAGACGCCAATGCCATCGGCCATACCGGACGTGAGGTATACCTGCGGTTCCTTGGGCAGGCGGTCCTTCACCGGTGGGAGCTTCCCCTCGTTGACGAGCTTAGTCACCCACGCCGGCTCGTGGTATTCGGGCAGCGCCTTGTAGGTCACGATCTGGTCGATGGGGAGTCTCTTGACTTCGGCCGCGGTCAATTCCAGCGGCACAGCCTCGGGATAAGACACCGGCCCCTGGATCTCAACGACCTTTTCCACCTCGACCTCTTTGGTGACGACCTTCTCCTTCTCGACCACCACGGTCTGGACCACCGGCTTCTCGACGACCTTCTCCTTCTCGACGACCACGGTCTGGACCACCGGCTTCTCGACCACGACCTCCTTCTCGATTACCTGGGGGGTAGGTGCGGCGCAGGCCGGGAGTATCATGGCGGCCATCGCCACCAAGGCGATCAAGGTCATCCACTTCTTGTTGGTAAACATTTTTTCCTCCTTTAGTTTGTTTGTGTCGTGAGATGCGAATCAACCTGGGGGCGGAAGATCCCTCCGCCCTTATCTTTCTGGTCCCGCTTCATCACCTCCTTTCTGGAATAAAGAACCCACTCGACGAGCCTGTCCCGGCCAACACCTGGCATCACCCTTCACCTGCGGATACTACGCGGGTACTTTGCTGGCGAGGCCTCGTTAAGGCCAGCATGCTACCTGATGGCCTGGCTCGACTTCCCGCAGGACAGGCTCTTCCTCCTCACAGATCTTCTTGGCACGGGGGCATCTCGGCGCAAACGCGCAGCCCGGAATTATTTCAGTGGGGGTGGGAACCATCCCCTCGATGGGCACCAGCGCCTTTTCCCCCTTCCTGCCAAATACTGGAATGGAGTTCAAAAGCCCAAGGGTATAGGGGTGAAGGGGGTTGTGAAATACCGTCCGCACATCGGCATATTCAACGATCTTGCCCAGGCACATCACCGCCACGTAATCAGCCATCTGGGAGATCACGCCCAGGTTGTGGGTGATCATGATGATAGAAGACCCAAACTCGCTCTGTAATTCGCGCATAAGGTCCAGGATCTGGGCCTGGACCGTCATGTCGAGGGCCGTGGTGGGCTCATCCGCGATCAGAATCGCGGGATTGCAGGACAGGGCCAGGGCAATCATCACCCGCTGCCGCATGCCGCCGCTCAGTTGGTGGGGATACTCGTGGAGTCGCTGCTGGGGATCGCTGATGCGGACCTTGTAGAGCATCTCCAGCGCCCGGTCCATCGCCTCCTTGCGGCTAACGTTCTGATGCAACTGCACTGACTCTGCAATTTGTGACCCCGCCGTATATAAAGGGTTCAGGGAGGTCATTGGCTCCTGAAAAACCATCGCGATTTGGGCACCACGGATGCTCCGCATCTCCGGACCTCGGGGGTCGAGGTCGGCAATATCCACGATTCGCCTGCCCCCATTTTGATAGAGCCAGATCTGACCTTCCACGATCTTGCCTGGGGGGGATTGGATGAGCCGCATGACCGACATGGCAGTGACGCTCTTGCCGCAACCGCTTTCACCGACCAGGCCCAGGGTGGTATTACGATCCAACTTCAAATTGACCCCATCCACCGCCCTTACCGTGCCATTGTCAAGAAAGAAGTAGGTTTTCAGGTTTTTGATCTCTAGGATCGTGTTTGCATCCGAGTGGATCACTTTCCTGCCCCTTCTACGCCGACTCTCGGATTACCAACTCGACATCGAGATATACAGGAGGAAAGGTGGCCCCAGGACTGTCCAACATATCCAACAGGCGGCTCATCGCCTGTCGTCCTAGTTCATACTTGTCCACGCCAACCGTGGTCAGCGGTGGGGCCAACATAGCAGCCAGCGGAATGTCATCGAAACCAACGATAGCACAATCATCGGGCACACGGCGGCTCAGTTCCTGGCAAGCCTGCATGGCACCCACGGCCAGCAAATCATTGTAGGCGAAAATCGCCGTTATCTGGGGATATTGGGTCAGCAGTTGCCGGGTTGACTCGACGCCACGCGCCACGACTGGGGAGCCAGGTAAGATCCACTCGGTGACAACAGGAAGTCCGTGGGCCATCAGCGCGTCACGATACCCCCGGACACGCCGCATGAGATTTAGAGATGGGGCTTGCCCGGCCAGCATGCCAATGGCGGTGTGCCCCTTGCCAACCAGATAATCTACCGCCAGACGTGCCCCACGGCGGGTGTGTATCATAACCCGACTGGCTCCCGGATAATCAAAAAAGCAGTTGATCGCCACCAGCGGCGCGTGCTCCGCGAAAGCCCTCAAGTTGTCTCCACCACCAAAGCCAGGGTAGATGATGACGCCATCCACAGCATGATCGGCCATGGAGTGAAGGATGCGGGCTTCCAGTTCCACGTCCCCGTCAGAGTTGCATAGGAAAACGTTGTACCCTCGGGCCTGGGCCGTATCCACCACCCCTCGGGCAACTTCGGGGAAAAAAGGGTTGGCGATATCACCTACCACAAGGCCCACGGTTTCGGTGCGGTGTGTAACCAAAGCCCGTGCCACCTTGCTCGGTCGGTACTCTAACTCCTCAACCGCGGATAACACGCGTTGGCGGGTTGCTTCGGCAACCTTGTCTCTGTCGTTTATGACACGTGAAACTGTTTGGCGGGAAACGCCTGCCAGGGTAGCGACATCTTCGATGGTGAGCTGCTTACGCTTCATTGCAACCTCGTGGAGTTAAACAGGAGTAGAAACGAGGAGTATGCACAGCGAATGTTGTGAACGCTCACTGTGAACTCATCTTTCGCTCAAATTTCTTGTGTATTCCCGAATTAGACCATACAACATCTTGTGGTCTATGCCGCAAAATGCCGTCTTGGAACAGCATGGAAAGACACTTTCCGATCCGTCTTGTGTACCG
>JBAWAP010000214.1:0-8414 GCA_049589355.1 Anaerolineae bacterium
GGTGCAAGGTGAGCAGTTAGGCATCGGTTTGGGGAGAGGAGGTCAAGGTGAAAGATGAAAAACTGAGGGAATTCTACGACGAGGAAACGCGGAAAGTCGTGGAAATCCTCAAAAAAGCCGATCCTGATAAGATAATTCGCTTTGGGTCATCTGTGTGGGGCACGCTAGGTGAGGACAGCGACATTGACCTTTGCATCCTAAAGCGTCTCGAAGATAGCTCCATCCGAGATAAACAGCGATTGCGACGCTTGCTCTCACGATACGAGTACGCTTACCCGGTGGACATTGAGTTGCATGTCTACTCGCCAGAAGAGTATCAGGAGCGGCTGAGGAAAGGGGACTTCTTCCTCAGGGAAATCGAGAGAGGGGAAGTGGTATATGCCCGCAGATGAGTTCGATGAGTTCGAGGAGCTAGCTGCAACTTGGCTCGAGAAAGCGAAGGATGACCTGCAATGTGCCCGACATGACTTCGATGGTCAATTCTACACCCAGGCCTGTTTTGGCTGTCAGCAGGCTGTGGAGAAGGCCCTCAAAGCTTATTTGTTTTCGCGCCATGTCGAGCTGATCCGTACGCACATCCTGCCCAGGTTACTGGTGAGATGCGTTGACTTTGACCAGGATTTCAGGCAGATAGAAGCAGCCTGTGATCTTCTAACGGATTACTACATTGACACTCGCTATCCAGAGATAGGCGTGTCATACACCGAGGAACTGGCCGAGGAGGCCATCCAGTTGGCAGGTCAGGTTTTGGGTTTTGTGGAGGAAAGATTGTGATGTACCGAATTCGGCGTCGTGAATTCAGTGAATCCCTTCGACAGGCTCAGGACAGCGCCTTTCAATTCGCTGTTATATTTGCCAAACAGCCGTCTAACAACACTCAGCACGGAAGAGACCTCTGAACCGCCCACCCTGGCGGGCATTGGAGGCAAGAAAACCTCAAAATTGCTTCCCGATACCCGTATCTTTTTCGCCATTTTCTGAAATCACCAGGCTGAAAAGCTCAAGCTCGTTCGAAGCGGGCTGCCTCAGACGATTTATCGTCGGGCAACCAAGCAGCAGAGCATTTACCGAACACTCTCTTAGTGCTAACCTCTCTTCGCCTCGACCCTCTCCTCAAACCTCCCCACGTCAATAATCACCCGCTTGTGTTCTCCTTCGCCGATTTTCTCCACTTCATCGTCCGCCTCCACGCGGAAGGCAAGCTTGCGGCCCTCGACAGCGGTTAGCTCCGCCTGGGCGCGGACCATCATGCCCACCGGGGTGGCCGCCAGGTGCCGGACGTTCACTTCCACGCCCACGCTGCAGTAGCCATCGGGCAGGAGGTGGTCAACGGCAGCCACGGCCGCTTTCTCTATCAGCCTGACCATCTCCGGGGTGGCCAGCACGGCTACGCTCCCGCTGCCCAGGTGTCGGGCTGTGTTCTCCTCATGCACCACCATCTCACTCTGGCCTACCAGGCCGGCTACGATTTCCTCCATCTTCCAATCTCCAATCTCCAATCTCCAACACAGCTCGAATCACTGGCTCATGACGGTGATCGGTTCAAGCAATAACCTATCGGCAACGGGCTGCCCCCCTTCGAAGACGGTGAAACGCTGCATGTCCGTCCGGGAATAGATCCCGATTTCCACCTGATATTGACCTGTTGGGATATCGGAGGGCAGTGGAAAATGGTGCACCTGGGCGAAGATATCGCCGGCTTCCCAACCGGTGGTCGCGACGCTCAGGATGTCCCTCCCTCCCCAGACGGCGCTTTGGCTGTCCAGCAGGTGGACGAAGATAGCCAAGGGCAGGGGAGAAGCGATGTCCTGCACCACTCGCCAGTAGGTCGTCAGATGAGCCCACTCCCCTGGTGCCAAGGTATCGCCAGCCAGCTCGTAGCCTAGAAACTCCAATTGGTGATTGAAATCCACGGGGAAGGCAATGGGATGGCGAAGGCCCTGAGGGTCGCCGGGGAGGAATTGGACCTCCGGGCTCCAGAAGGCCGAAGAACTGCTCTGCAGAACTTCGATCTTGTCTTGGAGCACCTCTCGGGCCTCGAGCTCGTAAGCTGAAAAGGCCAGTTCGCCATCGGGGAAGCGCCTTTCTTCAACCAGATAAGCCGCTCGGAAAAATTCCTCTTTCAGGCCTGGATGGAGGGGAGTGGAGGCAGGGAAGATGTAAAGTGCTCTCTGGCCACCGCCAGGAAAAACTAAACCGTAGGGGCCGTCGTACCATTTGACCTTCGATTTCTTCTTCAGCGTGAAGTCGAATATGAAGGGGTCCAAGTCGTGAGGGCTGGAGGAGGATAGGCAGACGGTGCCAGTGATGTCGCTCTCGTTGAGATAGCGGGCGGCCTCAGCCAGATCGGTCTGGTAGACGAAACGCACCTCGGGTTGCTCCGCCCAGATGGTGAAATAATCGCGATAGGTCCACCAGGCGTTGCCGGCCAGGAGGAGCAGCAGGGCGAGGGCCAGCCCGTAGCAGGCCCTCTGGCCGAAGCGCCCGACGAGCCAGCGCCAGGATGCCTCAATAGCCAGGGCGGGAAAGATATAGACCACGGGCAGGGCACCGCTGGCCCGCAGGAAGGAGGGAGCGGAGTCGGTGATCATGCTCGGCACCAGAGCGATGGGCAGCCAGAGCACCAGGAAAGCATATCGCGGTTGCCGCCAGCGGAGCA
This sequence comes from Anaerolineae bacterium, assembly GCA_049589355.1. Lineage (GTDB taxonomy): Bacteria > Chloroflexota > Anaerolineae > VGOG01 > VGOG01 > JBAWAP01. Next base: position 2,660 of record JBAWAP010000214.1, read on the forward strand.
GAGCTAAGGCCAGGCCCAGGTAGAACAGGACACCGCTGAGGGGCTCGAAGACAGGCCGTCCCGCCAGATTGTAGCGCCAGACGGGATCGCCCCGGAAGGTGAACATCTTCAGGGTGTCCAGAGTGAACCGTATGACCTGGCTGGGATCGCCTTGAGCCAACAGGCCCAGAGGCTGGCTGAGCTGCTGCAATCGCACGTCGGCTCGGGGGTGAGTCCATAGGTATACCCCTATCGGGACGGAGACGACAGCGGCGAGGGCGAAGGAGAGTAGAGCGCCTTTCCACCGTTCAAGCAATAAGGGGCGATTGAATAGTGCCAGATAGAGCACAAATAGGAGAAAGATCAGAGGAATCATCCGGCCGGCAGGATAGGTGTAAAGAGTGCCTCCCAGGAAGACGCCAGCCAGAGCAAAATGCACCCACCACCGGCGTCCGACCGTTGGCTGTTTAAGCCCCGCCCAGAAGAAATAGGCGGCGGCAGCAGCCACGGGTGGGAGGCTGGCAGCCCGCAGCCCCACCCGGCTGATGAAAACCGGCCAGAAGGAGACAGCCAGGCCAGCGCTCGTGAATAGGGCGACCCGATAGCCGAAGGCCTTCCGCGCCAGCAGGTAGGTAAAGATGATCGTGGCCAAACCGCACAGGACGGCGGCGAGGCGGATGCCTAAGTAGTTGGTGCCGAAGAGGGCGATGGTGCCGGCCATGAGGTAGACGAAGAGCGGCTCGTTGCCCGCGTTTGATTCAAAGTAGATGAGGTGACTGCCTTGCAGCACGACAGAGGCATCGTGGCCGTGGAAGACCTCGTCGTGCTGGAGGCCAGGTGGCACTGCCTCCAGGCGATAAAGCCGAAAGAAGGCAGCTACGAAGAGGATCGCTACCAGTATACAAGCTCGCCTTGCCGATTTTCGATTGCCGATTGCCGATTTTCGATTCAGAAATCGGAAATCGCAAATCGCAAATCGGAAATCCTCTCGCTCCAACCTCCAACCTCCAGCCCCAAAATAGCCAGCAGGAACTCGGCGCATTTGACCATGTCAGCCGCAGCTATTTGTTCCTCAGTCGTATGCACCTTATCCATACCTGTACTGACGTTGATCGCTGTTATGCCCGCAGCGTTGAAGACGTTGGCGTCGCTCCCCCCGCCGCTGGGCACCAGGGCTGGCGTCAGGCCCAAGGTTCTGGCGGCTGCCACGGCCCTCCGCACGATGCCATCCTCCTCGCTGAGCTTAAAAGTGGAATAAGAGCGCTGCACATCTATGTCCACCGTAGCCCCATGCCGATTCGCCGCCTTCTCTAAGGCTTCGGTCATGGCCTGGACTTGGGCCTCCAGCTTTTTCTCGTCGTGGCTACGGGCTTCGCCTTCCATCTCGGCTCGGTCGGGGACGATGTTGGTCGCCGTGCCTCCCTGGATGCGCCCGATGTTGGCCGTGGTCTCCTCATCAATCCGCCCCAGGGGCATGGCGGCGATGGCCTCGGCCGCCACGACGATGGCGTTGATGCCCTTCTCTGGCTCAGCGCCGGCGTGGGCCGCCTTGCCGTGAACGATGGCCCTGATCTTATCCTGAGAGGGGGCGGCGACGACGATGGTGCCGATTTCGCCCCCACTGTCGAGGACGATGCCCTCTCGGGCGCGAAGCCTGGTCAAATCCAGCCCCTTGGCACCTTTCAGCCCCTTTTCCTCGCTCACCGTCAGGGCTACCTCCAAGGGCGGGTGGGGTAAACCCTGTTCCACCAGCACTCGGAGAACCTCCAGGATGACTGCCACGCCCGACTTGTCATCGCTGCCCAGGATGGTGGTGCCATCGCTTTTGACAACTCCGTCCTCGATAAAGGGCGTCACTCCTCGTCCCGGCTCGACGGTGTCAATATGGGCGCTGAGGAGGATTGGCTGCCCTTCTCCCGCCAGGCGGCCGATGACGTTGCCCGTTTCATCACGTACAACTAGCAAGTCCAGGCTCTTCAGCGTGGCCATCAGATGCCGTGCTATCTCCTCTTCCTGGCCGCTGGGGCTGTCTATCTGAACGAGCTCCAGGAAGGTGGAAACCAGTCTATCCTGGTTGATCATTTCCCGCACCCTCCGTGTTCGATTCCTCCACCCGCCTTATCTCGAAGACCACGGGATTGAAGGCGTCGGGGCAGGCGTGGGTAGCCACGTCTTTGTCTTCTAACCAGGGAAAATCGGCTCCGTAGCGCATGGCGAAAACCTTGGGCAGGAAGCTGTAGAGCGCGCTGAGGCAGACCCGGCCCTGCACCGTCTCGCCGTCGAATACAACCTGGTCCCCCACCCGATGGCCAAAACCGCAATGCCCCTTCACCGATTGAACGGTGGCTATGATCTTATATACTTTGTTCATTTCACTCCTTTCGATGTGGTAACGAGTCAACGAGTAATGCGTTGCCTCGTTGCCTCGTTACTCCGTTGCCTCGTTCCTCATTACCACCACCCGAGGCGACTCCTCCGGCTCAGTCATCTCCCCAGTCATGTAGACGTAGGTGCGCTCTTCCTGGTTGCTGAAAGCTGCATGGTGGCCGTCTTTGTCCAAGGCGACGATGTTCATAGGACCCAAATAGGGGCTAGGCAGGACCTGGAGATCTTCCATGGCCTGGCGCCCGGCTTCCTCCAAAGATAGTCCCATCTTCATGTAGATGACCACGCTGTGGGCTGTGCCAGCCAGGATGGCCATCTCGCCCAGGCCGGTGCAGGCGGCAGCGCCATAGCGGTTGTCGGCGTAATTGCCAGCCCCGATGATGGGCGAATCGCCCACGCGGCCCGGGTACTTCCAACCCTGGCCGCTGGTGCTTACGCCAGCGCAGATGTTGCCGTCGGCGTCCTGGGCGAGGAAGTTGACGGTGCCCCCGGCCCGCCATGACTCCATCACCCGTTTCACCCACTGGCGCAAGCCTGGCTCTTCCTTCAGATTCGCTAGCACCGTCTCTGGTATCGCCTTGTGCAGCCGCTCTTCCCAAACCTCCTTGGTCTTCTCGGTCAATAGCTCTCGGCGCTCGAAGCCCATCTCGGCGGCAAAACGCTCGGCACCAGAGCCAACGAGCAGGACGTGCGGCAGCTCTTCCATTACTTTACGCGCGATGGATATGGGGTGCTCATAGCCCTGCAGAGCTGCCACCGCACCGGCGGCCAGGGTTCGCCCATCCATGATACTCGCATCCAGCTCTACTTCGCCCAGCAGGTTGGGAATTCCTCCCAGGCCTACGGTGTTATCCTGGGGATTGCTCTCCACCAGGCGAATGCCGGCCTCTACTGCGTCAATGGCCGAGCCGCCGTTTCTCAGCACCTCCATCGCTGCCGAGATACCTACCTTGCCGTTGCTGCTGGCTACAATTATCACTCTTTCCCTCCCACGGAAAATATCCAATCTCCAATCTCTAACCTCCAACCTCCAACCTCTCTTCCAGTATCTCTCGCACCCCTTGCGCCGCCCGTGCCCGGTGGCTGATCCTGTTTTTGGTCTCTAGGGGCAGCTCAGCCATGGTCATCCCGTATTCTTGAAAGTAGAAGACGGGGTCGTAGCCGAAGCCATGCTCCCCCTTAGGCGCGAAAGCAATGATCCCTTCACACGTTCCCTCTGCGGTGTGAATCTGCCCCTCCGGCGTAGCCACGGCGATGACGCAGCGGAAGCGGGCTGTCCGTTCTTCCCATGGCACCCCCTTCAGCTTTTCCAGGAGCATCCCATAGCGCTCTTCGTCGCTGGCCCCTCTCCCGGCGTAGCGGGCCGAGCGTATCCCTGGCTCGCCGTCAAGAGCATCCACCTCCAGCCCTGAGTCATCGGCCAAGGTCAGGAGGCCGCTGGCCCTGGCGTAAGCGATGGCCTTCAGTCTGGCGTTCTCGGCGAAGCTCTCTCCCGTTTCGGCCACTTCGATGTCCAGGCCCTCCTGGGCTGGGTAAGTGAGCTCCAGGGGCAGGCCAGCCAGCAGCTCCTTGTACTCCTTTACCTTGCCGGGGTTATTGGTGGCTACCAGCAATTTCACCATCCTGGTTGACAAATCTCTCTAAGCATAGTATATTTAACGGCGTCCAAATTATCCCCAAGGAGGAACCAACCGTGCCTGTATTCAAGAGAAGTAAATTCAAGCCTCCCCCGCCAGGCCAGGTGGAGACGGTGATAGGCCCCACCACCAATTTCAAAGGCAGTGTCCAAAACGACGGCGGGCTGCGCGTTGAGGGCATCTTCGAGGGATCGGTGGAGACAGGCGGCAACCTCATCGTCGGTGAGGAGGCCAAGGTAATGGCTGACATCGTCGCCTACAACGTTTCGGTGGCGGGAGCGATAAAAGGCAATGTCAAAGCCAATCGGGTGGAGGTCCTGTCCACGGGTCGCGTCTGGGGCGACATCACGGTGAAATCCTTCCTGGTTGATGAGGGAGGCTTCATCCGTGGCGAGATCATCATGGAGGGTGCTGAGTTCAAGCCTCCTCTCACCAAGGCCCCCAAGCCAACACCAAAACCCGCCGATGTCGAGAAAGACGAGAGCGCTTGAATCCTAACTGGACATTGGCGATTTTGTTCGTAGTGACGACTTGAGTCGTCCATAATGGGGCCAGGGCGACTGAAGTCACCACTACCGCAATTAGAAGTTGGAAGTTGGATGTTGGAAAATGTTCCAATCTCCAACTTCTAATCTCCAACCTCTAACTTCCAAATTCGCCAGACTCCAATCCTAATTTGCATAGAAGCCGATTGGCGGGCTACGAGCCCAATCGAGGGAAGACCCTCCTCAATTGGGCTCTTTTTGTTCTGCTTTCCGCACTTGGAAAGTAGTGTTTATTGGAAGACCAGAGGGACCTAGTGAATGGCCTCAGGATCCAACGCGTCTCTTAGTCCGTCACCCAGGACATTTAGACTAAATACTGTGACCATGATGGCAAGACCGGAGAAGATCGGTTGCCACGGGGCATATTCCATAACATTGCGTCCCTCATTGAGCATCAAGCCCCACGACGGCGTGGGAGGACGAGTGCCAAGCCCCAAGAAGCTGAGCGCTGCTTCGGCGATAACCGCCCAAGCAAAGGCCACAGTCGTCTGTACAACCAGTGACGGCAGGCAATTCGGTAACACGTGCCGAGCGATGATGTGCGGGCTTGATGCTCCCAGGGCCTCAGCCGCTTCGACGAATAGCTGGACTCTGATGCTTATTGCCGAGGCCCTGATCACTCGCGCGAATATTGGTGTGTTGACTATGCCGATCGCTATCATGACGTTGGTTACATTCTGACCCAATACCGCCATGATGGCAATAGCCAGAAGAACTGCTGGAAAGGCGAACAGCACGTCCATTACACGACTAACGGCAAGATCCCACCAACCGCCGTAATACCCTGACGTTAACCCGATGATCGTCCCCAGGATGGCCGCAAGTCCAACCGAGATAATACCGACGGTAAGCGAAACACGCCCCCCAAACAGGACGCGCGTAAACAAGTCACGGCCAAATTGATCGGTCCCCATTAGATGGTGCTGACCAGGCGGTTGGAATCGAAGGGACGTATTCATTGCGGTGGGCTCATACGGCGTGAGGTTTGGCGCCAATATCGCCGCGAGTGTCACCAGCGTGAGAATCACTAGCCCGACGATGGCCAAGCGATTCCTGAGCAGTCGGGAGAGCGCCAAAGCTGTAGGCGATCGCTCCACTCCCGTGAAGAGATCCTCGTTAAACGCGGGGTCAGAAACGGGGTTCATCTTCCAGGGCTCACTATTCGTTCGCGGATACGGACATCTACGAGCGCACTCAACAGATCCACCA
>JBAWAP010000215.1:0-2233 GCA_049589355.1 Anaerolineae bacterium
ATCTCCTAACAGAAATTGAAAAAAGGAAAAACATGCTACAATGGATGAAAGAACGAAACATCAGAAGCTACAAGGACGTTGCCGCAATTATAGCAGAATACTACGCAAGACCGAAGCAAGTCTATGAGCAAGTTCTTGCCGGAGAGGAGGCAAAAATAGTTGCCGCTGTTAGAAACGTTTGAGGCCTGGTCTTTTCGCCTTTTCGGAGGATTTGCCCCCACCTTTCTGAAACACGTGGTCGAGTTCAAAGACTACTTGGAAAGAGCAAAGATCAAGATATACCCAGAGACATACGTCTCATTAATGTTTCTTGTCACAGCATTAACGCTTCCGGTGCCAATAATAGCCATAGCAATAGTCTACTTCACCGGTTTCTACCCGCTGGCCTTCCTTATACCCTTACCCATATTCGTAATGATTGGGTTCATGCTGGTGCCAATCTCTCAAGCTGGCGAAAGAGCCAGCAACCTAGAAAGAGAGATGCCATTTGCAGCAGCCTACGTCAGCGTCATGGCCTCAGGAGGAATAGCACCCTACACGAGCTTCAAACGGCTGGGAGAAGTGCAACTGATGCCTGTTATGAGGAACGAGGCAAGAGAGATAATAAAGGACGTTGAGATTTTTGGCTTCGACCCATTGACCGCCATTCAGAACGCGGCAAGAAGAAATCCCCTTGAGATTTACAAGGACTTCCTATCAGGGTATGCGTCTACGGTCGTAATCGGAGGAGACATCGGCCACTTCCTTGAAAGGAAGGCAGAAGAAATTTTTAGAATGAGATCGTTACGCGTCAAAGCCGCCGCAGAAAGACTTGGAATGCTTCTAGAATCATTCATCATAGTAAATGTGATGATGTCCCTCTGCTTCTACATCATGTTCAGCGTAGAAAACATCAGCGCAGCCGGAGGCGGCAGCTCCATCTCAGGCATACTTCTCTACACGTACGTTTTCAGCCCAATGCTTTCAATGGTTTTCATCTATCTAGCCCACAGCATGCAACCCAAAACACCCATCACCGAAATGCGCCCCTACAAAATATTCGGACTCTGCAGCGCCATCGCACTAGCACTATTTGCGTTCTTCTACTTCACAGGCTTCATGAACACAATTATAGATCTTCCAATACTTGTTTCCATAGCCTTGTTCATTACTGTAGCACCAGCGGCAGTAATCCACGGCAAACTGTCAACCAAAAAAGGAAGCATCGAACGAGGAACAAACAGCTTTCTTAGAGACTTAACAGAGGTTAGAAAAACAGGCTTATCCCCTGAGAAATGCATCGAAAGCTTGGCCAGGCGTGAATACGGCGAATTTAGCAAGGAGCTTAAAAAGATAAACTCAGAGATCACCTGGGGGTTGCCTCTTAAAAAAGTTGTTATGGACTTTGTCAAAAGAACGCGCAGCTGGATGACGCAGATTATCATGTTTCTCCTCGTTGAGACGGTTGATGTCGGCGGCGGTACAATAGCGATGATTGAGTCTCTGGCCAGATTCAGCAACCTTACACAAGAAGTTGAGAAAGAAAAGAAAATGACAGTTCGACCATACATAATGATGCCATATTTCGCAGCTCTTCTCCTCGTGGCCACAACAACGATGATGCTTGGATTTACCACCGGAACTTTGGGCATTACTCAAACAGGGCCCCCTCGAGACTTCACCACGGTGAGAGCCTTGTTCATAACATCATGTATTTTCCACAGTTACTTGATAGGCATCGTAGCCGGAAAGATAAGCGAGGAGTCCATTTCCTCCGGGTTTAAGCACGCAGCAATTCTGGTGGTAATTTCGGTGGTCGCTGCCAAGCTAGTGCCCTTGTTCCTTAGCATGGGGTGAGAGATAAAGAATGAAGCATGGAAGAGTTGCATCGACAAAGCCGTGAAAAGGAGTAAGAGCAGTCAGCCCAGCGCTTTCAACAGTTCTATTAACGGGCACCATTGTAATCATGCTTCTGGTAGTCGTGGTCTTTGCAAACAACTATTTGAATGCGCGAATAGCGGAAAACGAGTTTGGCGCTATGGAGCAATTCATGCAGACTATTGGGCTTCAAATAGACTATGTGGCGTGGATAAACGGGCAGACACAGACAACCCGTTTCGCAAGCAGGTTTGGATATGTAAGTCTGTATCCTGTATTTCTGAACTACAGCGTCTATCTGGATGGCAGTCCTTCACCCAGCTTCAGCTACCTCACTCGGATCTTGCTTTTTAACATGCCTATCAACAGCTACAAT
>JBAWAP010000216.1:0-1833 GCA_049589355.1 Anaerolineae bacterium
GGCCATCCCTGGGCGATGGCGAACCAGACGATGGCGTCGGCCAGCGGGGCGGCTGCAACGCCTCGATGCGCTCTAATGCCCTTCTTAATGATAACTATCGGCCGGCTGTGGGGCCCGAGTGGCCTCGGCCGCCGCTTACCCGCCGGGCGGCTCTGGTCCGGCAGGCTCGATGTTGGGCTGGGGAGTCATCCGAAGATACGATTTCAGTTCTCTGTAGCCCTTTGGGAAGAGCTTGTCGGCCTCTTGTTTGCGGATGGAGGGCAGGATCACAACGTCATCGCCAGCCTTCCAGTTCGCGGGTGTCGCGACCTTGTGGTCATCAGTAAGCTGCAACGAGTCGATAACTCGCAGCACCTCGTCGAAGTTGCGCCCTGTCGAGAAAGGATAAGTGTGTATTAGACGCACCGTCTTCTTCGGATCAATGATGAACACGGATCGCACCGTCAAGGTTGCGTGCGCGTTTGGGTGGATCATGTCATACAACTGCGCGACCTTTCGGTCCGCGTCAGCAAGCAGTGGAAAGTTGAGCTCCACTCCCTGGGTCTCGGCGATATCGTGTGCCCACATGTCATGGCGGAAAAGAGGATCGACGCTGAGGCCGATCACCTTCACGTTGCGTTTGTCGAATTCCTGCTTCAATCGCGCCACCATTCCCAGCTCGGTTGTGCAAACGGGATCGAAGTCAGCGGGATGTGAGAAGAGAACCGCCCAACTGTCACCCATCCACTCGTAGAGATGGATGGGTCCTTGCGTTGAATCCTGAGTGAAGTCTGGGGCTTTGTCTCCCAGTCGCAGCGACGCTGTTTGCAGCAGGTCCACCTGTCGGCCGGCGCCGCCATCCCCCGGTGCCACCCGGGCGCCCTCGCCTTCGAAACCCCGTTTCTTCTCGGCAGCGTATTCGTGTTCTGACAACACAGTCCTTAACCTCCCATCAGGTGCAGCCCTGCCGCACGAACTATTGCACCTGTGTTGCGACTTGCCCTCGCCAAAAATACCTCGCCGAAGCTTGTGGGGTAGTACGGTAGAATACCTCGCCGAAGAGCCCACGTCAAGCGTCTTGTGGGGTAACGCCCTACAGAAAATACCTCGCCGAAGGCCAGGGTGCGCCCTCCCAAGGGATTATAAACGTGTCAATGTTACGCGAGAACCCCCTTTTCTTCTGACGCGCATAGGCCTATAATTAGGGTGGAGGGAGGCAAGCCTATGGAGAAGGAGCTGACTACGGTGGAGGCCGTTCGCCGTTACGGCCACGGCGGCGCCTTCTATCGGGGACTAGCCGCCGACGGGCAGGTGAAGGCGAGGATTTCTCGCACCGGGGGGAGGAGGGGGTCCTCGCCATCGAACTCACATGTCTTGGTGCAGCCAGCGCTGCCTCAGGAACTCGATTCGCTCCTCATCGGGCTCTGAGAGATCGACCTCGACGTCCACGTGCGGCAGCGAGGAGTGGAGGTCGACCAGGTCCTGGCGGGTCTTATCGAGGACTTCTCGCACCGGTGGCAGGAGCGGGTCTTCGCCGTCGAATTCTTGCGCCACCTCGTCAAGGACCATCTCCACGGCCCGCAGCTCCTGCCAGCACCAGGGCACGCCTTCCCGCAGGCTCTGCCTGAGGGCGGCCATCGCCTCGTCCCAGCGCTCCTGCCGCTCCGTGACACGGCGTCCGAGCTTCTCTTCCAGGAACTCCAGGATCGGGCTGGTGGGCGACCTGGAGATGGCCTCCCAGGCGTGGAGGCGCTCCTTCTTCAGCCGCTCGACCCGTTCCGCCTGATCATCGGGCAGGACGTCGTAGCTGGTGAGCCAGTCCGGACGCACAGGCACCGGCTCGCCCAGCCAGTC
>JBAWAP010000217.1:0-1942 GCA_049589355.1 Anaerolineae bacterium
CGTAACGGTTGTGCAACCAGGAGCTGAATCGTTCATATCGGCGAAAAAACGCAACTTTTGAACAACGGCAAGGCCAGTTGGAAGGATGCGGAATCCTGGATCACCAACTGAACGCCCGCAAACGCGCTCAGCTCCGTGAACCTTAACAGACAGCCTTGAGGCTGCCAGATCACCCAGGCCGAGGTGTTGGCTGCAACGCGTACCATCTGCTTGACGCTCGCCTGGGGGCGGTCGAAGGGCGCTGGAGCATCAGGGCAGATCTCGTGGAGCCACGCTGCTGCCCAACGGACGAAGTTGGCGGCGAAGGCAGCGAACTCTTCCTGGATCACCAATCCGGCAGCGGAGCGCACCTTCAGGTGATGCATCTGGAAGACGTTCTTGCCCTCCTTGACTCCCGCCTCGATGGTCTGGCGTCCGTTGTAGAAGGTGAACCAGCCTCCCAGGTCTGATGTGACCCGCTCCTCCCCGTAGTGCAACAGGACGCCGTGTCGCTCCTTGTCTCCAGTTTGGAACCGCTCCAGGGCAACGTCCAAGGGATAGGGGCAATGGGTGATGGTCTCACCCTCCCAGGCGGTCATTTCGGCATTCTTCCCTACCCGGGCCCAGGGAGCCGCTGGGGTCACCTGTCGGCGCAATGCCTGAGTGGTTTTACCGTTCGTTGCCTTGCTGTAGACCTCGTAGCCCATCTCGATGAGCAAGGCGACGTTAGGGCCGTTGCCAAACCCTCCGTCCAGACGAAAGATGGCGCGGATGGGCCAGGGGTTGGTGCGGTTGTCCTCGATGAACTGGACCAAGCGCTGCTGGAGTTGCTCCAGGTCAGCCTGCAGGTCAGCCACCTTTTGCTGGCAACGCTCCAGCCAGCGTTGGGCTCGCTCCAGATCCTTCTGCCGACGGCCCAGTCGTCGCTCCCGCACTGCCAGCTTGCGGCGGGCCTGAGCAAGACGGCTGTGAGGCCGGCCCGGTCGGTTCCGGGCCCGGTACCTGGCCTCCGATTCGGCCACCTTCTGGGACCACATCTGACGCTCTTGCTCCACCTGGGCCAAACGGTGTCGGGCCTCCTCCAGTCGGACTTGGGCATGGGCTTGCTTGGCCTCTGCTTCCTGTAGCAAGACCATCTGCTGGGTGATGCGTTCGGCCAGCAAGTCCGTCCTCCGCCAGGGGCGAGCCCCCGTGCGCGCCTCGGCCGCCCGGACCAGGGCTTCAGCCTGAGAGGAAGAGACGGCGTCGCCAGGATGCTGCTCTACCGACAGCCACAGCCGACCGTAGGTCGGACTGTGTAAGCTGACCAAGGCGGCCTGATACCCCAGTTGCACCGCATCGCTCATCCAACCGAAAGCAGCCCCCGGATAGGTGGTGCTGGTACTGGACACCGGCCGACCGGTCAAGTCACCATCGTAGACCAGAACTTCCCGGTCCAGCAAGGCCTGCATCACTTCTCGCTCGATGAAAGGGCGACTGATGACTTCCAGGGCCTCCTCCACGGCGGCGACAGCCTCCTCGGTGCAGGCCTTCAGGGTGCGACTGACACCGCTGTAATCGGCCCAGCCCTCCTGCCCCCAGGCTTGGGCAACCGCTGAGTCCTGATCCAGAGGATGGGGACCCCGACTGATGTCCTGCAAATAGGCACAGCCGGCGAGAATGGAGACCAGGAACTCAATCAACTTCGTCTGAGGGGTATATTCGCGCCGCCGTTGCGCGATGGGGACGGCCTCCAGGGTTTCTACCAGGCCAATGCGTTGGGCAAAGAACCCCCACGGCACCAGCATGGCGTGACTGGTGAGCGTAGCCATTGGAGCATTCTGGTTCTCAGTTAGCAATTGACTCATCGTGAACCCTCCTGGTTATAGGATCACAATGAGCTTACCTCAAAACTGTTCAATTGGAAAAGTTCTGTTTTTGCCCCGGTTTGCACGGTTTGGGCTCTGGTTGCACAATTGTTACG
>JBAWAP010000218.1:0-15043 GCA_049589355.1 Anaerolineae bacterium
TCTCTGACTTATGGAATGGAAAAGCCACCTGCGTGAACTGCACAGGTGGCTTTTGGGGGATGTTTTTTGTCCCTGTTAGAAGGGGATGCGAAATCTAGTACCATCCGATTGGCCTGAACTTGTAGCCATAAATAATGACTCCATCCTCACCGTACTCCCTGAGCTTCCGCGTGACCATCTCGACCTTCATGCCGACCTGGGCCTCATCGTTGTCTATGTCCGTCAACTGAGCCGTCACCAACGGCCCCTCTTTCAACCTGACTAATGCTACAGTATAAGGGATAAACTCCTCGTAGCCAAGAGGAGCATGAAAGACGGTTGAGTAGGAGTAGACCTGGCCCTGGCCGCTGAAGGTGAAGGGCTGCACTTCTTTGGAATTGCAGTCGGGGCATACGGGACGAGGTGGAAATAGCTTAGCTCCGCAGGCGAGGCACTTTGTGCCCACCAAATTATATCGCTGCTCCTTCAGTCGCCAGTGTCGTGGCATGTTCATGTTTCTTCTCCCATCCAAATCCAATATCAATTCATTGCTTTCAGGATGTGCGTGATGGCGGTGGCCCCACTGCCACCGATGTTCTGAGCCATGCCCAGGCGGGGATCTTTTACCTGATTGGGGCCTGCCTGGCCGCGCAACTGCTGGACTACCTCCACGACCTGATAGACGCCAGTGGCCCCCACTGGATTGCCCCGTGCCTTCAGGCCACCCATAGTGCAAATGGGAGTAGGCCCTTCCAGGGAGATGTTTCCGTTCTGGGCCAGTTTGAAACCCTCCCCTCGCTGGGCAAAGCCACAGGCTTCGAGGGAGAGGGCACTCATGATAGTGAAAGCGTCGTGCAATTCGAACAGGTCAATATCGGCGGGGCTTACCCCGGCCTGCTGATAGGCCCTCTGTGCCGACAGGTAGGCAGACTCCAAGAAGAGGGGATCGCGCCGGTCGTGCAGGGCAACGGAATCGGTAGCTGCTGCCGAGGCGGCGACTCCGATGGGTCGTTCGTTGAACTCTCGGGCTCGCTCTGCTGGACAGAGCACCACCGTGGCTGCACCATCGGCGACGGGCGCGGAATCCAGTAGGTTAATCGGATCGGCGACCATGCGAGCCTTTTCGAAGGCATCCTTGGAGATGGGCTGACGGAACATGGCGTAAGGATTGCCCACGGCGTTCCGGTGAGCGTTAACGGCGAACATAGCGAAGTCGGCGTTGGTAGCCCCGTACTCGTGCATGTAGCGCCGCATCAGGAGAGCGTGAACAGCTACCAGGGAAAGTCCCTGGCTGGCCTCGTAGTCTCCATCGGCAGCCATGGCCAGGCCAGCGGCGGTGATACAGCCCAGGGCATCGGTCATCTTCTCCACTCCGGTGACGGCGACGATATCCTGGAGACCACTGGCTACAGCGAGATAGCCCTGGCGCAATGCTGCGGCCCCGGAGCAGCAGGCAGCCTCTACCCTGAAAGCTTCGGTGCCTCGCAACCCTGCGAAATCGGCAATCAGCGTGCCCAGATGCTCCTGGCCGACGAACTCCCCACCCAGCATGTTGCCCACGTACAGGGCATCGGCCTCCTCGACCCCTGCATCAGCCATAGCTAACTGCAGGGACTCAATAGCCAGATCGCGCAGCGATTTCTCCCAGTGCTCGCCCACTTTGGTCTGGCCAATACCAATGATGCTCACATCTCTCACGTTATCTTCCTCCTCGCAATTTGGTAGTAACGACTTCAGTCGTTTGCCAGGCGGCAAAAGCGACTGAAGTCGCTACTACGAGACCACTAGTGCATCTCCAGCTTTTTCTTGAACCTGACGTAAAGGGCATAGTCAATGTATTTCTTGCGGGCAATATAGTCCCAGGTGAGGGGTGCCCTTTTCCTCCTCTCCTCAATGAGGTCAGTGACGACCAGGGAGAAGGCATCGCTGCCCGCTCCAGAGCCGAAGGAAACCAGGAGGACCCTATCCCCCGGAGTGGCTTCGTCAAGAATGTTCGTCAGGCCCAGCAGAGAAGAGCCGGCATAAGTGTTGCCCGTCACGGGCACCAGAAGCCCCGCCTGCATCTGTTCCTTGCTAAAACCCAGAGCCTGGCCTGCTTTGAGGGGAAACTTGGTGTTAGGTTGATGGAACACAGCGTAGGTGTAGTCTTCGGCTTTGTAGCCCAGCTCTTCCATCAGGCGCTGCCCCGCAGTTAGCACGTGCTTGAAGTAGGCGGGCTCACCGGTAAACCGATGCCCGTGCTGGGGATAGTGTTGACCATGCCGGCGGAAAAAGTCCGGCGTGTCGGTGACATATGAGTAGGACCCTTCTATGTAGGCCAGGCTCTGCTCCTTGGGGCCGATGATGTAAGCCGCCCCTCCAGCTCCTGTGGTGTACTCCAAGTCATCGCCCGGCCGTCCCTGGGAGGAATCCATGCCGATACAGAGGGCGTATCGGGCCATGCCAGAGCCAACGAAGCCAATGGCTGCCTGGATGGCCTCGGTGCCGGCCTTGCAGGCGAACTCCCAGTCCGCCGCCTGTGTATGGGGTACAGCTCCAATGGCCTCGGCCACGATGGTCGAGGTGGGCTTGACGGCATAGGGGTTGGACTCGCTGCCCACCCAGACCGCGCGGATCAGCCTGGGCTCTATCCCTGCTCGCTTCAGAGCATTGCGAGCCGCCTCAATGGACATGGTGACCACGTCCTCATCGAGGCCGGGTACGGCCTTCTCCTCAACGGGCAGGGCGTCCTGGCCCTCTTTCCAAACCCTGGCCACCTCAGAAGCGGGCAGCCTGTAGCGAGGTACGTAAGCCCCATAGCCGACAATGCCGACCTCACGGTCTGGCTTAAGCAACAGAGAGTCCTCGGTCAAAGGCAAGCCTCCATGTTAGTGTCCTTTTGTCTCGTTTGCCGAAGATCTCCTGACCGAGGCGTCCTTCGGGCTCGGCCGGGAGACCTGCGCCCATCGCTAGAGCCTTGCGCCGCCCGCCGCCTGTGTGCGGGAGTGGGGAAAACGGTCGGGTTCACGAAACGGTCGGCAGCAGAGCAGCGGGTGGTCGCAAGCGTGTGTTAACCGAAGTTGAGTATGTCGTACATCTGCGAAGCATCCTTCAACAAACGAGGATGCGCTTGAGGGAGGCGCACCAGTATTCTCCAATTGGATTTGCGCATGACTACTCAGAACAGAGTAGCAACAATCTGGCGGAATTCATCCTCTGTGAAGGCGCGCAGAGTCTCTGTGGTGATGTTACCGAGTGAGCCAATTGCGAGCATTACTTTAGCTATTGTCTCATCGTTTGGCGCTTCCCATATTGTGACGATGTCATATCGGCCCATCACAAGATACCATGCTTTCAACTCCGCACCCATAGAACGAGCAGTTTGCCTTGCCGCATCGATCCGGGCAGGACTCTCCTTGATCTTCCCGATGCCTTGCTGCGTGTACTTGGACAGCACAATATATGTGGCCATTTGGCCTTCTCCTTTCTAGCCCTGCTGGGCGCCTTCCTCAAAATGTTGCCTCATTTATCCAAGGACTAGGCGAATTTCGGTTAACAAGAGGAATTCGTTTCATCCTGCCGATTCGTTGTCATATTCCTGCACAAGCTCCTGCGCCCGGTCGAGGCGAATCTTTTGCTCCGCTACCAAACGCTCGGCGATTATCTCTACCAGATCGTCCGTGGCCCCGGCGGCGATGGCCATCTGACGTGCGTGCAGTTCCATGTGGCCTCGTTGGATTCCCTCGGTAGCTAACGCCCGCAGGGCAGCCAGGTTTTGAGCCAGCCCCACGGCGGCCATGACCTCCGCCAGCTCCTGCGCCGAGGTCACACCCAGGATCCTCAGCGCTACCTTGGCCGTGGGGTGTACCCGACTGGCCCCACCAACGATGCCAACAGCCAAGGGCAACTCCAGCGTACCTACCAGGTTCCCATCGGCGTCCACGTTCCAGTGCGAGAGCGAAGTGTAATGCCCGCTGCGGGCAGCATAAGCGTGGGCTCCTGCCTCCACAGCGCGCCAGTCCTGACCTGTAGCTATAGCCACGGCATCAATACCGTTCATGATGCCCTTGTTATGGGTGGCGGCTCGGTAGGGATCGTTGGCGGCGAGGGCGTAGGCCTCGACGATGCGCTTCGATACCGTCTGGCCAGTGAACGACTCGAAGGCCAGCACGTCTGCCGGAATAGTGCATTTGGCGCGCGCCAGCCTTCGGTCGGCGAGGTTGGAGATGATGCGCAGCACCACCCGTCCGCCGGTGATGTTTTCCACCTCCGGGGCCAGAGCCTCGCACGCGGTGTTCACCGCGTTGGCTCCCATCGCGTCGCGGCAGTCGAACAGCAGGTGCACGACCACCATCGGGCCAACCTTGCTGTCCTCAACGACTCGGACGATCAGGTCGCGGGCACCGCCGCCCAGCCTGACGATCAGGGAATCGGTCTGGTCAGCCAGTTGGAGCAGGCGGCTTTTCTGGGCCAGGAGCTCGAAGCGGGCTGCCCAGGGGTCGGCGACATCCATTACCTGGATCTGGCCGATCATCACCGGCTCGTCGCTGCTGGTGGTGAATCCGCCGCCATCGCGCACCAGCCGTGCGGCGAAACTGGCTCCGGCTACAACGGAGGGTTCCTCGATGGCCATGGGGATAAGATAGTCCTGGCCGTTGATGAGGAAATTGCCGGCTATCCCAAGGGGCAGGGCGTGGATGCCCACCACGTTCTCGACCATCTGATCGGCTTGGGCTGAGCTCAAGCCCTCCCCCATCAAGATCGCCTTCTCGTTAGCCGTCAGTCCAGCCAACTCTGCGACGACAGCCGCCCGATCCTCCAAGCTCAGCTTGTAGAACCCAGGCAGACGGGAGGATTTGTTCATCATTCCCTTTTGGTCCGAGGTCACACCAAAAAAGCCCATTACGGGCTTTAATCACCAAGAGTATAACACAACATCCCTGTCAAAAACTATCAAATTCGTCCGACGCTTCCTCTCCTGGAGAATGAGCTACGCCGACTGCGGAAACCAAAAAAGAGGCCGGAAGCTATTCTGCCTCTCTACGTTCTGATTTTGTCCGGGTATGTTTCATTTCGGTTGTAGCAGGGGCACAACTTGCGGGTGCCCAAGGCGGGCGCAAGGCCCGCCCCTACCAACCCGTTTGAAACGCACCCATTTTGTCCTATCACTGTGGCTTGTGAGCCCTGACCTTGATGCTGGCCACTTTTTGGGCGAGCTCACTGGTTGAGATGCCGGCTCCGTCTAGCAATGCTTGCGCCTCCTCCCCCTCAGTAACCTGATCGGGATCCGCGTAATCGCGGGACAGGACTTCTACCTCCTCAAATCCCGCCGCCCGGATCTTGTCCAGATAGACCGACTCGTCCAGGGCACCCGCTAGGCAACTGGCCCAGGCGTCCAGGCTGCTGCGGATAGACTGGGGAAGATCGCTGTCAATCACGATGTCAGAGACGCTCATCCGTCCGCCGGGTCGCAGCACGCGGTAAGCCTCACTAAAGACAGCGTCTTTGTCTGGCGAAAGGTTGATGACGCAGTTGGAGATGATGACATCCACCGACTCGTCAGGCAGAGGGATGTCCTCCATCTCACCATAGCGAAATTCGACGTTCATCGCCCCAACCTTCTTGGCGTTGCGTCGAGCCAGCCTGATCATATCAGGCGTCATATCCAGCCCAATCACCTGCCCCTCCGGGCCAACTTTCTTGGCAGCCAGGAAGCAGTCAATGCCCCCACCCGAGCCCAGGTCAAGCACCACATCGCCCGGCTGGAGTTCAGCAATGGCGATAGGATTGCCACAACCCGCCGAGGCGCCGGTCACGCTATCTGGTAGGCCAGCGAGCTCCTCGGCCGAGTAGAGCCTGGCAGCGCCACTCGCGCTCTCAATGGCCCCTTCCGATGGGCCACAGCAGCTCGCCTGGGCCGTGCTCTCAACAGTGGCTTTCGACGGGCCACAACAGCTTGCCTGGGCCGTGCCCTCAATAGTCGCTTTCGACGGGCCGCAACAGCTTGCCTGGGCCGATCCTTTGACTTCGCTCAGGACAGGCTCCTCGACAAAGCGGCGAGCAAGGCTACCATAGGTTTGGCGCACAGCCTCTTTTATCCTCTCATCAGTCGTAATCTCGTTCATTCTCGTTTCCTCCTTATATGGATGTATTCAAATTTGTCTATGTATCATGGCAAAAAAAGAGTGTCTACACTTCACACACCTCCTGCACCTCGAACTTGGTGATGAGCCTGCCGCAGCATTCGACCACGTTGCCGCGATTGATGGCGTAGAACACTTCTTTGCCCTCCTTGCGCGTGGTCACCAGGCCGAACTGCTTGAGGATGCCTAGGTGGTGGGAGATGGTCGGCTGGGACATGGTAAAGGCGTCCACGATGTCGCTGACGCGCATTTCCCCATCCAACAGCATCTCCAGAATCTGCTGCCGGGTATCGTCAGCCAGGGCTTTGCAGAACTCTACACAATCAATGGTCACAGCTCACTCCCAAATCCATAGACGTTTTTCAATACGTCTATATTATACCAAACTTCTCCAAGTTTGTCAAGTACCTGAACCTTCAAATCTTCGGCTTCTTACAGTGGGGCCTTTCTCTTGTCAGCTTCTCCCTCCACTTCTTCCAGTGGGGTGATTCGCCGGATCTTATCCAGGCTCTCCACTCGATCAATGTAGAGGGTGCCGTCGAGGTGGTCTACCTCGTGCTGAAAGACGCGGGCCAAGAACCCCTCCGCCTTGATCCGCACCTTCCTGCCCCGACGATCCTGGGCCTTGACGGTAACCGAAGTGGCCCGTTTCACTTCTCCCGCGTAGCCGGGTAAACAGAGACACCCTTCGTCGCCCTCCTCCTCTCCGTCGGCCCTGACGATCTGCGGATTGCAGAGAGCGAAGAGCTTGCCGCTCTGAGGATCCTCCTCGTCCTCAGGCAATTGGATGACAATGACTCGTTCCAGTACACCTACCTGGGGCGCAGCCAAGCCTGCTCCGTTGGCGGCCTGCATGGTTTCCACCATATCATCTATCAAGACCTGCAAAGCCTCCCCAA
This sequence comes from Anaerolineae bacterium, assembly GCA_049589355.1. Lineage (GTDB taxonomy): Bacteria > Chloroflexota > Anaerolineae > VGOG01 > VGOG01 > JBAWAP01. Next base: position 7,001 of record JBAWAP010000218.1, read on the forward strand.
AGTGCTTCACCTTCTTCGATTTCTGCCGCAATATCGGATCGTTGGCCAGAGTTATGCGACGAACTGCCATACAATCTCCTTCAAACAGCATTTCCAACACGGGTAAGCCTATCACATTATTAATTACTGCCTTCTTGCGCTTAATCGTTGACCATTTGGAATGTCCAGATTGATGCGCGAAACGTAGTCCGCGACGGGTCCGTCAGTCACACTCGTCACATTTCACGGCTTCGTGAGGCCCGGAAGCGCTGGCTCAAGAGCTCGATCACCATGGGTAAAAGCGAGATGAAAATAATGGCCACGATGACTAGGCTGAAGTTACGTTTGACAACGGGAATGGTGCCAAAGTAGTAGCCTCCGAAAGTAAAAAGAGCAATCCAGGCCAATCCACCTATGACGTTATAACTGATAAAATGCCAATAGGTCATCCTCCCAATACCGGCCACAAAGGGCGCAAATGTACGGATGATGGGGATAAACCTGGCTAGAATAATAGTCTTTCCCCCGTGCTTTTCGTAGAAGCGATGGGTGCGGTCCAGGTATTCTCTGTTCAGGAAGCGCACCTTCGAGCCCGCAAAGTGTCCTATCCAGTAGTTCACCGTATCTCCTCCAATGGCTGCGGCGGCGAGAAGAACGAATAGTAATCCGACGTTCAGTGACCCGAGGGCCGCGAAGGTGCCTGCGGCGAAAAGCAAGGAATCCCCAGGAAGGATGGGAGTCACCACCAGGCCCGTTTCGCAGAAGATGACGAGAAACAGGAGCAGATAGGTCCAAACCCCGTAAGTCTGGATGATCACATTCAGGTGTTTGTCGAGATGTAGAAAGAGCTCGATCAGGTCTCTGATCAGTTCCACGATTTGTTCCTCCTTTATTTGTTGGAACAGGCAGTCGCCCGCCAGCGACCCCAGCGCTGCCCCCAGGAAATGGGTAAAGGTGTAGATGTTATATTCATCACGCACGGGATGTCAAAGGCGAATTGAGGAGAGAAGCCATTCAACGGATTGCAAAGGGAGGTTAGCTCTCCCAAGCAGGTGCTCTTCAGCTTCTCAGGTGCGAAACACAGCAAGATGGCCGGCAGGATGATGGGGTGCAGGCTGTTCCACTGACCGCCTCACGGTGTGAGCAAGAGAGTGACAGTACCGACAACCCTGATGAAGTCCTCGGCAATGAAAATCACCCGCACATTCAACTGCAGGAATACTTTATCCTTGAGCTTGCCCTCCCAGACGATGGAGTCCCCGAACTTGCGATAGGGATACCCCTCGACGCCACTCAGCTCGATCCCCTCTTCCTGCTTGCTCAAGTACTTGACAAGAGTGCCTGGGATGTAGCCGTCCTTCTCCACCCGATAGGTCACGGGAGCATTGGAGTATTTCACGGGAACTTCCGCCGGGATCGAGGCCGCCTCAGGCGTAGGGTCCCGCACGGTCACCTTGGCTGTCCCACCCAGGTAGAGGGTCTCTTCGGTGAACCAGAGCACCCGCAGCGTCAGGTCCAGGTCAACATTCTCCAAGGAGTTGCCTTTCCAATCGAGGGAATCACCTTTCTGCTTGAAGGCGGTCTGGTCATCAATGAGGACCTCGGCCCCCTTGTCGGACAGGCCAACGTAGTGAACCCCTGTACCTGGCAGATCGGAACCCTTTTCGATGCCGGCCTCGAAAGGGGCAGCATAAAGCAGCTCCAAAGGGCCGCCCCCGGGCTTACGCTGACAGGTGGGCAGGAAAGACAGTAACAACCCCAAAACGACAAGAATCATTGCTTTCTTCTTCATTTCGTCCTCCTCTCTTGATCTACTGATGCTCAGCCTGGCACAGCCACTTATTGAAGAAGGCCAACAGCCTGGCCCTGTATTCATCGGGACGTTGTTTATCTACCATGCGGTGACCGGCTTCGGGCACGACCCAGAGCTCCTTGGGCTCACCGGCTTTAGCGTAGAGTTCCTGTACCTCGGCCAATGAGATATAGGGATCCAACCCTCCGTGGACGATGAGGAGAGCCCGGGGAGCGATTTTGTCCACCCAGCGGACAGGATCAGCTTTGGGCAGCCAGGAACCAAGGCGGAGGCTGGCTGAACCAATCATCAGGGGGCTCGCCCAGGCGGCAACCCAGCCGGGCAAGCCTCGCTCCCTGGCCCCGCTTGCGATTGCGTTCCCCAGTCGGGCAAAGGCCCCATCACTGACCACGGCGCGGATGGCCTCGCTCTGTGGGGCCGTGCTGATAGCCACCGCTCCGCCCATCGAAAAGCCCAGCACTCCCACGCGGTCTATGCCCCGGCTTCTTAGATAATCTATAGCTCCCAGCAGATCCAGCCGCTCGTGGTAGCCCATCGAAACACGCTGGCCTTCGCTGCGGCCATGGCCACGAAAGTCGAACATGAGCACGTTGTATTTGCCATCGTGAAGGGCGGGTGCGTACTCAATATCAGGGTCCATGCTTCCGATGTGGCCATGACAGAAAACAATGGTCCCCCGTGGCTTCTCGGCGGGGATGAACCAACCGCGCAGGGTCAGGCCATCGCGGCTTCGGAAAGCTACCTCCTCATAGCTCAAGCCATAGTCAGCCGGGTCAGTTCGCACGTCGGGTGTGCGGCGTTTGACGATCTGTTGGGATCCATACCAGCCAACAGACCCAGCTATCAAGATCACCACTACCAAGGCTGCGATCAGCAATTCTATGAGCATGTCATACTCTATCCTCTTTTGTCATTGCGAGGAACGAAGCGACGAAGCAATCTCCAGCCTGCGGCGGAGGGGATTGCTTCACTCCCTACGGTCGCTCGCAATGACACAGCAGCAACACCCAAGAGGGAGACCACCCAAGACGGCACTTCTCTAGTAGGCGTTCAGGCGGTGGTAAGCGGAGAACCGCTGAGGTGCCTGGCACTCGCCAATGTCGCCTGGAGCGAGCCGCTCACACGCTTTCCAAACCTAGCTGCCTTTGGGGTTTCAGCAAAAAGTGCCGGGCACCTGAGGGCACCTCATATCCGCTATCCTCAAGCCAGGCCCTCTTCCGCTTTGTAACGAGCGATTTCTCCCCGGATGGCGTCGCGCTCACCGATGGCCTCCTGGGCTGGACCGACCAGCTTTTCCTCCCAACTGCCCATCAGTTCGGCCAATCTTCCCAGGAAAGCCTCCAGGGGGTCTAAGAGTTTGGTCACGATGGGGTCTATCAAACCGCCCTTGAGGCCCTTGCCCTCCTCTTCGGAGAACCAATCGCGGCGCAGGGGTTCCAGCAGTTTGGTGTTGATGCCCTCTACGGTCTCAGGAATGCTGGTCACGAGGTCACCGATGCGGTCGAGGATGGCCCTGATCCTGTCACCATAGCCGAAGGGCAGCAAATCCAGCATAAAGTCGAAGAAGCTGCCCAGGGCCTCGGTGACGGGTTGCGCCTTTTCCAGCACCCGTTCTATGGCATCCTCCAGGGCCTGCAATCTGTCGGCCAGGGCTGAGACCACCCCTTCCGTCCACTCGATGCCGGCCCGAATGGTTGGGAAGGCTCCCTCGAAGTCCAGGAGAAGTCCTTCGACGGTATCCAGGCCAGCTTTGATGGCCAGGCTCCCGCCCTCCACCCCCTTGAGCAGCAAACCCACAGCCGCCATGCCGGTGCTCACGATGGCGTCCAGCTCGATCTTTTCCAGGCTCTCGTAAAGCGCCAGCAGTCCCTTCAGCTTGAGGGCTTCCGCAGCTCCTTCTAACTGGGCCACCTCCCAGACCACCAAGCCTCCGCCAGCGCCCACAGCCAGGCCGGCTACTCCCCCGGCCAGAGCTCCCCGCAGGAAACGCCGCCGCGTCATCCTCTCTGCGGCAAGCATCTCCCCGTCGGCCTCTACCTGCTCTGTGAGCTCGTCGAGCCTTAAGAGGGTCTGATGATCAAGGGTCTGTAAACGCTGGCTGATGCGCTCGATCACTTGCCCGCGCGTGCCTTCGCTGAATTCAGTTTCCATAGTCTCTCGCTCCCGGTGAGTTGTGTGCATATTATATAGTATAATCGTCACTGACGCAAAGAGTAATGCAGCGCTGTTAGTTTGTCGAAGTATTCGTTCCTCTCTCCATCCGATGGAGCATCGTTCTGCCTCGTGCAAGAACGCATCCGCAAGGCTAACGTGCATACTGGTGTTATTGCCAAAGAAGCCGAAATCTGCTATACTATGCTCAACAGCAATAGCAAGGAGGGCCTGTCCGTTGATTCATAGAACTTTCACCGCGATCCTTACCAGCGCCGTACTTTGTGGCCTCATCGCCTTAGCACCCCTGGGCTATGTGCTCACGACCGCGGCCAGCTCGTCATTACCCTGTGTGCTGTTGGTGGATGATGACCAAGACAGTCCTGACATACGCACCTACTATACCTCGGCCCTGGATGAACTGCGTGCAACTTACGATGTCTGGGACCTGGCTGGTCAGGGCTCGCCATCCGCGAGCGACCTGATGGGCTACCAGATGGTCATCTGGTTCACCGGCTATCCCCGCAGCGACACCTTCACCTCGGCCAACGAAGCGGCAGTGGCGACCTACCTCGACGCAGAGGGCCGGTTCTGCCTCGTAAGCGAGGATTACCTCTACGACAGGGGGCTGACCTCGTTCGGCCTGAGCCGCCTGCGCATTGGCAGTTACACCAGCGACGTGAACCGGACGGACCCGGTGGGTAACGGTGGCCACGCCATCGGCGGTGGACTGGGCCCCTACAACCTGACCGCGCCCGACGGCTGGCCGGGTGATCTCTATACCGACAATGTGAACCACGGGGGTGGGTGAGGGGTTTCCTCGCCGTTCCGTTGGAATGGCACGGGCCAGAACAACTCCACCAGCTATAGTTGTGCCGCCTATAAGACAGTCTTCCTCGGCTGGCCCTTGGAGGGATTGGCAAACCTGGCAGACCGCGCAGAGGTGATGGGAGCTATTATCAACTGGTTTGGGGGATGTGAGGTCCCACCCACTTTCGAGATTTACTTACCGCTTATCTTGAAGCAGAAGGGAGGCTAACAATTCGATTCCTGACTCTTGCTATCTCGCTCACTGTGGCCTTGCTGGTGATGGCGTCACTCCCGTTGATCCCCGCTGGCGCACAGCCTTGACCGACGGAGACTCCGTGCCCGACCGTGACGCCGGGACCGCCAACCGATACACCAGTACTGCCCACGGACACACCGGTGCCGCCTACGCCGACGCCTGTTCCGCCAACTGATACACCGGTACCGCCAACGGATACACCGGTCCCGCCCACGCCGACGCCTGTTCCGCCGACCGATACACCAAAGCCGCCACCGGCTACACCAGTGCCCCTGCCTGACACACCGGCACCAATGCCGACGGCCACCGCTACGCCGACCTGCTCACCGACCGTAGTCATCACCGAAACGCCCAAGGCACAACCGGGACTTCCCGTTACTGGTGGGGACGTGGAAGAGGGTCCAGTTCCTTCATGGATACAGATGGTAGGGGCAACGGCGCTATTGGTCTGCGGAGGGGTGTTTTTGCATTGGCAAAGACAAAAGGCACGAAGGAGATAACCGCTCCTGGGATCCCTATAACTCTTATGTGCAGTCCCTTGGAGGATCCAGTACTACTACAATGGCACAATCCCATCCCAGGAAAGAAACCAGGTTTTTCTCTGAATAGGTAGTATTCTGGCCAGCGAACGTAACTGGAACAATCACGTCTCTCTGCCCTTAGGCGCAAAAACCTGGTTTCTGGTTGAAAGGCAGGATATGAAACTACAGGACAAGGTGGCGCTTATAACCGGAGGTAATTCAGGCATCGGTCGTGCAACCGCCATACTCTTCGCAAAAGAGGGAGCCCGAGTGGTCATTGCGGCACGTAATGAAGCGCGTGGTAATGAGACAGTGGAGAGCATCGCAAAGAGCGGTGGACAGGCCATATTCGTCGCCTGTGACGTTCGCAAAGCCGAGGATTGTCAGAAAGCGGTGGAAAGAGCAATTGAGGATTTCGGCCAACTGAATATCCTCGTCAACAATGCGGGCACAATCTACCGCGCTACGGTGGTGGATACCACTGAGGAAGAATGGGACGACACGATGGACACCAATGTGAAGGGCGCTTACCTGATGTCCAAATATGCCATCCCCTGGATGATTAAGAACGGCAGCGGAGTCGTCATCAATACTGCTTCCTACTATGGGTTGGTAGGAGGTAAAGAAGCGGCTGCCTACTGTGCCTCCAAGGGGGCGATGGTGCTCCTCACCAAAGCCCTGGCCTTGGATCATGCTGCCCAGAACATCCGCGTGAATTGTATCTGTCCCGGCAGTGTGGATACGCCCATGCTAAAACAGGAGATGGAGGAATTAGGGGGCGTTGAGAAGCTCCGCCCCCTGTTCGAGGCTAAGCATCCCCTGGGCCGTATCTGTTCACCGGCAGAGGTAGCCAGAGCAGCCCTGTTCCTCGCCTCTAATGACTCGGCCTTTGTCACCGGCTCTTCCCTGGTCATTGATGGTGGCATTACAGCGGGATAGCTTATTGGGGGGTATCAAAAGCCATGCTCATGTTGAGCCATATACATAACACAACAAGGAGGTACTAGCATGTTAGACAAGTGGGTAAGGCAATTCAGGGCTAGCAGTTATGCGGTCGCGTGTGTATGGATGGGGGTCGTAGGCGCATTGCTGTTGATCGGTTGGGTGTCATCTGCAACTGCCGCCCTTCAGACAGCAGGCGTGGAGATCGGGCCAGACTATACGCGACAGGCCTACGCCGGGGAGACCATCCTCTACAATCACACCCTGACCAACACTGGCACAACGACAGATACATTCACGTTAGAGGTTCTATCAACGCAAGATTGGCCGGTAGAGTTGGTGGGAGCAACTCAGCCCGCCGGGACATTGGCATTGCAAGTCGCCGCGCAGATGACAACACCCTTCCAGATCAGCCTGACTGTCCCAGCGCACGCCATTGGTCTGACGGACACCGCGATTATCACTGCCACATCGTCACTCACTCCTACTGTCCAGGACTCTGCCACCGACACAACGATCGTGGTACCCCGTCGCTATTTCTTTCCATTTATAGCAAAGCGCTGGCCACCCGTTCCTTATCCAGCCACGTTGAACCCCATTGACAACACAGACGGAGATGGATTCTATACGGTGAGCTGGGGGGTAGCAGATTTGGCAAACACCTACGTCCTGGAAGAGGACGACAACGCTGGCTTTTCCAGCCCGACCACCGTCTACGACGGTGTAGGAACTTCCTGGCCGGTTCCTAGTCCTGGCAGGGCATCTGGAACCTATTACTATCGCGTGCGCGGTCGCAACCAGTGGGGGTACGGAGAATATAGCAACGTTCAAGCGGTCACGGTGCGGCCGTTTCGCATCGCGCACACTAACCTCCCGGCCGGGCAGTGCACCACGTTGAGCTGGGACTTTTCCGGCATCAAGGAGCTCCACATCGTTTTTGGCTATGGCTATGACAAACAGCCAGTCCCTGGCCAGGGTTCCCGCCAGGTTTGCCCCAGCATCACCACGATCTACAAGGCCATTGTGACCAAGCCGGACAATAGCGAGGAGACTCACCAGCTAACAGTCAACATCAGCGGTACTGGTTGTGGCGACCCGATAGTTTGGCTTTTTTGGCCGACCGCCGATACTGTTGGCGTTGGCGGAAAGGTCAGCATCTTCTGGAAGGTGGAATGTGCCAAGGGCGTCTGGCTCCAGATCGGATCCGGTTCAGAGCAAGGTGTAGTGGGCGAGGGCTTTAAGACAGACATAGTGCTCTATAGCACCACGACCTTCAAGCTCAAGATCCAAAGAACAAGTGGCGACTACGTCTATGCGTCGTTTAAGGTCAAGGTGAAGTAGTGACGGGAGATCTGATACCGATTTTTGTTCGCCGAAGGACAAGTTATGACAATCTATGCTTGCTCCGATCTCCACGTATCACCAACTCATTTCTCCAATCGAGCCAGAGCTTTCCTTGAGGAAGCGGCGCAGCGGGCAGACCTGACTCTGCTCTGCGGAGACACTTATGAGGGCTTATGGTGCCCTCTGGAGGAGAGCGTCAAAAGCCCAAACGGGCAGGAGCTATGGAG
>JBAWAP010000219.1:0-3466 GCA_049589355.1 Anaerolineae bacterium
ACTTTAGTCGCCTTTGCTGCCAAACGACAGCTAAAGCTGTTACTACGAACCTCGCCCAAGTTTCTGCCCCCTACGGATGGCGCGATGCGCCATGGAAGACTCGCAATGACAAATGTAACATTGTCCAGCTAATTTCTAATCTCTAATTTCTAATTAAGTCTCTCGCCTCGATAGGGTATCTAACGAAACCGCAAAGATAATGATCGCGCCTTGAAAGATACTTTGGTAGAACGGGGGCACATTCATGAGGTTGAATCCATTGCTGATGAGGCGCAGGAGCAGGACACCGATCACCGTGCGCCAGATCGCCCCTTCGCCTCCCAGGATGCTTGTCCCGCCGATGACGGTTGCAGCGATGGCGGCCAGCTCAACTCCTACGCCGATGTCCGCCACGCCTTGAGCAATGCGGGATACCGTGATCACGCCAGCGAGCCCGGCGGCGAGGCCGGTCAGACAGAACGTGAGCGTGCGGATGAGTCCGACCCTGACACCGGACAGACGGGCCGCTTCTGCGTTGCCCCCAATGGCGTAAACGTAGCGGCCGAAGGTCGTGCGCGAGAGGATAAACCAGGTGAAAATCACAAAGCCAATGAAAATGAATACCGGGTATTTGATCTCCAGGAAATGGCCCTGTCCGAGGATGGCAAATTTCGGGTCGGGCACAATGATGAGCAGCCCGCCTGTCAACACGAGACCTAACCCGCGGATGACCAGGCTTGTGGCAAGGGTGGCGATGAAAGAGTTAATTCGCAACAGCGTGATGATTGCCCCATTCGCCAGGCCAAGTACGAGACCAACCAACAGGCTTACGAGGATGCCAATCTCTGTATAACCGGCCCGAGCAATGATTGCCGCCAGCGACCCGGCGATGGCGAATGTGGCGCCGACGGAAAGATCAAAGCAGCCACCGATGATCACAATCGTCATCGCGCAGGCGACGATGCCAACGTGAGCCGACTGATCAACGATGTTGTGCAGGTTTCTGGCCGACGAGAAGGCTGGAGAGACGATGGCCAGAACTGCAAACAGTACAACGAAGGCTATGACGGTCCCGTAATCTCGGAGGATGTCCAGCCGGATGCGTTTCGGCAACACACGCTTGGTCTCAGGCGTAGCCTGGGCTTGACTGTGAGTTTCTGTCTTATCGTTCATCTCGTTTGAATTGAGTGTGGCCCAAATCTGTGGAAGGTAGTAGCGACTTCAGTCGCTGGAAACGACTAAAGTCGTCACTACCACAAGTCTTAGCTACACCCGTTTGAATCCTGATTGACTTGTGGTGCGGCGAAAACGGCGCGCATCACCGCGTCTTCCGTCAGCGACGATCCTTCAAATTCTGCTACGACGCGACCCTGACGCATGGCATAAACCCGGTGAGCGAGCCCCAGCACTTCTTCAATCTCCGACGAGATGAGAAGCACCCCCATCCCTTGCTCGGCGAGGGAGTTGAGCAGCCGATAGATGGCCTGCTTGGCCCCCACATCCACGCCCCTGGTCGGCTCGTCAGCGATCAGGATTCGGGGTCGCCGAAACAACCACTTCGCAAATAAGACTTTCTGCTGATTGCCTCCGGACAGACTGGTCACCTTCACCCGCGGCTCCGGCGGTCTGACGTCAAGGTTGGCCAGCAGGTCCTTCGTCTCACGATGTTCCTGAGGCCCTCGGATCAGCGTCGCGCGGCTTAGCGTATCCAGGTGAGGGAGCGTGACATTATGACCGACCCCGAGGCACATGATGAGCCCCTGCAATTTGCGGCTCTCCGGCAAGAGAACGATCCCTGCACGTATCGCATCGGCCGGCGACTCGATCTGCGCGTGTTGTCCGACGATTTTGATCACCCCTCGATCGCGCCGATCCGCGCCAAAGATAGCCCGTGCCACCTCCGAGCGCCCGCTGCCCACCAGCCCCGCCAGCCCGACGATCTCTCCGGCCCGAATGTTGAGAGACACGTTCTCGATGACGCCTGCCCGCGTGAGGCCCTCGACCGAGAACACCACCGGGGCATCGGGCGCCAGAGGAATCCTGGGTGGAAAGGCCAGGTTCATTGCCCGGCCGAGCATGGCCGTGACCAGGCTTTCGGGAGTTTCCTCGCGCGCGGGCGCGGTGCGAACGAGTTGGCCGTTGCGGAGCACGGTCACGATGTCGGCCAGGCTAAGAACCTCTTCCAGGAAGTGGGAAATATAAACAATGGTGGTGCCGGCATCGCGCAGCCAGCGGACGATGTCGAGAAGTTTCTCGGTTTCATCCGCGGGCAAGGCAGCCGTAGGCTCATCCATGACAATCAACTGAGCGTTTCGAGCGATCGCTCGCAGGATCTCGACTTTCTTCTGATCGGCTACTCTCATCTTGGCTACGGACACATCGGTCGGCAGACTGAACCCGGAACGGGCAGTCAACCTCTCATAGCGCTGCCGCATGTCATCGCCTTGCAGAATACCCGCTCGATGCGTCTCCATACCGAGAAAGACGTTCTCCAGCACGCCGAGTTTCGGCACGAGCGTGAGCTCCTGCGAGATCACCGTGATGCCGTCCACCAACGCGTCACGCGGCGAGGTGTAGTGCACTCGTTGTCCATTGACGATCACCTCGCCCTGGTCGGGTCGAATCACGCCGCTGACGATCTTACCAAGCGTAGACTTGCCGGCGCCATTCTCACCGACCAGGGCGTGGATCGTGCCTCGGACGACATTAAGATTGATGTTGGCAAGCGCTTCGACCGCGTCGAACCGCTTGCCAACATTGCGTAACTCGATATGAGCTGTCGAGTTCATCGGCTGCGAGTTCACCGTGTAACGACGTAGCCAGGTGCTACCACTGACATTCGTACTCGCTCAAGTCTTCCTTGCTGATCACGGGACCGTGTTTGGGCAGCGGCGGCGACACCTTGTTGAGGTCAACCGAAGTCGCAAAGGATTTGTCACCCCGCACGGCTTTCACGGCCGTTTCGACCAGGAGCTGGCCCTGGGTGTAGGGGATGTCGGCAATGGTCGCATAAAACTTCCCCGCTTTCAGCGCGTCGCAGCCTTCTTTGCTGGCCCCGTTTCCGATAAACTTGACGTCTTTCAGACCCGCTTCTTCGGCCGCTTGCAGCGCTCCGAGGACCATCTGGTCGCCTGACGTAGCGACGGCATCAATGCCGGGATTGGCCTGGAAGACGTTCTGCATGACTTCGTACCCCTTGTCTTTTCGGTACAGGGCCTCCTGGAAAGCCACGATTTTGATGTTGGGATAGGGCTTGATGGTATCTTGAAGATTTTGGTATCGCACTTGATCGATGGTCAGGTTCTGCATGCCGATCAAGTAGGCCACTTCACACGGGTCCTTGCCCTCGCAGGCTTTGATAACGGCCTGCCCAAGCCACTCGCCCGTCGCCTTGCCCGTGCGTCCGATAAACGCCACAACGCCCTCAGGGTACGGCTCGAGCGAGTCGGGGTTGGGGCCGATTGGGGAATCTGCGCCGACCACTACC
>JBAWAP010000220.1:0-12807 GCA_049589355.1 Anaerolineae bacterium
ACCGCTATCAATTGATTGGAAGAACCATCGGCGGACGGCGGCTCAAAATCATCTTTCAACTCAGGCCAGGAAATGTTGTCCGTATCATCACAGGGTGGGATATATGAGCGCGAGAGATAAAACCAAGGGGAGTCTATCCGAACAAGAAATTGACGAGATTGTAGTGGCACAAGCTAGCGACGATTCGGCTTGGGAAAAACCTATTCATGTGCGGAGAACTGAGCCAGCTTCTCTGTCTATCCCTGCCGACCTTGCCGCACGCGCGGCTTTCCTAGCGCGACTGCATCGAAAAACAAGTGTCGAGGAGTGGCTTACGCACATCATTCAAGAACGAGTAGAGTTAGAAGAAGCCGCTTTCGTCGGAGTGAAACGCGATTTGGCCGTAAAGACTGACTAATGGCTGGACTTCCAGGGGAGCGTATTCCAGTCTTCAGTACGTGCTTCCACGCCTGCCATAAGACCCGAACTCCTCTGGCACGGCCGCGATCCTGGCCGAGGCTATGGCCACTTATCAAGAGAAGGGTACAGGGAACGTTGAACACAAGATTTGCTTTGACACTTGAGTCGTTGTGTGGTACAATAGCATGTAGATATTGACCAACACTTAGCCACATCGTTGCCTCCATTGCAGCCAATAGCCAATGTAGGAGGTGAGAGCATGAGACATTGAGGGCCGACCTTTTCCGCAGGTTAGGAGGAGGTTGGTTTTTGTTGTTTTTGGTCTATTCTGATAGTTTGCCATTTCAATGCTTTTGTACCTCGTTCTGCAAGCTTTGTTTCGTTGTGGCAAGCGTACTAGGCAGATGAGATTTCCACCTAATACACCAAAAAGGGAGAGTTATATGGAGGAATGTCCGTCTAGTATGCCAAACGGGGGATTAGGTGGAAAAACGTCCATATATTAAGTAGTTGGGCGGCAATCCAGCACAGGATTCGCGAATACCTCTACTGCGTTAAGTAGAGTGTGGTAATGCTAATCTCAACAAAGGAGTAAAGATCAATGGCCGACTTCCCTTATACCCAAGTTACTGGAAAGTTGAAGTCTTTTTTCGAGAAAGTTCAACAGGTAGGTAAGCCTGACACGGTTGATAAGAAATGGCTTGCCTCAATTGGTTTGAAAGCCACCAATGACCACACGATTATACCGGTGCTCAGATTCATCGGCTTCGTTGATCAATCAAGCAAACCTACTGATAGGTGGATGAGCTATCGGGACAAAAGTCGCGCCGGAAAGGTCTTGGCAGAAGGAGTACTTGAAGGTTATGCTGAACTTTTCCAGACTTACGCCGGTGCTCATCGCCGAAGTGATGAGGAACTAAAAGCCTTTTTCAGCACGAAAACAACAGCCGGTGCCCAGGTTGTCTCCAAAACAGTGACAACCTTCAAAACTCTGTGCGGATTGGCGGATTTCGAGGGTGTCTCTGTAGAAGGTCCGCCCGTACAACCCGTACAATTGACTCAGGATGGTCTTGGAGCACCAACAAAGATTATCAAGGAATTGGGGGCTGGTGTTACGATCAACATCAACATTCAACTCACATTGCCGGATACGACAGACGAGAGCGTATACGATAAATTATTCTCCGCTATGAAGAGACATCTTCTGTCGTAAGGTAGTGATGGATGATTGTAGAAATAGCGCGTAGGTTCAGGCAAAAGGCCCATACATTTGAGGATGAAGCTCATCAGATTCTGTCCAAACATGAGAGCTCTCAATCACGTATTGTTTCGCTTGATCAAACACGAAGCCGGCTAAAAGTGCTATCTCTCCAGCAAGATGAGCTCTTTCAACAAGCACTGGCCTGCACTGAGAGAGGCATTTTTCGTGCAGTCCATGTGATGGCGTGGGCTGGGTTTATGGACTTCCTCGAACAAAAGCTTTCCTCAGACGGCTTAGTCAAAGTGAAGTCGGTAAAAACAGGATGGAGCAAATACAGTACGATTGAGGAAATTCGAGAGAATGTTCCAGAGTTTCAGTTGATTGAGGCTGCTCGTGATGTGAGGGTACTCTCAAAGTCTGAAGCAAAAACTTTGCTAGGGCTTCTATCCAAACGTAATGAGTGTGCGCACCCAAGCGGCTATAAGCCCGGTTTGAACGAGAGCCTTGGTTATGTTTCTGAGTTACTAAATCGTATAGAGCAGTTGTATGCCAAGTCGTTGTAGGTATTTAGCAATATGCCGCCCAACCAGCGCTTCCACCTGACGCCGCTCCGCTGCGCTTCGCGGCGCAGGTGAAGCGCGGGCCGTTGGGCAGACTCGAAGCCTGTTTGAGTGGCGCAAACCTGACCATGAGCTTTCTGTCTCCAAGTGTCCTCGGACGCCCAACCGTGACCTTGCCCCCGACTTGAGTTACCCACCTGAAGGGCGCACATCGTCAGCCTCCACCGTAGCACTAAAACACTAAATGTCACTTCATATTGCCCAAAAGAGCCGCCCCGTGGTCAGGACGGCTTTGCTTTTGGCCCACCATGGCAACGCAGGATTTGGCCGCTGTTACAAAGGCCGCCGATGGAGGATAAACCGCTTGCGCTCTACGAAGCCCACACTCTCGTAGAGGCGGGTGGCGCCGGTCAGGCTCTTGGCATCCACTCCCAGCACGGCGGCCTCCATCCCGGCTTTCTTCAGGACATGGACGTGAGTGAGCGTATCACGCTGGGGACATCCAAGTAGGCCAAACAGGGCACCAGGCTCCGTAAAAGGGCCGAAAATGGGCTCAGCGTTTGCCCATAATGAACGCCGCAGCCAACCGTGCTTTTCCCTACTACATCTTGTGGCTGGAAACGTCAAATAACACAAGATAAGGGATGCGCATCAACTATATCTTGGGGAGACCACAGCGACCTTGTCCCAAACTCGATACGCTCGCGACGTGACATTTTGTCAAATGGCCTAAAAATGATATAATGCGGTTACTTTGATCGCGATGAGATGATTACCATCTTAGACGTTGGCGGTGCCTGTTTTGGGGAGGTATGCAACAAGATGAAAGATGAAGATAAGACCAAAGAACAACTCATAGATGCATTGGTGGAGATGCGCCAACGGGTCGCCGATCGAGCATATCCGCCATACTCTTGTTCGAAAGCACCATGAACCCGTTCAGGCTGAAGTTCCGCTACAAGGGGCAGCAGCCCAACCGCGTTCGGTCCAGGGGATCACAACGGCTCAGAACGGCCAATACGATTGGCTTTCTACCCCTATTCATCAGAATTCCAGCTTTAGGTAGGAGAAGACTTATGATTCGCAAACTATTGAGAAAACTTGGCACGGTAAAGACCACACTTATGCTCACAGTCGCGGCGGTTCTGTGTTCAGTTGTATTGTATATAATTCTCGCTGTATTTCTGGAACGAATTGCCGCTACTGGCATTGTTATATCCGCCATTATTCCCGCTACTGTTGCTCCGATCTTATCGTACTTCTTTTTGCGAGTTCTACTCAAACTTGACCTTACGGAGCAGGCGTTGGTGAAAGTCAATATTGAATTAGAGTTACTGGTTGAACAACGCACGGCTGCACTTGTGAAAGCAAACGAAGAATTGCAAGCTGAAATCACCGAGCGGGTGCGGGCGGAGGAGGAGGCCAGGCGGCGCGCCCTGGAGCAGGAGACGGTGAGCCGCATCGCCTATGCCCTCAACACCCCCGACGTCCGTGGTGCTTTCCCCGTCTTGGTGGAGGGGCTGCAAGACCTCACCGGCTGCGACTGGGTGAGCCTGGTAGTGATGGACGAGGCCGGCGAGCAGTTCATCGTGTCTGTGTTGGAGTCCCCCTTCCCCACCCCGGGGGAGGGAGAGGTGATGCCGCTCTCGGCCACCGCCGCTGCCGAAGACGTAGAGGCTGGCCGCCCCCACCTGACCGCCGACCTGAGCACAGAGACCCACTTCCCGTTCGAGCGAGCCCTCTACCAGGCTGGCCTTCGCTCGCAGGTCACCCTGCCGTTGCTCGTCGGCGGCGAGGTCTTCGGGGCGCTCAACCTGGGCGGCAGTGATACGCGTCTCTTCCGGGAGGACCAATTGCCCGTCCTCCGACAGATCGCCGATGCGGTGGCCCTTGCCCTCCAAAACAGCCTCCTCTTCCAAGCGGAGCAGGAGCGGCGTCACATCGCAGAGACCTTGCGCCAGGCCTCCACCGTCATCAGCTCGACCCTGGAGCTAGACGAAGTGCTGGGGTTGATCCTGCAACAACTGCGACAGGTGATACCCTACGACAGCGCTTCTGTCCAACGACTAGAGAATGAACGGTTGGAAATCGTGGCCTGCGAAGGATTCGAGGAGCCAGATAAGGTAGTGGGCCTGGTCTTTCCCCTTAACCACAAATTCCCCAACTATCGCGTGGTCACGACCAAAGCGCCGCTAACCATTGAGGACGTCGTCCAGGATTACGCTCATTTCAAGGACGAGGCGGATATCTACGACTCGGGCCGCATCCGATCCTGGTTGGGGGTGCCGCTGATGGCGAAGGATCAGGTCATTGGCATGATCGCCCTGGATCGGGCAGAGGTGCGCCCTTATACCGCTGAGGAGGTCCAACTGGCAATGACCTTCGCCAACCAGGCGGCCATCGCCATCGAGAACGCGCTGCTCTATCAGAAGACCCAGCACCTGGCCATCACCGACGGGCTGACAGGACTCTACAACCGCCGTCATTTCTACGAGCTGTTGGAGAGGGAGGTAGAGTCAGTTAACCGCTACGGTGACTATCTCTCCCTGATCATGCTCGACATTGACGATTTCAAAGCCTACAACGACACTCGTGGCCACTTGGCAGGCGATGCCCTACTGCGGGAGTTGGCCCAGCTTCTGACACGAGACATTCGTAAGGTGGACATCGCGGCCCGCTACGGCGGCGACGAATTCGTCCTGTTCTTCCCCCGCACGGACAAGAAGCGGGCGGTGATCCTGGCGGAGCGGATCAGGACAAGCGTAGAGGAATACGAGTTCTGTGGCGAGGGGGAGATCACCATCAGCCTGGGAGTGGCCACCTGCCCCGAAGATGCAGTGGAGCCCGAGGCCCTGGTGAAGGCCGCGGATGACGCCCTTCTTGAGGCCAAGAAGCGGGGGAACAGGGTCTGCGCCTGTGGATAGACAGACAACTACCAACACTACCTGCCAGCTATGAACGCTAAAGTCCTGGATTGACTGGCAATAGTTGCCTGAAATCGCTGCCGGTTTTGGGAGGCACGCAAGATGGAAGATAAGTACAAGACCAAAGAGCAACTCATATCGGAATTGGCAGAGATGCGTCAACGGATCGCCGAATTGGAAGCGGCGGACACCGAGCGCAGGCGGGCGGAGGAGGCGCTGCGGGAGAGCGAAGCACGCTATCGGGCCATCGTCGAGGATCAGACTGAACTGATCTGTCGTTTCCTGCCCGACGGAACGCTCACCTTCGCTAACGAGGCCTACTGCCACTATTTCGGCAAGAAGCGCGAGGAGCTGATCGGGAGCAGCTTCATGCCACTCATTCTTGAGGGGGACCAGGCATTCGTCGAGGAACAATTCACCTCCCTATCCCTGGAGAACCCCGTTGTAACCTACGAGCACCGGGTCATACTGCCCGACGGACAGATCCGTTGGCAGCAGTGGACCAACCGGGCGATATTCGACGAGCGGGGCCGCTTCATTGAATTCCAGTCGGTGGGCCGCGACATCACCGAGTGGGTGCGGGCGGAGGAACAACTGGTCTATATAGCCACCCACGACCCCCTGACCGGCCTGCCCAACCGGCGGCTGTTCAATGACCGTCTCACCCTGGAGCTGGCTCACGCACACCGCAACCAGCAAAAGCTGGCCGTGATGTTGCTCAACCTGGATCATTTCAAAGACGTCAATGATGCGCTGGGGCACAGCGTGGGAGACAAGTTGCTACAAGCTGTTGCCCATCGCTTGAAAAGCCTTCTGCGTAGGAGTGATACTGTCGCCCGCGTGGGAGACGACGAATTCATGCTGATATTGCCAGCAATCGCCAGAGAGGAAGACACAGCCAATGTTGCCCATAAGATCCTAGCAGCCGTTCGAAGGTCACTTGTGTTTGATGGCCACGAGCTCAATATCACCACCAGCATTGGGGTTGCCCTCTATCCCGAGGATGGTGAAGATGCTGATACTCTAATGAAGAGAGCCGACATCGCCATGTACTGCGCCAAGGATCGGGGTCGGGACAACTACCAACGCTACACTTCAAATGAGATGAACCTGGAGGAAGATGCATTCAATTCTGGAGATTAGATCCGAAGTTCAGAATGCCCTCGATGCCCACTCGCCTCTCGTGGCCCTGGAGTCCGCCCTGATCTCTCATGGGCTGCCCTATCCGCAGAACCTGGAGACGGCACAGGCGCTGGAACAGGCAGTGCGAGAGAACGGAGCAGTTCCGGCGACGATTGCGGTCATCGAAGGGAAGATCAGGGTGGGGCTGACAGAGTGGGAGCTGGAGCGGCTGGCTATGGGGAAGGACGTTCGCAAGGTCAGCCGGCGAGACCTGCCCATCGCGGTGGCGCAGGTTGAGCATGGGGCAACGACGGCGGCAGCGACGATGTACGTCGCCGCCTTGGCCGGCATTGAGGTCCTGGCCACCGGGGGCATCGGCGGGGTACACCGGCCAGTAGTCAGTAGTCAGATGTCAGTAGTCAGACAGACCGATGAGGATCTGACTACTGACTACTGGGTACTGGCTACTGATATTTCGGCCGACCTACCCGAGCTAGCCCAGACTCGCGTGGCCGTGGTCTGCTCGGGAGCCAAGTCCATCCTCGACCTTCCGCTCACTCTGGAGTGGCTGGAGACCCACGGCGTGCCTGTCCTGGGTTACAGGACCGGTGAGTTCCCCGCTTTCTACTCTCGCGAAAGTGGCTTGCCGGTGGACGCCCGCGTGGACACTCCCCAGGAAGCGGCCAGGATCATTCGCACGAAGTGGGCGCTGGGGCTGGGGGGGGGCGTGCTGGTGACAGTGCCCGTGCCTGAGGAGGCTGAGCTACCCCGCGAGCTCGCCGAGAAAGCCATCGAGCGAGCCCTGGCAGCGGCCGAGGAGCAAGGGGTGAAGGGCAAGGCCCTGACCCCCTTCCTTCTGAGCCAGGTCGCCCGCATCACCGAGGGCAGGAGCTTGGCGGCTAACGTCGCCCTGTTGAGGAACAACGTTGCCGTGGCAGCGCGGATTGCAAAAGCGCTGAAGGAGGCGCGATGAGATCGGACTGGCTAGCTTTGATCATCTCGTATGTCTACGTCTTCGCCATGATCGGGGTCGGCGAGGGCCTGCGCCAGTGGCGGGGCTACTCCACGGAGTTCACCCGCAAGTTCATTCACATCGCCGTGGGCTTATGGGCCTTCGGCATGGTGCTCCTCTTCCAGCACTGGTACTTCGCCATCATTCCTCCCCTCTCCTTCGTGCTCCTCAATTACATTTCCTATCGCGGAGAGATCTTCAAATCTGTGGAGACGGGCGAAAAGGGCAACCTGGGTACGGTCTACTTCCCCATCTCCTTTGCCATCATCATCTGTCTCTTGTGGGAGAGGCCTAACCTGCTGGTGGCCAGTCTGATGCCGATGGCCTGGGGGGATGGATTAGCGGCTGTTCTGGGCCGGCGTTACGGCCAGCGAAAGTACAGCATCCTGGGCTCCACCCGGTCCATGGAGGGCTCGCTGGTCATGTTCCTCTTCAGTTGGGTATCAGTCTTCTTGGCCCTTTTGCTCCTGCCGCCTCTCGGCTGGCAAACGAGTTTGCTTTACTCTCTTGCCCTGGCTGTCTTCGCCACTATAGTCGAGGCTCTCTCCCCCTGGCACATTGATAACCTGACCGTGTCCTTCTTCTCCGCCGCCTTGCTTTACCTGATAGCAAAGTGATCTCCCTGGACCAACAAGACAGGTACCGAGAGCTATACCGCACGCTGAGGCCCACTTTGGCAGGATTAGCGGATCAAGTGACTTGGACTGAGGAATAATCTGTAGATGCTGCACATCCCCGTTCTGAACTAACAAAAACACCGGAGAGAACGACGGTTCCCTCCGGTGTTTTGATTGGCCAACAGCTTTAACTCACATTCCCTGTTCGACCAGGACTTCCTCTTTGGCGAAAACCGCTTCCTCGACCGGGATTCCTTTCTTGGTAAAGGTCAACCCTCCCTCACCGACATCTATGACCACGGTATCGCCCGATTGGAAGATACCGTTCAGCAGTTGTACAGATAGAGGGCTCTCCACCCGCCGTTGCAAGGTGCGCTTGAGAGGGCGAGCTCCAAACTGAGGATCGTAACCCTCCTTGGCCAACCACTCCCGCGCTGCTTCGGTCAACTCTATGGTCAAACCCTGTTCAGCAAGGCGGGCGCTGATCTCCTTCATCTGGAGATCAACGATCTGCTTTACCTGCTCCGGGCTCAAGGTGTGGAAGATGATGATCTCGTCAATGCGGTTCAGGAACTCGGGACGGAAGGTCTTCTTGAGGTCCTCCTTTATCTTCTGGTGTGCTTCTTTCTCATCGGAAGTCTCTGACTCCCCCGGCCTCAGAAAACCAAGGGTAGCCCCCTTCTGGGCAAACTCCGTGCCGATGTTGGAGGTCATGATGACCACTGTGTTGCGGAAATCAACGATGTGACCCTGTCCGTCGGTCAGGCGCCCGTCCTCCATGATCTGCAGCAAAGCGTTCCACACGTCGGGATGGGCCTTCTCGATCTCGTCGAAGAGGACAGCCTGGTAAGGCCGCCTCCGCACCGCTTCGGTGAGCTGTCCTCCCTCCTCGTAGCCCACATATCCAGGGGGAGCGCCAAAGAGCCGGGACACGGTGTGGCGCTCCTGGTACTCGCTCATATCTATGCGTACCAGGGCCTCCTCGTCGTCGAAGAGGAACCAGGCCAGCGTCTTAGCGAGTTCCGTCTTGCCTACCCCCGATGGGCCAAGGAATATGAAGCTACCGATGGGCCGCTTGGGGTCCTTTAAGCCGCTTCTTGCCCTACGGATGGCATCGGAGACGGCGTTTACCGCCTCATCCTGGCCGACGATTCGCTCGTGCAAACTCTCCTCCATCTTCAGGAGCTTTTCGGCCTCGGTTTCCATCAGATTGTGCACCGGGATTCCCGTCCAGCTAGCGACTACCTGAGCGATGTCTTCCTCGTCCACCACCTCATCCAGGTTCATCTCCTGTCGCCAGGCATCGCGTTTGGCGTTGAATTCCGTCTCCAACTGCAGGCGCTCGCTCTTGAAACTGGCCGCCCGCTCGTAGTCCCGAGCTGCCCAAGCGGCCTCCTCCTCGGTGATCAACTTTTGCAGCTCGGCCTTCATGGTCTTGAGTTCTGGCGGCATGCTGTAGATAGCAACGCGTAGCTTTGCCGCCGCCTCGTCCATAAGGTCTACGGCCTTGTCGGGGAGACGCCGGTCCGTCACGTAGCGCTGGGAGAACCGGGAGGCCGCCACCAGGGCCTCGTCGGCAAAGGTGACTTTGTGATGGGCTTCGTAGCGGTCACGAAGCCCCCTCAGCATCTCGATGGTCTCCTCAACGGTGGGCTCCTCCACGTAGACAGGAGCGAAGCGTCTCTCCAGAGCAGTATCCCGCTCGATGTACTTGCGGTAGTCGTCCAGAGTGGTGGCCCCGACGCATTGCAGCTCCCCCCGGGCCAGGGCGGGCTTCATCATGCTAGAGGCGTCAAGAGCCCCTGAGGCGGCACCAGCTCCGACCACGTTGTGCACCTCATCAATGAAGAGGATGATCTCCCCCTCGGCCCGCTGGATTTCTTCGATGGCTGCTTTCAGGCGCTCCTCGAAATCGCCCCGAAAGCGGGAGCCAGCTACCATGGCTGCCAGATCCAAGGAGACGACTCGCTTGCCCATCAGTATCTCAGGCACGTCGTCTTCGGCGATCTTCTGGGCCAATCCTTCGACAATGGCTGTCTTCCCCACCCCGGCCTCGCCGATGAGAACCGGGTTGTTCTTGGTGCGCCGTGACAGCACCTGAATGACCCGCAGAATCTCCTTGTCGCGGCCAATGACCGGATCCAGTTTTCCTTCCCTGGCCAACTGAGTCAGGTCACGGCTATATTTTTCGAGGACGCGGTAGCGGCTCTCGGCGAACTGATCGGTCACCCGTTGCCCCCCGCGCACTTCTTTGATGGCTTCGTGGATGCGGTCTTTGGTAACGCCGTAGTCGCCCAGAATGCGAGCCACTGGCGTGCCCCGCTCGCTGGCGATGGCCAAGAAGATGTGCTCAGTCGAGATGTACTCGTCCTTGAGCTTGCTGGCCTCCTCGTTAGCCAAATCTATGACCCGCTTGAGGCGGGGGGTGATAAACACCTGGCCTGTCCCGCCGCCGTAGATGGCGACCTTGGGGCTGGCCTTCAACACGCCGTCCAGACGACTTTTCACGGTCTCGATGTTCACCCCCAGCTTCTCCAGGATCTGGGGGATGACGCCCTCCGGCTGCTCCAGGAGAGCGAGCAGCATGTGCTCGGTGTCCACCTGGTTATGGCTGTAGCGCTGCAATATCTCATACGACCGAGTGGCCGCATCCAGCGCCCGCTCGGTGAAACGGTCAAATCTCATCATGGTTAATCCACCTCTTCAAAAGAGTCATAAGGTAACTAGACAGGATAAGCCATGCCTGGTTGGACATGCCTATGGATAGGCTGCCGGCTGAAGGCTACGTGAGAGGGAATCCGCCAAGACACGCTCTGTGTCCTGTGGTAAGTCAATCAGCACGAAGTAACTGGCAGGATATAGATAGTCTTCGCCACTCTCATCAATGATGCGCAAATCCCCATCCGCAGCGGCATCGTCATCAGGCAGCACCCGATAAATCTTGTGTAGCTCCAAGGATGCTGGATACCCTGAATTGTCAACACAAATGGCAAACATAGGACCTACCCTAATTATACTTCACTCACCCCTTTTTGACAAACAGCTCTTGTGGAAATGAGTAACGAGGTAATGAGTAACGAGTCAACGAGCTACCCGTTACCTCATTGACCCGTTGCCTCATCACCTAATTTTTCAAACACCAGTTCGCCGTCCCTCGCGTCCACCAGCACGGTGTCCCCATCTTTGAACTCGCCCTGCAGAATCTTCAGGGCCAAGGGATCCTGGAGCTCCCGCTGGATGGTTCGCTTGAGGGGACGAGCACCGTAGACAAGATCGTAACCTTTCTCGGCTAAGTAGCGCTTGGCCCCTCCAGTCAGTTCTAAGCCAACCTTGCGCTCTGCCAGGAGCCCCTGTAGCCGCTCCAATTGGATGTCCACAATCCGCACCAGGTCTTCCATGGTCAGGGAGTGGAAGACGATGGTCTCGTCAATACGATTCAGGAACTCAGGACTGAAGTGGCGGTTTAGCTCCTCCAGTACCTTCCCTTTGGCCGCCTCAGGCCCCAGTTCCTTGATCCAGTGCCCACCTACGTTGGAGGTCATGATGACCACAGCGTTCTTGAAGTTAACCGTGCGCCCATGACCGTCGGTGAGGCGGCCGTCGTCCAGGATCTGCAAGAGGGCGTTGAAGACCTCGGGATGGGCCTTCTCGATTTCATCGAACAGAACTACCGAGTAGGGGCGACGACGCACAGCCTCAGTCAACTGGCCACCCTCCTCGTAGCCCACGTAACCGGGCGGCGCCCCGATCATACGGGCCACGGTGTGGCGCTCCTGGTACTCGCTCATATCCAGGCGGATCATGGCCTCCTCGTCGTCGAAGAGGAACTCGGCCAAGGCCCGACCCAGTTCCGTCTTGCCCACGCCGGTGGGACCCAGGAAAATGAAGCTGCCGATGGGCCTATTGGGATCCTGCAGGCCAGCACGGGCGCGGCGTACTGCATTGGCGACAGCGGATATGGCTTCGTCTTGCCCCACCACCCGGCGGTGCAAACGCTCCTCCATGTGGAGCAGTTTCTGTATCTCCCCTTCCATCAGGCGCGAAGCGGGGATGCCCGTCCACTTGAAGACTACCTCGGCCACATCCTCAGCCTCCACCTCTTCCTTGAGCATGCGGTGATCCTTCTGCAGCTCCTTCAAACGGCTTTCCTGCTCCTTGAGCTGAGCTTCCAACTCCCGCAGGGTGCCGTAGCGCAACCGGGCTGCTTCCTCCAGATCAGCCCGCCTCTCGGCCTGCTCGATGTCAACCTTGGTTTGCTCTATTCTTTCCTTTGTCTGGCGGATGCCCTGGATAGCCTCCTTCTCCATCTCCCAGTGGACCTTCAAGCGGCTACTGTCCTCCCTCAGCTCAGCCAACTCCTTCTCCAACTTGGCCAGCCGCTCTCGGGAGGCCTCGTCTCGCTCCTTTTTGAGTGCCTCCCGCTCAATCTCCAGTTGCATGGTCTTGCGATCTATCTCGTCCAGTTCGGCCGGCTTGGAATCTATCTCCATGCGCAGGCGTGAGGCTGCCTCATCAATGAGGTCAATGGCCTTATCGGGAAGGAAACGGTCGGAGATGTAGCGGTGAGATAGCGTGGCCGCAGCGATGACCGCCGGGTCCTGAATACGCACGCCATGGTGTACTTCGTAGCGCTCCTTGAGGCCCCGCAGGATGGAGATGGTCTCTTCGACAGAAGGTTCATCTACGTAAACTGGCTGAAAACGCCGTTCGAGGGCGGCGTCCTTCTCAATGTGCTGACGGTACTCGTCTAGAGTGGTAGCCCCAATGCAGTGCAGCTCTCCACGGGCCAGCATGGGCTTGAGCATGTTGCTGGCATCCATGGCTCCCTGGGCCGCTCCAGCCCCCACCACGGTGTGAAGCTCGTCAATGAAGAGGACGATCTGTCCCTCGGACTCGGTCACCTCTTTCAGGACAGCTTTGAGTCTTTCCTCGAATTCGCCACGGAATTTGCTTCCGGCGATGAGGGCTCCCA
>JBAWAP010000221.1:0-10888 GCA_049589355.1 Anaerolineae bacterium
CCTGGCGTAGGCTGTGCGATCCTGAGCAAAGCCAGGTGGCAGGAGGATTTGCTCGAGGCCCATACTCAGCAGCCCGGCGCTTGAGGGTTCCCACAATTGGCCGCCATCGGTGGATTTGAAGATTCCCA
This sequence comes from Anaerolineae bacterium, assembly GCA_049589355.1. GTDB lineage: Bacteria > Chloroflexota > Anaerolineae > VGOG01 > VGOG01 > JBAWAP01. Next base: position 129 of record JBAWAP010000221.1, read on the forward strand.
GACCGATGACCCCGGCCAGGAGCGTCCGGTCGCGAGCATAGTCCGGCGACACAGCCAGCGCCGAGATATTGTCGCACCCGTCGGGGAGGCCACCACGCGACCGGCTCCACGTACTCCCTCCGTCATCGCTCACGTAGAGTGGGCCGCCGAACTTGCCGAAAACCCAGCACTTCCCCAGATTGTCCTCGGCGTTCCAGATGCCAAACAGGGTCTTGTCCTGGGGCCAGGTAGGCGAGACAACCAGCGAGCGTACCGATGTCGTGGGCGGGTGAGACACGCTGAGCGGCTTAGGAGTGGGGGGTTGGATGGCGCTGGCCGGCCACGGCCACAGTCCTCCGTTGACGAGAAAATACAGTTGATCCGTCTTGGGATCGTAGCCCACCAACTGACCATCGACCGGTAGGGGGGCGATCATGATGAGTGCCATAGTCCGGGCATCGAAGACGTGAAGCCCTCCGACATCCAGCCCATACAGCCACTGGCGCGTCGGATCTACCTCAAATTCAGGCACTCCGTAGCTCCAATCCGACGACTCAAACCATGGCCGCCCATCCCGCCACGCCCAGCGGAAGCCATCACCCATCCGGAACCAGCTTGACCCGTACAGATAGCCGTCGAACGCAGTCGCAGAGAATGGTGGAGGGACACCTCGCTGAGCGATTTCGGTACGGGATGTCATGTCGTAGGATACAAGCGTGTGGCCAATCCAGGGTGTGCACACGTAGGTTTCGAAATCGAGATAGAGGATGCGCCGGGCGCTATCGTACGTCGCCCACTCAATCGGCAGGGGTCCGGTGGGCATGCGACAGTCCTCGGCTTTTGGAATATCGAACGGGATCGTGCGCGTGACCACAGCCTTTTCCGGATCGGCCACGTAGACTACGTTGTCACGGAACGCCAGCACCTGACCAGTGGCCGGATCAGCTTGTGGGGCCGGGTTGTCCTCTCGCCATTCGTTTTTGTTACTTGGCAGGGGAACGATGGCGTGAGGGATGCCTGTTTGAGCATCGAGCACCGTCAAGCCGGTCTCGTCCCGATCAACGTACAGCCAGCCATGAACGCCATCAGCGGCGAATGGGCCGACGATGTCGTACGTGCTCAACAGTTGCCCATCGGTTGCCGCCAAGGCCACGACTTGCTGAACGCCGTCAATCGTGGCGGACATGTAAAGACGGCCGGCCTCGCTGTCCACAACCATCGGGGAGCTTAGCTCAACCACTATCGGGGTGGGTGATGCCGCAGGGGTCTCGGTGGGTATCGTGGTTGGAATGGCGGTGGGTGTCAAGGTCAGCGTCGGGGGCCTGGTGGATGTAGGGGGCACACTCGGCGGGGGAGTCTCTGTTGGCAATGGGGTTGGGCTGTCGGTTGGCAGTGTCGTCGCCTGTGTTGCCGGTTGCGCACTGGGAGTGGCGGGGAGCGCGAGCATAGCCGTGACTGTGGGACCTGGCGTGGGCGTGCGCTCGATCCCCACCTCCGGCGTACCACAGGCGGCGAGAAGCAGTACGAGTAGGATAGCGGACATAAAGGGTATAGGCGCTATGGTTCCATTTCTACGTGCTTTAAGCCTGGCTGACATCTTGGAGCCTCCTCATCAGCAACGAACGATTCTATATATATGACGATGTCAGCGCCAAAACAGTTCCCTGTCGGCCTTAACTCCTCCGGCGAGATCGGCCGTTGTTGAGCGGGTCTCTCATCTACCGCTCCCTCCGTTTGACAAACAAGGGTATCTACTTCCCTGCGCTGAAAGAGTAGCGCTTCACATGTTGCGGGCAAACGTCTATGCACGTCCCGCACAAAATGCACTCGTTGTTTTCCATGGAGCCTTTCCGCACCATGGCATGGACATCAAGGCTCATCGGACACTCCCTGGTACACGTCTGGCAATCAGTGCACTTGTCCGCATCTACCTTGATGCGCAAAGCCGGCCACTTGAAGAGATTCCGGATTTTGCGCCCGATGATCATGAAGGGGGCCATCCAGCAGACGTAGTGGCAGCCTGCCCTCCGCCCAAAGGCTACTGCGAGGCCCAAGAAGAGCAGGATGATGATGTAGTAGATCATGTACCAGGGGGGAGCATTGGGTTCTACTGGCTGCGTCATGGTCACACCCCCGGCGAAATTGTGGAATGGGTCCACGGTGTGATAACCGCCGGCCCGGATGGCCAGAGCGGCAATGGCGCCAATCCAGGGGATCCAGATGCCCCACTTGATCCAGTCGAGCTTGCCGCCTCGGGCCGGCTCGTTGTTAATGGGCGAGCCGAACTCCTGTAACCCACCCGCCGGGCACACCCAACCGCACCACAACCGACCCACGAACAGGGCGGCAACGAACATCAGGCCAAAGACGAGAAAACTGGCATTGATGACGCCCTGCGATGCGCTCTCCATGATCATGACGGGAGAGAAGTAGTAGAGGGTGATGGGGAAGAGCAAGAGCGACACAAATAGCAATGCCTTGCGGATTCTCTGGCGTGTGGGTAGTTGTTTGACCTTAACCATAGTAGCCTCCCTCTAGTGAATGCTTGAGTATGGGAAGGGAATTCTAGCACAACTCACTTGTCGTGTCCAATCAGGCTGCCAAAAAACACCCCCGCAGACTCGTTGAGCCTGCGGGGGAATCAAACTCGGGGTTGTTTTTGGGATCTTTGCGGAGGGCTATTCTATCGCCAATCCGAAATGGGAGGCCCACTCGCTTAGCAGCACCGTTCGATCAAGCGCGGGCCTGAGACCAGGCTTGCCCTGAGCCCAGTCGAAGGGTCGGGGCGGGCGCGGGGAATATAGAGCTTGGTGGTCAGCAATGGCATGGCCATTTCGCCTTCCCTGGCAGCACTTGGCGACCAACTTCACTCGTGAACCAAGGGTCTTGGATGTCACTATTCTACCACATCCTGTCTATCCCCGCAAAGCTGTTGACTTGCCTGAACGCATACACCCCCCAGCGCATTGGGCATCTTGGGGGCTGCATTGGGCAGGTGTCCAATCCTCGAAACTCCATTGGAGCAGCAGTTTGGGCCCAAAGTGCGGAAAGTGGACTAAATGTACAGGTCCCTCCTGGCATACGTCAGATAGGCGCCCACCATGCTCACCAAAATGATCGCCAGCGACAGCCCGACAAACGCCAGATCAATCCTGGATTCGCGCAGCAGCACACCCGCATCGAAATACTTGAAGGGAGAAAAGTATTTCAAGAACTCCAGGTTTTTATTCAAGCTGGAAATGACAGAGAGGAAATAGGTTCCCAGCAACAGGGATACTGCCACAGAACTGGCCCGCTTATACCGTTTCATGGCACAGCCCAGGAAAATGCCGACGGCCAGGAAGATCAACTGGGTGATGAAAACCGCCAGCATACACAAGGCCAGAAAGCGAAAAAATCCGCTGTCAGGTTCATACTGTGCCGCGCTGACGAGGGAAGCGCCCCAGGTGATGAGCAGCAAGCCAATACAATTGACGAGCGCTGCCAGGGTTTTGGCGGTCACCAGGCGGCTGCGGGTCACCGGCAGCGTCAGAGAAAACTCGACGGTTTTGTCGCGCTCTTCTTTGGAGATAATGTCGCTGCCCCACATGGCGGCCGCAATAGATAGGAGAAGCGCAAAATAGGTGAACATCACCCCGTAAAAGCCACTGATCGTGGTCAGGTTAAAGGCTCTGAAATTGAATGCCGACACCAATGCCGCGGGCATGGCGTCCAATATCGCCAACATCTCCGGGTTGCCATAGTACGCGGAAAACTTGCTTATCCCGATCGTGACGAACAGAATCACAATGACGCCCCAGATGAGCAGCGATTTCAGGTTGGCCTTCAGTTCTCTCACGAATATATTCATCGCTTGGCCTCCTCACACCACAGCAGGGATATCCCGCCTGGTATACAGCACATAACTGCCCATCAGAGCAATCACAATCACCGACACACTTAGCAGCACCAGGGGCACGTCATAGGCCCCGTGCTGGATGATATAGCTCGGCTCAAAGTGCTTGAAGGGTGTGATCTTTTCCAATGTGCTCTTGCCGAGCATGTCGCCAAAAGCGCTCAGCACGTACATGCCAAAGCCAAGGGCCATCGCGTACGGCGTCACGCTCCTGATCCTTTTCACCACCAGCGAAATCACCAGGCCGACGCTCAGGAAAAACAACTGGAACACCACGATACTCAGCAGCAACAGCAGCAGGGGGTTGGTTTCATAGGTCTTATCCCCTTTGAACAGATTGACAAACCCGAGACTGCTGATCCAGACGACGATGTTGGTGATGGTCAAGCCGCTCAGCGCGGCGAGCAGTTTGCTGGTCAGGATCTGGCTGCGCCCCACCGGCTTGGCCAACAGAAAATCGGCCGTCCATTCTCTCTCTTCGATAGACACCAACGAAAATCCGTAATTCGCAGCCTGGATCGCCAGGCATATCTGGACAAAGAGAAAGACAAAGCTGAAATAGCCGAGAACCGTTGCCAGGTTCACGCCGTTCAGGCCAAAGGCGGTGAGTAGCTGTTCCGGGAAATTGGCCATCATTTCATTCATAAGCTCTGCATCTTGGGCAAAAGAGGGGAACAACGAAACGTAGACCAGTATCAGCACCGCTAGCGCCACCGACCAGGTGATAATGGATCGTACGTGCATTTTGAACTCGTGCCGGAAAATGTTCATAGCCATGGTCGTCACCTACTCGTAATAGTGCATAAAGATCTCTTCCAACGTCGGCTCCTCAATCGTCACATCCGAGACCGTTATCCCACCGATCTTGTGCATGACCGCATTGATGTCGCCCTTGTAGAAGAAGCGAACTGTGCCGTTGTGGTGCTCCAGATTGGTCACGCCGGGGATGTCAAAATAGGCAGCATCGAGATCGTCGGCCGCCACCCGGACTTTTTTGTAATTGTTCTGTTGCAGGGTGCGGATATCTGCGATTTCGATGATCCGGCCCTCTTTGATGATGGCGACGCGGTTGCACATACGTTGCACTTCGCCCAGGATGTGCGATGAGAAAAAGACGGTCACCCCGCGCTGATTCTCCTCTCGAATGAGCTGGAAGGATTTTCGCTGCATGAGCGGGTCGAGGCCGGCGGTGGGTTCGTCGAGGAAAAGCAGTTTGGGCCGGTGCAAGAGCCCCTGCACAATGCCCACTTTCTTCCTGTTGCCGTAAGAGAGGTCTTCAATGCGGCGATGCAGCTCCAGCTCCATCAGCTCGGCCAATTCATGCATGCGCTGCGTGCAGTCTTTGTCGTAAAAACTGGCCGAGTACTTGAGCAGGTCAATAACCTTCATCCGCTCGTAGTAAAAAACTTCAGAGGGCAAATATCCGATTTCCTGTCTGAGCTCAGGCCCATACTTGATGCAGTCCTTGCCAAAGATTGTGCCACTGCCGCTGGTGGGATAAATCAGGGACAAGAGCAGTCGGATCGTGGTTGATTTGCCCGCGCCGTTCGGCCCGATGAAACCAAAAATCTCCCCCTCATCCACGTGAAATGAGACATCAATGATGCCCCGGGCTTTGCCATAATACTTGGTCAGATGGTTGACGTCAATGACACCCATGGCGACTCTCCTTTTGATTGGCTTCCTTTCGCATAAAGTTGTTTTTCAATCGTTCGATCAAGCGCGGGCCTGAGACCAGGCTTGCCCTGAGCCCAGTCGAAGGGTCGGGGCGGGCGCGGGGAATGTAGAGTTTGGTGGTCAGCAATAGCATGGCCATTTCGCCTTTCCTGCCGCACCTGGCGACCAACTTCACTCGTGAACCAGGAGTCCTGGACGCCACTATTCTACCACATCCTGTCCATCCCCGCAAAGCTGTTGACTTGCCTGAACGCATAACCCCCCAGCGCATCGGGCATCTGGGGGGGATGCAGTGAGCAAGTGTCCAATCCTCCAAACTCCGTTGGAGCAGCAGTTCAGCCCCAAGTTGTGATTAAGCGCAGTAACATTCGAGCTCACCTGCGGGGCTGCTCTGGCAAGACTCCTATCCGCCAAAGACGCCTATGCTCGCCTCATAACGCTTGAATCGCGCAGCCTTAGCCCTGTCAGGTGCAGCGAGGTGTTAGCCCGCTTTTGCCATTTCAGGCACTTGATGCGCTTGAGCGTAGATGCGGAGTGCAGCAGCCAAATAACGCTCGTAATTGTCACCTTGCGCTCTAAACCACTCGACTACTTCGGGCTCCACTTCCACAGTTACTTTCACTGTTGGCTTAGGCATTCGCCATTTGGCCGTAGTGAAAAACTTGTCGGTCAGTGGCGGAATATCCGAAGTATCAATCATGTCGTCGGTCATTGCGTCAAGGCGTTCCAAATTCGTTTTGGTAGGCTTGTTCATATCGCTTTCGCTCATTGCTGGTGGCCTTTCGGAAGGAAACAACCCGAATAGTGTTTTCATCTGGTTCGGTAAATACGATGACCACGACGCGCATATCCATCAAGCCAACTCCGATCCAGCGGTCTTCACCGTAATCTTGGCGGTCATCCAGATTGACCAACATGGGGTATTCGAAAACCTTGTGGGCGTCGGCAAAATTCATCCCATGCTTTTTGATATTGGCCTGATTCTTTTGCTCATCCCATTCAAACTTCATAGCCCTAGTATAGCCCCATTATCTCAACCGTAGTTGAACGCACCCTCCGCTTCCGATTCCCCCGATACCGCACCCTTACCAGCCGGTCTCCATACCTTTCTCGCCATTGCTTCGTCCCAGGTGCCCCAGGTGACAGACTCTTCACTACCCGACCCGCTTTCTCCAATCCCATCCCTATCTCGCTCCTCCCCTTCCCACTTACCACATAACTCTATTATACACCCACCCCCCTTTTTTGTCTAATGCATGTCACAAAACACCCCCGCAGACTCGTCGAGCCGGCGGGGGGAACCAAACCGGGGTTGCTTTTGGCCCTTTGAGGTGGGCTATTCTATCGCCAATCCGAAATGGGAGGCCCATTCGCTCAGCAGCGTGGTCTTGCCAAAACCAGCCGGGGCGGAGACCAGCGTCAGCTTGCGGTGAAGCCCAGCGTTCAATCGTTCGATCAGGCGCGGGCGTGAGACCAGGTCGGGGCGGGCGCGGGGAATGTAGAGTTTGGTGGTCAGCAATGGCATGGCCATTTCGCCTTCCCTGGCAGCACTTGGCGACCGACTTCACTCGTGAACCAGGAATCTTGGATGCCACTATTCTACCACATCTTGTCCATCCCCGCAAAGCTGTTGACTTGCCTGAACGCATCCCCCCCAACGCATCGGGCATCTGGGGGGGCTGCATTGGGCAAGTGTCCAATCCTCCAAACTCCATTGGAACAGCAGTTAAGCCCCAAGTTGTGACTAAGCGCACTAACGATAAAGCTCAGCCGCCGCGCCGCCCCATGCAAGACCTTCTCACTGCAAGACTACCGACAAATGCAGCGCGTCGCCGACTTCGCGCGCCGATAGGCGCGGTCGGCTAGCAGGGGTTGGGCGGCAGACAGCTTGCAGTGGAAACCTAGGCCTCGAATGCCCTACTCTCCAGTACATTGCCTCTCGATCATTTCGACAAGCCTGACCGCCTGATGGTAATAGCTGCTTATTCGAGTGAAGCTGATTCCTGTATCTCTACCGTGTGCGATAAGGTTTCTATTATTGCAGATACTATCAACTGCATTCTTGATCTCACCCTCGCTCTGCCTCTCTAGAGCATCTCCCCATCCCTCGTTGAAAGAACGAGTCAGTTGAAGTATTTTCTCCATATTGGGATTTGTAAACTGAGCGAGTCTTGCCGCGACGAAGCTGGCAACATTTGGCGCCGCACAATCTCGTGCGTACTGAGTGTAGATCGCGCTTATGGAAGTCTCCAAGAAACCAGCCGCAAGTACGCACAGGTACCGTGCCCATTGGGCTTGAAGCTCTAAATCACCTGGCAGGGCCACGATCTTTTGGAAAAGGCTGTCAAGACGCATCTTGTAGCGCAGGGATTCACGGTTTCTCATACTACGTCAGCAAAGGCTTCGGTTGCCATCTTCAGTCTTTGCTCTACATTTACCTCATCCGCAGTGCTTCTCTCGGTACGTTCTTCGAAATCCTTACTACTCAATAGAGAGTAGTACCGTCTCTCAAAATCCTCAACATTCGATATGTTCCCTCTCTCAAGTCGCCGTGCGACTCCAACCATTACTGAGTCAAACACAGCTGCGTTTAGGCCACGTACAGGCCGGAAAGCTCTGTGGCCAAGGGTACCATCGATTACTTCTATGGTATTGGAGAAGATTTGGGTGAGTTGATTGGCTGATTGTAGCTGCAAGTGTCGATTTGCCGCCATGTAGTGGTTAAGAAACTCTTTCATCGGCCTGCTGTAGTCTTCAGCGCTAAAGTAGAGGGCCAGGAAACGAAGTATGAGTTCCTCATCCCGCATACGTCTATCAACGTGCCCGTATACCCTACGCCAAGCTGCATTCTGGTTTAGTTCCTTTAGCAGATCATTGAATCCGCCATGATAGATACAGTGACGTATCTCTTGTGGCAACAGCGGCGTCCCAGTAGTGTTTAGCCTTTCGAAGATGTAATAGATACTGCTGTCATCTTCTGGGGGAACTTCTTGCCTCACAATCGTTACATGCAGAACCGAGTTATCGAGCCTACGTCTATCTTCGTCGCTAAGCGTTCTATATGTAAGACCTTCAAATTGCTCCTGAACCCCTCGTAGCGCGAATACACGCCCACTATCCGCGAAAAAACCTTCGTAGAAGAACTGAAGAGTTCTCAGCCTCTGCTGACCGTCGATAACCAATAATACCTGAGTGTCAAAATCCTTCGATAGGAACACACCCGGAACTGGTAGCCCCAACAAGAGCGATTCTATGAAACGTGATGCCTGGGTGTGAGACCATACAAAGCCACGTTGGAAAGTTGGGACAACAATGTCTTCCCGCTGGAGACGTTTTACCAGTCCCTCAACATCAATGTCCGCTCCGTAGCTACTTATTTCATATCTGAGTAGAACAACATCTTGTGAATCTCCTAGGGGATTGACTATGGTTGTATCAGGTTGTGGCATTTCAATCTCCTTAACAAAGTGATCTTGCTATGAGTCAGTTGTAGGTAACTACACACGACGCAAGAGCTTCCGCCGCCCAATGACCAAGCTCACCTGCCGCGGCGGCCGGTGAGACGTTGAACCCTGAAAACGCTAGCTGCCGCCGCGGTCAGGTGCAGCGCCTGGTTCGGCGATTAGGCAGCGGCCTAGCTTGGTCGGATCTCACGCGCCCTTCAGAAAAGGGTTCTCTTCAAACCAGTCAACGAATTGTTCCTGTTGTTCGTCGAATCGTACAAGAGTCAGTTTGCGGTATCCGGGCAGAGACAACAGAGAATAGACGATCTTGGATAGTCTCTTCAGTTCTTCAGGGATTTCCTCGGTTGTTATGAGCAATGCGTACTTAGCCTCGAATAGTTCGGCATACTTTCGGGCCTGATAGATGTCGTCGAGCCGGAGTGTCTCCTTCTTGAACTCTGCTACAAAGAAGTCCGTTGTGTATTGCTCTTTTATGAATCCAGTGATGTCCGGCGGAGCCTCTTTGAGAAAATGAAAGATCAGATTTCGGTGCTCTGGTATTTCAGCCTTTAGCTTGTTGCTGAACGTCTTCGGCGCGGTGATTTCGAGGTGGAATTCGCCGAATCTGGATTTCAGAAGCTCTTCCAGTCGGCTCTTCAGGCCTGGGTAATAGTCTTTCTCTTTCTTTGTGGGGCTCATGATGTGGTCACTCCTCGAGGCCGGGCACCACCAGTGTACGCGCGTCGCGTCTGTCGGTCAAGCAATGCCTGCGCGTCAGCAATGGGCAGCCATTCTGAATCCGCGGCACGCCCCCTTGCGCTCTTGCCGCCGAACGCCGCCCATAAGCCGCGGGCGCAGCCCGTCGGCTTCATGGGCTGGTTAGCTGTGTGCGATGCGGCGATTTATAGATCTAGCGCCAAGGACGAAAAATAGAACCCAAGCCAGTATTGCGGGTAGGTAATAGATAAATGCTCTAAGGCTGACCTCGGACATGGGAATCCCAAACCAGCGGTCGACAAGGAATCCATATACAACGAACAGAAGCATGGCGGCGCCGAAGCCCACTAGCCACCGCATAGCTGTCCGCGTCCTCTCCTTCTCGGTAGGGATGCGTAGGTGTCGAACTGACCAGCCCGGAGCCATCCCCTCGACGAGAAGCCTATCGGCCTTTCCTGACAGCGTAAACGACACTCGTTCAACATGCTGGTACTCACGGTGGGGGTTAAGGAAAGGAAGCCTGATGCTGGCCTTGTTCTCCTCGAATGCCACAGAGCCACCCGTAGGCTTGTCGACGAGCAGAGCATCCAGGATACGCACCTCGGATGGGAACGTAACTGTGATCTCCGGGCTCTCGATCACTGCCCCTCCTGAGTTCATCAGATCTGCTTCCACCTGACTCAGATTCTCAACAAGCTCTCCATCGAACTGTATGTTGATCCTATCCCGCATGCTCTCCCGTATCTTGACGGGCTCGATGTTCCGTGTTTCGTGGAAGACCAGTCGACTTGGTCTAGCTTTCCGGAGATGAGTAATGATTAACGCTACAAGAGACACAACCCCGAAGATCCAGCCAGCGCCAGCCTCACTGAATAGCCAGTCAACCATCTAACTCCTCCCTGCTCGTCATATTCTCCGCGTACCTAGTACTTTGTCAAGTCTGAATTGATGGGTAGAGGCGCTTCAGCTTGATGCGCGCGTCCTCGGTCGTGAAACGCCAGTTGACGGTCGCACCGCTGGCGTTGCGTTCCGCTTCCCAGGCCGCTGTT
>JBAWAP010000222.1:0-6537 GCA_049589355.1 Anaerolineae bacterium
ACTTTAGTCGCCTTTGCTGCCAAACGACAGCTAAAGCTGTTACTACGAACCTCGCCCAAGTTTCTGCCCCCTACGGATGGCGCGATGCGCCATGGAAGACTCGCAATGACAAATGTAACATTGTCCAATTACTTTCCAACTCCCTTAGCGGCAGGTGCATTACGTGATTCTTACGAAGCGCCGGCCGAGTAGGAGCGAAGCGACGTATCGAGGCCAAGCGGGGCATCTGGGGAGCCGCTCGCTTGGTTTCGATACGCTTCGCTACTCAACCGGCACTCGCTCCCTTGGTACCGTAAGAAATGCGTAATGCTCCCTTAGCGGCGGATGCGGTCCTCCATCAATTCCCGGAGCTCCTCGGGGTTGTTCGATCTGGTAAGGGCCGCTTCCTGGGTAATTACCCTCCTATAATAGAGGTCCCTCAGCGCCTGATTCAAGCTCTGCATGCCGTATTGCGTGCTGGTCTGGATGACGTTGGGTATCTGATAGGTCTTCCCCTCTCTGATGAGGTTGCGGATGGCAGGGGTGGCGATCATCACCTCCACGGCGACGGTCAAGCCGTTGCCATCCGCTCTGGGGATTAACGCCTGGTAGAGCACCCCCTCCAGGGTGGTCGAGAGTTGGACCCGGATCTGCTGCTGCTGGTGCGGAGGGAAGACGTCAATGATGCGGTCAATGGCCTGAAAGGCGCTGGGGGTGTGCAGGGTGGAGAGCATCAGGTGCCCCGTCTCCGCAGCCGTGAGGGCGGTGGCAATGGTCTCCAGATCGCGCATCTCTCCCACCAGGATAACATCTGGGTCCTGGCGAAGGGCATGCTTCAGGGCGGTAGCAAAGGATTTGGTGTCCGCTCCCAGCTCCCGCTGGGTGATGAAGCACTTGTTATCTTCGAAGAGGTATTCTATCGGGTCCTCGATGGTGATCACCCGACGGCGCTGCCCCTCATTAAGGTAATCTATCATGGCCGCCAGGGTGGTGGATTTGCCACAGCCAGTAGGCCCAGTGACCAGGACCAGGCCCTGTAGCTTCAAGGCCAAAACCTTGCAGACCTGCGGCAGCCCCAGCTCCTCGATGGTTGGAGTCCTCCAGTACACCTGGCGAAAAGCCAGGGTGATGGAGCCTCTCTGGAGGGCGGCGTTGACGCGGAAGCGAGCGGCCCCAGGAACGCTATAGGCGAAGTCCAGCTCCAGCTCCTCAGCGAAGTCTTCCCTCTGTTGCTCAGTAGTTACGTGCTCGAAGGCCTCTCGTATCTCCTCAGGCATGAGCCCCAACGAGTCATCATAGGGGAAGAGCTCTCCATTGACACGCAGCACGGGCGGGCTGCCAGCCTTCAGGTGCAGGTCAGAAGCCTCGCGCTCAACCACGATGTGAAGCAAGTCGTCAATGTTCATAATCGGCACCTCAAATACCAATCCATTATCTCTTTTCCGTATAGCATCGCTATCATCCCCCCGGCGACCAGGAAAGGGGCAAAGGGGATGGGATCTTTGCGCCCCTTCAGGCCAGTCAACAGCAAGCCGCCCCCTACCAGGCCTCCCGCGACAAAGGAAAGAAAGAGGGCCACGAAGACCGAGGGGAAGCCCACCACCAGGCCAACGAAAGTGGCCAGCTTGACATCGCCCATCCCCATCCCAGCCGGATAGACAAAAGCGATGAGGAAAAGCAAGGCGAAGCCGATCAGCCCGCCAAGCAACAATCCCTTCGCGCTATGGCCAGGATCGAAGGGGATAGCCAGCAAGGCCACAACGATGGCCGGATAGATCACCCGGTTGGGCACGAGATGATGCTCCAAATCAATGAAGAAGATGACGATGAAGAAACAGGTATACAGGGTGGCTAGCAGCAACCAAAGGGGCTCGCCCTGAGCGGCTCGACTGAGCCTGTCCTGAGCTGAGCCGAAGGGCTCGCCGAAGTCCTGCCGAAGGGAAAAACCGTAACGATACCAAAGCAGGACAAAGAGCAGCCCAGTCGTTGATTCAACCAACAGGACGCGCCGGGGTATTGGTGCTCCGCAGTAGCGGCACCGACCTCGTAAAAGGACATAGCTGAGCAGGGGGATCAAGTCGAATGGGGCCAACCTTCGTCCACAGGCTGGACAATGGGAGGGCGGCGAGACGATGGATTCCCTCTCTGGCAGGCGGTCTATGCAGACGTTGAGGAAACTGCTGATGGCCAGCCCCAGCAGGACGTAGAGCAGCACCATCTTAACCGCTCAAACCTCCTTCTTGAGAGCGAGCCCGATGTTGACCATGAACTCGTGGAGAGGCAGCGCCTCCGGATACGCTAATGGCGGCTTGGGCGCCTCAACAGTATATCCCATCTCAGCTTCGATGGTCTTATTTACGCTGGGGGTGGCTGTCAAACCCCCTGTCAGGAAAACAGGAACCGAGGACTCAAGCGGTCTATCGGGATGGCTGTGGTTGTAGAAGTCAATGGTTCGAATTACCTCTTCGACCAGACGACGAGCCTTCTGTTGCAGGTCAAAAACCTCCCTATGCAGGACTGCGCTCCGCGTGATGTCAGGGATAGCGTCCCTCACCACCATTACGTGGAAGTTTTCGTTCTCCAGGTCAGCGATAACCGCATTCCTCTGATTGACGGCCCTGACGAGGGCGAAGGGCTTGAGGTCCATCGCCTTGAGCTGGATCCCGGCCATTTGGAAAGCGCTGACGTGGGCCTCCACAATGTCCCGTGGCACGCCCAGGACGTAAACCTGCTGCTTATCACCACTCTCGCTGATTACCTGGTGGGAGAGATAGAGCTCTTCCACGGGCACGGGCATCGCGCGCTTTGCCTCGCGACCGATGGCACTCTCCAACAGGCTCGGCTTCATCTTGGGTAGGTCAAAGATCTGAGAAGTCGAGCCCAACCCTATCACCGTCAGGCTGGTGATAACCACCTTCTTGGGCACCTCTTGCTCCCTGAAAAGGGCATCGAGGGCTGACCCCACCTGCCCAGGGTCACGGATCAAGCCGTTCTCGACCAGGCCGGGGTCCAGTGGCACTTGTTCCCACTTCTGGACCGCGCCCCCCTTGACCGTGAGCAGTCGCAGGCTCCTCTCCTCGATGTTAACCGTCACTGTCTCTCTGCTACCATGCAAACTTAGTCTCATGTTACACCTACCTTCTAACTACTTGGACAATGTCGCATCCTGTGATTGCGAGTCTTCCATGGCGTATCGCGCCATCCGTAGGGGGCAGAAACTAGCGTCCATACTGTCATTGCGAAGGCGCGGGGTTTGCGCCTGAAACAATCTCCAGCGAGCGTAGGGGATTGCTTCGCCCCTGCGGGGCTCGCAATGACAGACAACTTCTGGCCTTTAACCCGGAATTGCGTTGTGTTGTTTCTAATCTATCGGGATGCGCAATTGCTGTCCTGGATGAATAGTAGAGCTGGTCAACCCGTTGGCTGCCATGATGGCCTGTGCGGTGGTGCCGTACATGCGGGCGATTTGTAGCAGCCACTCCCCCGGCTGCACCACATGGATGGTGTACTGCGGCTGGGTTGTAGGAGTTACGGGTGGTACAGGCGTTTCACCGGCCAAGGCTTTCAGCTCCGCTATGGCCTCTCCTCCGTCGGGCTTGATTTCTAAGGCGCGGGTGAACTCCGCCTTCGCTTCCTCAAGCCTGCCCTCGGCGGCGAGTTGGCGCCCGTAGTTGACGTGGGCCGCGTACAGCTTCTCGGCCATGTCATCGTAATCGGGGTTGATGGCCAGGATCTGCTCGATCAACCTTATGACCTCCTCCCAGTCTTTCGCTGCCCACGGCTCGTGCAAGCTCTGTTCCAACTGCTCTTCCACGGTCAGCATTGGCGATGGCGTGACGATGGGAGTGGCAACGGGCGTTGGCACCGGCGTGCCGAGGGGGGTAGCGGCGGGCGTCAGCGTGCCGAGGGGAGTAGCAACAGGTGTCAGCACCGGCGTGCCGGTGGGAGTGATAATGGGCGTCGGTTGCACAACCGCTCCGGAGGAATAGGGAGAAGTATAGAGGGTGATATCCATGCTGAGGGTATCTTGCTCTGCGCCCTCTGTGATATTCACGTTGGCCAGTAGGAAGCTGTTAAGCGCAGCCTCCTCAATCCGGGATAGAAAGCCCATTAGATCGGGGAGACTCCCGTTGGCTTGTAACTGGAGCTGCCTGACATCGTATGCCCCCTTCTCTCCCTCCTTCGGCTCTGGAGTGGGTTGGGTCTGCAGGTTGGCGATCTCCACCTGGCTCTCGCTGGCATATTGATATAGCTTGTCGCTCGCTTCAGCCACCTGGGAATCGCTGAGGAAGGCACTGGCTATATCGTTCAGCTTGACCTGTGCAGCCTCTATTTGTTTCCGCAACTCGTCGGGGTTTGTCTGTTGGGCTTTTTTAGCCTTCTCCAAGTCTTTCTTAGTCAAGTCCAACTGGGAGGCTAGATCCCCCTTATTTTGCCATCTTGGGATAATGGAGGACCTGATAAGAAGGACATTGGCAAACCCTATCACGATCACGGCAACCAGGGCCAGCAAAGAAAGGCGGTCTTTGATTGGTACATAGTCTCTCCAGTTCCTCAAGTAATCCATGGCAATCCTACCTTTAATTCTAAGATGATCACTGATCCCACTGCCTCAGGGCGTAGGCGTGGGTGTGGGCGTGTTCGTTGGCGTTGGCGTTGACGTCGGTGTAGGCGTCGGCGTCGGGGCTAGAACCAGCAAAGATACCCCAACTGTTCGAGGCGAGTTCTCGGTGCAGAAAGAGATTCCAGAGATGGTGATGCTCCCCGGGTAGATGCCTGGAGACAGACCAGTGCTGTCAACCGACACGCTCATGTCCGAGGGGGCGGTCCCTGAGGATGGGCTGATGTTCAACCAAGAGACGTTTTTGGTAGCCGCCCAGGTCAGGGTGCCCCTGCCGGCGTTGGTGATGTAAACCTCCTGCGGCGAAGGGTTCGGCCCACCCTGCACGGCTATGAATGAGAGGCTCGTGGGCCAGACGTCCAGTTCCGAAGCCTCATTGACGGTGATGTTATATGTTTTGCTGGGACCATATATCTTTTGCACGTTGCTGATGACCACCGTCGCCAGGGCCGTAGAAGGAGCCGGAGGGGGGCAGATTACTGAATAGAGGAACATATTCAGATGGTCGTCATTCTCATCCCAGAACGCGCCATCCAGCGTCGCGGTGATGTATGTGTCCACCCCCAAGGCCAGGTCGGAGGTGAAGATTGCGTAGGGAACGTCCTTTTTAGCGATGAACTTCACTACATCAATATCACCTTCCGGCCAGAAATTGTGCTCCTGAGTCTCTCCATAGGCGATGGGCTTGGGCCTGATCTTATAGTCGGGCTCGAACTTGTCAACGTAAATGGAGAGCAGGGTGAGTTCCAGGTCGTAGGTCTTATCGGGGCCGTAGTAGCCGCTTACGCCTTTGGTGATGGTCGCCACGGCGGTAGCGTCCATTTCCGGCACGAAGCGAACCTCCGACGCCAGGAAGTCCGGGTCAAGAATCCACTCTGGCTCAGGCAAGGCCGGGCCGATATCATCGTTCACGCAACGGTACTGGTCGGTCTCCAGACAGATCGTGCCATTTACCGTAACCGTGATGAAAGTATCCGCGCCCACTGCCAGATTGGAGGTGCCAAGGGCGTACAAGAGCCCTTCTTTGACCCCAAACCATACCGTGTCTACATCGCCATCGGGGTAAAGGCTATGCGTCTGTGTCTCGCCAATGGCGATGGGTTTAGCATCCTGGTAGGTGTTATCAGGCTCGTAGGCATCTCCAAACTCCCGATTAACAACGATGCTGTAGGTCTTATCACACCCGCCAATCTGCGTACCGAAGGGCGCGGCCTTAACAAAGTAAGTTCCCGTTGTGGAGCACGACCAAACTATCTTTGAGGCTAGAGGGTTGCCTGGATCATCGTCGTTTTCATCTAACCACGTAGTGCCATTGGTATCGTAGAGGGTAAGAACTGTATCGTTGCCCACGCTCAGATTTAGCGTCCTGATGGTATAGACGTTGCCGGCTTCTGCAACGAATTTTACATAGTCTTGGTCACCGGGAGCGTGGAAGCTATGCGATTGCGTCGCCCCGTTGACCACAATCCAGTTGGCCTGCTGCCAGGTGTCATCCGGCTCGTACCCATCGAGGCAAGGGGTTGGCGTAGGCGTGATTGTTGGCGTAGCTGTGTTCGTTGGCGTTGCCGTGGGAGTAGACGTGGGCGTATTCGTTCGCGTCGGAGTGGGAGTAGCCGTATTTGTTGGTGTGGGCGTGGGGGTATTTGTTGGAGTTGGCGTGACGGTCGGCGTAGACTCCATCGGCAAGATACTCAGTTGGACGGGGACCGTGCGTGGGCGGCTGTTCTCACAGTGTGTTGGACAGACCGAGGGATCGTTTGCCCTGATAGTAATGGTAATGGTTGCCTCATAAAGGCCTTCTGGTAGGTCACCGACGTCACTCGCCCATACAGTCACGACCGAGGGGGTCTTGCCTTCGGCGAAGCTTACGACTACCCAGTCAGCGTCATCCTCAATACTCCAGAGTAAGTTCCCACCGCCCCGGACGGTGACAGTGA
>JBAWAP010000223.1:0-5412 GCA_049589355.1 Anaerolineae bacterium
CTCGGAGTCGGTACCACAGGGGCCGGGTTGGAGATAGCTGGGCAGGTCGGTGAACTCGATGCGGTATACCTCGGTCTGTATCAGCCCGGCGAGGGTGTAGTCGCCGTTGGCGTCGGTGGTGTCGCTGGCAACGGCCAAGCCGGTGACATCGTAGGCGGTGACGGTGATTCCAGCCACGCCCGGTTCGTTGGCATCATTGGCGCCATCGGCGTCGTAGTCACGAAAGACGTGGCCGCTGATCTGGCCGCCGCTACCGATGTTGATCGGATAGTCCTCCACTTCACCATTGGTCGCGCTCCCGCCTGTGTCGCTGGCGGTGATGCTGTCGGTGGTCAGACGGAATCGGGCATAGGTCCAACCCACTGTAACGTCGTCCGGGACAGTAAAGACGAGTTGGGCACTGCCGTTGGTAGTGCCATTTGCCACCGTCGTCGCTGCCGCTTCGTTGCTGTCAAAAGTACCGTTGATATCGAAATCGATCCATCCGATCAGGTTGGCGCTGCTGCCGATGGTGTTGGTCACGGCCACGGTGACAGTGTAGGTCTGGCTCGCCATCTGGTCGGTCAGGGTGGCGAAGCTGCTCACGCCGTCCTCGTCGTCCCTGCCAGCGTTGTCGTCGCCGTCGGCGTTGGCGCCCGGCACACCATTGCCTTCAGCATCGGGGGCAGTGCCCATCTGCAGGCCAGTGACGACGGTATGATTAGGACCGACTCTCTCGCCACCGTTGTTGGTGCTGTCGGTGCCGTAGCTGTCCGGCGCGTCGCCCCAATCTTTGGTGGCAGCAGAAGGCGCGAGCGCGACGGTCACGCCAACCCATTCTTCCGAGGCCGACAAGGAGAAGGCAGCGGAGCCTGTAGCGCCCGCCGAGGCCCGAACGACGTCGGCTACGCCCAAGCTACAGGTTCCATATCCAGAATTGCTCTCGATATTCAGCCGTCCGGTGTAGCCCGATGGATAGGGAGAGGTCGAGAGATCGTCGTCGTCGGCACCGTAGATGCGGACGACCATGGTATCGGTTACAGTGGTCGTGACGCTAGGCGCGGTCGGGCTAGCGCTTGTCCCGCTTCCGATACCAGAGGCGTTGATGGGGGTGGTGGTGTCTACACCCGAATAGCGCAGAATGGCCCCCGCCGCCTGCTGGCCGCCCGACCAGGTGAACCGATAGGAGTCCGGCTCCGAACTGCCAGCGACCTTGTAGTACACCTCCAGGCGTACCTGCGAGCCGCTATTCCTCTCTCTGATGGTTGTCCAAGTAGTATCCGGCGGGCTAATATTCGGGGTACCATCAACCGAGATGGCGGCCAGCAGCAGGTCACCCTGCACCGTGCCCGTGGGTTTGTTGATCGTCAGGCTCGTCCCATCGGACCCAAGGGACGCAGTGGCCTGCTCCTGGTACGAAGGAGCCGCGGCATACGCCGTCTGCGGCCACTGGGCCAGCAGCAAGGCGAGCAAGGCCAGGACGATGGCCAGCCGAGTGCGAAAGTGTAAAAGATTGTTGTTAATCATTCTGTTGCTCCTGTGTTCGCGTTTTGATCATCTTGTGCTCGACGGGTCAGCAACCCCTCCGAATCGCTCAATACCAACGTTGACACAGCTTTGGTTGTCAAGTCAGCGACGCGGATGACGTGGTTGTTGGTGTCGGCAATGTATAGCTTGTCCGTTGTGACGCTCAGGCCGCTGGGCTCATCAAACAGTGCCTCCGACCCATCTTTCCAACCGGATTCGCCGCTGCCGAGAAAGGTGAGAGCCTCCCGTGTCTCCGGGTTGACCGTTTTTATCTTGTTGTTATAAGTATCAGCGACGTACAGCATCCCGTCCTTGTAGGCGATGCCAACGGGGCGTTGTAACCACACCTCATTTCCAATCCCATCTCTATCGCCAAACTCATAGAAACCCATACCCACAATGGTGCTGACTGTGCCCGATGGATCAATGTCCGCCTGGCGAATGGCGCTTGCTTCACTATCTGCGAAGTAAATGACCCTGCCGTCTGTGGTAAGCGCACTGGGCTGATTGAATCCGGCACTGAGCAACAAGCCATCCTTCAATTCCTCCACCCCTGTTCCCGCAAATGGTTTGACCTGCCCTGCCGCCGGATCATAGATCCATAGCTGATGTTGTCCCGCCATGGCGATGTAGATCAGGCCATCAACGTACAGCACGTCCCACGGGGAGTTCAGCCTGGACTTAAGAGCGGGGCCGCTGTCGGCATGGATGAGGATTTGCTCACCAACACCGGCGACCGTTTCAACTGTACGTGCAGCCAGGTCAACGCGGCGAATGGTGTGGTTCTCGGTATCGGCGACGTAAAGTGTGTTGTCGTCAGCCAGTGTTATTCCTTGCGGATGGTAGAAACTGGCTGTTTCGTAGTCACCGTCCTGCCATGCTCTGCGGCCGTTGCCGATCACATCTTGCACATTGCCGGCCAGATCGGTGATGACGATGCGATTATGGTTGGAATCCACGATGAAGAGGCGATTGTTAGCCTCGTCGGCCAATACTGCGCTGGGGAAGCGTAAGGGCGAATCCACGACAGAATCCAGTTCCAACGTGAGACCAAGAGAGGTGCGGTCAATCAGTCCGCGCGCATCGAATTCTTCGATGATTTCGCCGATGAGGCGGTCCAACTGATCGTATCTCATGACGCCAGCATGGCCCCCCAGATACTTGCCAGTTGGGTTGATGAACTCAAAGGTCGGCCAGATGTGTGCACCATATAGTCTTGCGACAGCATAATCTTTATCGTTGATGACCGGGTATTCGAGCTCATAACGCTGGACGATGTGGCGGATGTTTTCAGTCTCGGCTTCGTGGGGGAATTTGGCTGCATGGACACCGATGATGACGAGTTCGTCGGCGTATTTTTCCTCCAGCATTTTCAGTTCCGGAATGGTTTGGATGCTATTGATGCAGCCGTAGGTCCAGAATTCAAGCAGGACGACTTTGCCACGCAAATCGGCAAAGGTAAGCGGTCGGCTGGTATTGAGCCAGTCGAGACCGATGGGGAAGCTGGGCGCGGGTATTGTGCTTTCATAAGATGATGTCGCTTCTGCCTGCGAGGTTTCTTCTGTGGGCGTGGGTGGTGCTGTGGATGATGCGGCTGGCGTTGAGTCAGGCCCAACCTGTTCCTCGGTCTGTAGGCCTTCTGTGGTAGGCTTTACTGACACGTACTGATCAGGGTTAAACACACCGAAACCAACATTGGTTGCGCCCCCGACTACGAATTGCATCTCTGTGCCAGAGTCCTTCCCTTGCGGTCCAGGGGCCAGGTGTTCTGGCCAGCCGCTGAACTCAATACGGTAATCCTCGTCCTTGACGATCTTGGACCTATCCAACTCTGCGTTGAGGACGTAGTCCCCATTGACATCGGTGGTCGTGGAGGCGACTAGATTGTCGTCGGTGTCATAGGCCGAGACGGTGATGCCTGCCTCGCCCTGCTCGTGGACGTCCCGGGTGCCGTTGGCATTGAGGTCTCGGAAGGCAAAGCCGGTGATGGTAGCGGCAGCGGGCGTAGGCGCGGATGGTGCAGGCGAGCAGCCGCATAACAGCGTCAAGCCACAGGCTATTAGCAAGAACGTGGTTACTTTGGGAAAGTGTTTCACAGTTCTTCCTTAGTCTAGAAATTGCGCTCCAAATCCATGCCAGCGTACAAATGTGCTACCTCGGACGCGTATCCATTGAACATCAGCGTTGGGAGAATAGGCTCTGGATCCTTTCCCAGGAAACGCATTTCGCGCCCCTGCTTCCAGCGTGGGCTGGGAACATCCGGGTTCACGTTGGCATACCACCCCATTTCGGCCGGCATGGCCTGGTTCCAGAACGTGACAGGCTGCTCCGACACCAATTCGATTTTCACAACAGCCTTGATGCTCTTGAATGCGTATTTCCAGGGCACGACCAGGCGAACGGGCGCACCATTCTCGGGGTACAGTGGTTTGCCATATATGCCTGTCGCCAATATGGTGAGACCGTGCATGGCTTCGTCCAGGCGCAACGCCTCTGCATAGGGCCAGACGTAGGGGGTGTCTACCTCAGGGCGCCCCATTGCCTTCTCGCCCCCTGACTCAAGCCATTGCGTGTATGCAGGCCCCTCTTCGTTTTGGCCGGGCATCTGGCCGGGATCGTAGAGGGCATCAAAGCGCACGTACTTGGCCTCTGCCGTCGGCTCGACCACGCTCAGCAGCTTGTGCAGGGGGAAACCCATCCAGGGAATGACCATAGACCAGGCTTGCATGCACCGCATACGGTAGATGCGTTCCTCTTCCCCAAACTTGCGCAGATCGTCCAAATCGAAGGTTTGGGGGTTGCGCACCAGCCCGCCGACCTCAACTTTCCAGGCTGATGTGCGGAGGTCTTTGGCGATTTGTTGGATACCCTCGTTTGAGCGCGTGAACTCATAGTAGTTCCCCCAGCGTCGGACCTTCTCGAGAGGCGTGGCTGGGTCGCCGAATTCATCAACCAATTGTCCATCGGCACCTACTGGTCGAGTGGGTCTCGATGTGGGTGACGGGGAGGGTGCTGGTGGTGGAGTCGGCACCTGGCCGCGGCAGGCGCTGAGCGCCAGTCCTCCCGCAATCAAGATGCCGAAGCGCTTCAAGATCTCGCGCCGTGAGAGGTAGATGTGTTCGGGAGTGACTTGATTGGGCTGAGTTTGGTTCATGATACTATCCTCTCCTCAAGAGTGTCCTTTTACGGGCCCTTAGGGCGACTGATTCGCAAAGTCTACATTGGCCCACGGATTATCGGCACGCGGAACGATGGGCTCGCCTGTCATGCGTTGGCCGCCATTGTCGTGACAGTTGGCGCAGTAGTCAATCTGTTTGTCATGAGCGAGGTGGCAGTCGCCACAGACCAGGTCGGGCCAGTGGCTCAGGTGGGGGTTGCGTACCAGAAAATCGGTTCGATTGGCCTGGTACTCCATGCTGATATGGCACCTGTTGCACACCTCCTGACTGAACACACGCTGGCTGAAGACTTCTTCATAGTCTCCCCGCAGGTAGCGCCACGCCGACTTCAACTCAGCCATGAGGCTGTAGCCGGTATGGCAGTCCTTGCAACCCACATTGGCCTGGTAGTGGATGTTGTCCAGATGGTTGCTACTTAAGTACGAAACGACATGGGCCTCCATGTTGTGACAGAAGGCGCAGGACCTGGGATTCGTTCGAGCGTGGTGGTCAAGAGATAAGACACCAAGGGCTACTACATTCATTGACAGTGCCACAATCAGCGCGAGTCTCGTCCATCCAATTGGCTTGCTCTCAGGTTCACTTCTCCTGATTTTAGACATGTCCAGCTTGGGCTATCTTGGGCCTGGGATATGGGGCACATACCTCTGAGTTTGCCGATTGGGATAGCCAGTATTCCAAACAGAAAACCGACCATTTACGCGGTCGGTTTCACTATTGGCTCCCC
>JBAWAP010000224.1:0-4974 GCA_049589355.1 Anaerolineae bacterium
CCACATCAGCGGGTGGGCCACGGCCAGGTACAGGTGCACTAGGAACATGCACACGGAGACGATCATGGCCAGGTCGTGGAGGACCACCATCCAGTGGAACACGGTGGGAGGGACGATCCCTTTGCCGAACCACATCACCAACCCCGTGATGCCAAAAGTGATCCACGACAGGACCATGATCAAGCCGTTCATCTTCTCCCCGGTATTGAACCGGCCCTGGGGCGGCATGTTGGTATGTTTGCCAAGGAGATAGTAGCTGAAGGCTCCCCTGAGCCAGCCGATGTCCTCCCTATCAAACATGAACTCGCGCAGGCTCATCAGCAGCCGCCGGGGCTGGACGATCAGGTAGATAATGGGAAGCAGGCCGAAGATCACCGCCGCCGAGCGGTGGATAAGCCGCATCAACTCGCCTGCCTCACCCCGCGCCAGAGGGGCCAAGAAGGGGACATAGAGGATCAAGCCGGTCAGGGCCAGGGGGACAAAGGTGGCCGTGTGCAGCCAGTGCATGATCCGTTCTAGAGCAGTGTATTTGGGAATCCAGCGGATCGTAACAGCTTCTGCCGTACCTCTAATCCGGACTGTCATTCCACTTCCTCCATTCTAACGTTCCGGCGGGAGATGAGGAAAGCGCCGATGACGCCCAAGATCGCGGCGCCAAAGGCCACCTCACCCAAAGGCTGGACGATGCTCTGCCAGATGTTGGCCAGCGCCGGATAGCTGGGCTTCTCCGGCAGGCCGTAGGCCGAAGGCGGAGCCGTCAGGATGTAGATCCGCCCCAGGCCGCCTACTTCGTTAACCCCGTAGAGCTGTGCTCCAGTATAGCCCCGGCCCTTCAATGCCTCGACCCGGGCCATCCCTTTGACGATCATCTCGTCCCGGTCACCCCAGCTCAGTGCCCCGGCCGGGCAGGTCTTGACGCAAGCCGGCAGGAGCCCGTTGGTGGTGCGGTCCTGACAGAAGGTACACTTAGAACTCTTCCCCTGCCCGGTCAGGATGCTGGCCTCCAGGCGAGGGATGTCGAACGGGCAGAACTGGGAGCAGTACCCACACCCGTTGCACAACTCCTCCTCGAAGGTCACCAGCCCCATCGGGTGCTGCTTGAGCGCACCGGTAGGGCAGACCTTGACACAGGGCGGATCGCCACAGTGCATACACCCTTCCTTGAGGAAGAGCCACTGGAAGCCCTTCGGCCCTTCATACTCGTTGAACTGGATCCGCGTCCAGGTCTGCGGCGAGAGATCCGGTGGATTTTCGTAGGTGCCTACGTTGCGGGTACGGGAGTAGAGCCATCCCTCTCGGTCGTTCCACTGCTTGCAGGCTACCTGGCAGCCCCGGCACGCGGTGCACTTGGATTCGTCTATTAGCATTGCTACTCTTGTCATCTCACACCGCCTCTCATGCCTTCTCGAGGTCCACCAGGAAGGCTTTATATTCCGGGATGGTAGTGTTGCCGTCGCCCACATGGGGAGTCAGTTCGTTGGCGCAGCCCTGGACGTACTGCTTCCCCTTGCCCTTGTCGTACGTCAGACCCTTCCATCCCCAGTGCCAGGGCATCCCGACCTGGTGGATAGTCCGGCCGTTGACAGTAAAGGGCTTGAAGCGGGCCGTGACGATAGCGACCGCCTCGATTTCGCCCCGGGCGGAGCGAATCTTCACCACATCGCCGTTCTGGATCCCTTTCTCAGCAGCCAGTTCCTTGCTCATCTCGACGAAGGTCTCCGGATGGGTTTCCACCAGCCACTCCAGCCAGCGGGACATCCCGCCCGCCTGCCAGTGTTCGCACACCCGGTAGGTGGTAGCCACGATGGGGAACTTGTCTGGCGTGCCCCAGTTGTCGCCAATGTCCTGACCTTCGTTGGTCTTCCAGATCTTGATTGCCGGGTTGTACATCCGGCTGGAGAGCAGGTTCTGGGCCACTGGCGACTCGACCGGCTCGTAGTGCTCCGGCAGCGGACCTTCGTTGAGGGGGGCAAAGAGCCCGCCTTTGCCGTCGGTCCGCATGATGAAAGGATCTTTGCCACCAGCGGCTGTGGGTGCTTTGGTGGCCACGAAGTCGGGTACGTCGTATCCTCCCCACTTGCCGAGAATCGGCTTCCCCGCTGCATCCTTGAGGCCCGAATCGGCCTTCGGATCCCACCAGATCAACTTCTTGTCCTCCGCCCAGGGGTTCCCATCGGGGTCGGCGGAGCAGCGGTTGTAGACAATGCGGCGGTTGGCCGGCCAGGCGAAGGCCCAGTAGGGGTAGTTCCCCAGCCCGCCGGGGTCTTTCTGGCCGCGCCGCTTGGTGGCGGGCATCTGCACGCCGGTGCCGTCGTCGGCCAGGGCAAAGTAGCCAGTGTAGATCCAGCAACCGCAGGCAGTCGTGCCGTCGGCCTGGAGCACCCCGAAACTCTTGAGGATTTCTCCCTTCTTGGCCAGGACGTTGCCCTGCTGGTCCTTCACCTCTTCCGCCGCGTAGCCGTTGATCTCCTGGGCCACCTTCTCGATGTCCAGTTCAGCACCGTAGTCCCAGTTGAGGTGCAGGATGGGATCGGGGAAGGGGCCGGGAGCCGCCTGATACAGCTCTTTGAGCTTGAGGGCGATCAGGTTTAAGATCTGGTGATCGGGCAGGGCCTCACCGGGCGCTTCAGCCACCTTGGGCCGCCACTGGATCAGCCGCCCACTGGTGACGATGCTGCCCGCTTTCTCCATGGCGTCGGCCGCCGGCAGGACGAAGACCTCAGTCTGGATGTCGGCCGGGTGCTCGCCGGGGGCCCGCCAGAAGGAGGTGGTCTCGGTGTCGAAGATCTCCTGGACGACCATCCAGTTCAGCTTTTTCAGGGCCTCGCGCTCAAAGCGGGCGTTAGGGCCACACACCGCCGGGTTCTGGCCCATAATCCACAGCCCCTTGACGGTGCCAGCGTACATCGCCTCGAAGAGAGGGATCCAGTAGTGGTTGGCGGCGTTTTCCACCTTGGGCAGGTAGTTGTAGGCGAAGTCGTTGTCCGCAGTAGCGTAGTTCCCCCACCAGGCTTTGAGCAGGCTGTTGAAGAACTTGGGCTTATTGGTCCAGTAACTGGTCTTGGGAGTCTCTTTTTCGAGGTAGTCCTTGAGGGTGGGGTGCTTGCTGGCAGTAGGGGTCCCCAGGTAGCCAGGGAGGTTGTGGGCCAGGAGCCCCATGTCGGTAGAGCCCTGGACGTTGGACTCACCGCGCAGGGCGTTGACGCCGCCGCCGGGCCGGCCGACGTTGCCCAGGAGCAATTGGACGATGGCGATGGCCAGCACATTCTGGGAGCCCACTGTGTGCTGTGTCTGCCCCATGGCGTACAGAATGGTGCCTGTCTTGTCGGGAGCCCCCGACTCGGCGTAGGTCTTGTACACCAACTCTAGCTTGTCCCTGGGGCAACCGGTGATCTTGGAGACGGTGTCCAGGTCGTAGCGGGCGTAGTGCCGCCTCATGACCTGGAACACGCAGTTGGGGTCTTGCAATGTCTCGTCCCGCCGTGGGTTGCCGTCAGCGTCGGCCTGGTAGGCCCAGGTGCTCTGGTCGTACTTGCCGAAGCCATCACCATCGTCGTCCACGAAGCCGGAGAAGAGGCCATCCAGGTCGGCCGGGCCTTTGAACTTCGGGTTGACCAGGGTGGCGGCGTTAGTGTAGTGGACAACGTAGTCTTTGTGATACAGCTCGTTGTCCATGACGTACTTCATCAGGCCGCCGAAGAAGGCGATGTCGGTGCCACTGCGGATCGGAGCGTAGACGTCGGCCTGAGAGGCCGTGCGAGTGAAGCGGGGATCTACGACGATGAGCTTAGCGTTCCGCTCGTCCATGGCCTTGTGGATCCAGATCATCGAGGCTGGGTGGTTTTCCGCGCAGTTGGAGCCGATGACGAGGATATAGTCGGCGTTTTTGAGGTCCACCCAGTGATTGGTCATGGCACCCCGTCCAAAGCTTGTGGCCAGACCGGCCACGGTCGCGGAGTGTCATATACGGGCCTGGTGCTCAAGGTAGACGATGCCCAGGGAGCGGGCCAGTTTGGAAGCCAGGTAGCACTCCTCGTCGTTATTGGCCGCGCCGCCCAGGAAGGCGATGCCCAGTGTGCGATTGACCGTCACCCCGTCGGCGTTGGTTTTCTCAAAGGTGGCATCACGGGTATCCTTGATGCGCTTGGCGACCTCGGTGATCGCCCAGCTCCACTCTACCTCCCGGAACTCGCTGGCCCCGGGGGCCCGATAGAGGGGCTTCTTGAGCCGGAGGTCGCTCTGGGAAAGCTGGCGCACCGCGACGGACTTGGGGTCCAAAGCACCTCGGTTCTGCGGGTTGTCAGGATCACCTTCGGAGTTGATGATGTGGCCGTCGGGGCCGGTGGCAATGAGCAGCCCGCAGCCACAGGAGCAGTAGGGGCATATCGTAGCCGCTTCGCTGATCGGCTTGTGCAAAGGGAAGGTTCTTATCCCCCCAACCGCCAGCGCGGCTCCAGTGGGCAAAAGGAGTGAGCCCGTCGCTGCTCCAGAGAGCTTCAGGAAATCTCTACGGCTAAGCTTCATGACACTTGTTATCCTCCTTGACTTAAGTTATGAAGGCCAATGGACCATTGACCTCAAGCCATGTCCTTATCACTTGCTGGATTCCTTATCCCCTTCTTAAGAAAAATAGGCAAGTCGAAATTCGCTGAACAAAAATGAGTTCAGTCAGGTAAAACCTTACATCACTATCCGGGAAACGCGCCAGTATTATATTAGAATTCTCACTCCATGTCAAATCGGCGTATTCACTAATGAGCGAAATGCCTAGTTTCAGGATGTGACTATTAGGTATAAATGCCTATCCATACGTACGCCAAAACACCGAATCCTAAAAGCTGAAGAGGCAACAGGCGGTTGCAAAAAGTATTGCTCTGATTTTCGGAGGCCTTGTTGCAAGAAGGGCCAACCTCATGGTATAGTATAGGGAGACAATCCTCTTGCCCGTGAGGTGATGGCCCATGAATATTATCG
>JBAWAP010000225.1:0-2147 GCA_049589355.1 Anaerolineae bacterium
TTCCTGACACCAGCCTGTAGTTCCTTGATTAGAATTTTTATCTCCGGCCTGACTCTAGCCCCTCCCCCCAATCCCTCCCGGCGCAGCACATCCTCGGTCTTCAAGCTCAGGGAGATATCACAGATTATGGGCATAGCACAGACTCTCCTCCGCCCTTATGCTACCACCCAGCCCATTTTCTATCTATTTTTTGTATACGCCGTATTCCTTGGTGAAGTCAACCATAGCTTTGACGTTTTCTGCCTTTGCCTGGTCAAAGAACGCCCCATTGCTCACGATAAAGCCACCGCCCTTGGCGCAAGTATCAATGAGGTTCTTGACGTAGTCCTTTACCTGTTGGGGGGTGCCTACGGCTAGCAGGTCGGAGGGCACATTGCCGTACATGCAGGCTACCTTGCCCAGTGTTTTCTTGGCTTTAGCCATGTCGCTCTGGTCTATCATCCATATAGTCTTACCCTTGGGTAAGTCCTGGACAACCTCCAGACGTGTGGTCCAACGCCCCTCAGCCGCTGGCATTGGTACGACTCCCTCATCAATTAAGCCCATCATGACCTTTCTAAAGGTGGGCCAGTAGAACTTCTTGAACTGGGCATCGGAGAGGAAGCTGTCAGCCCCTTTGTGCAAGGGTATGAATATTAGCGGGTGTCCGGCCATCTGGGCTGAGCTTATCCCCATCTTAATCATTAACGGGGTCATCCTGTCCAAGGCTTCGAGTAGCTTATCAGGCTGGCGGTACATATCCAGCATTATACCTCTGGTGCCCCTGAGGGTGTCGCCGATTACATCAAAAGGTGCCTTGGTGAATCCGGCGACGATGATCGGGAACCCGGCTGCGCGTATCTCGTCATTCCAGGCACCTATAGCTCCTATCCATTTTAAGGTTTCAGCGCCAGCCTCAAAAAGAGCCTTATAGGAGGCTTGAACGGGGGGTAAACCGAAGGGTATAAAGTTGAGGGCGACGCCGTACATTTCCAGTATGCCGGTGAGGGTGGGGAGCATCTTAAAACCCTCTAAGGCGCCGAATACGCGCGGCAGATAGGTGTTGCTGAAGAAATTAGAAGGGTCGTCAATTAAGGCGTCATATTCATTCGCCTTCATGTATTCGCCCTCGTTAGCCTGGTATGAGGCATTGGGGGAAACTCCATGTCCGGGCCAGGAATATAGCTTGTAATCAAGAATCTCAAGAGGCTTTCCTGCCCCGGGTACATATGCTCCAAGATGCCCGTCCGGCTCAAAGTCCAGGACAAATTTTTTGAATGCCATGCAGCATTTGTCGTAGTCATACATCGATTCTTGTGGGGTTATTCCAGCATAATAAACGGGGAAGAAGCTAGGACAGGCAAAAATCGGCACCCTGTCCGGCAATTTCTTCATCTGAATGGCGTCTTTTATTCTGGTTATCCTATCCTTATACGCCTTCTCGGCCCGGGGGCTCTGGAATTTCAGGTCGTTTCCCTGCGAGTCTTTCGGCGATATCCACCTTTGAAACAGCGCCTCCTGCTTTTCATCCGATGTCATCTCTTCCCATTTCTTGTCCATTTTATTGCCTCCTGCAAGTTCTCTGTTGAAGATTATTACCGGGCACCGGTCCATTTCTTGGCCAGGGTAACTCCGGCCATGGCGTCCTTGCCGTAGGCATCAGCACCGGTATAATTCTTTATCTCATCACTCATCTGCCCGCCGCCAATCATGACCTTTACCTTGTCTCTTAAGCCGGCAGATTTTATGGCTTCTATAGTCTGTTTCATGGAGTCGAAAGCCAGCGTTAAAAAGCCGCTTAAGCCAACAACGGGGGCGCCGGTCTCCTTTATCTTGTCAACGAACTTCTGCGCAGGCACGTCAATGCCCAGGTCATAGACCTCAAAGCCATTGACATCGAGCATAAAGACCACGATGTCTTTGCCGATGTCATGTATATCCCCGGCAACAGTGCCGAAAACAACCTTGCCCACGCGCTTAATTTCCCCGGCCTTGCTCAGCTTGGGCTTAACCATCTCGGTTACTGTTCTCAATATCTCACCGGAATACACTAAATCGGGTATAAAGTATTCGCTGCTGGCAAAGCGCTTGCCCACGATTTCCATGCCCTTTCTGGCATCTCCCAGAATTTTGAGCGGGTCTTCATTGGCTTTCAACCTATCTTCAAC
>JBAWAP010000226.1:0-2006 GCA_049589355.1 Anaerolineae bacterium
GGCGCTCGCTCCCCTGACACTGTAAGAAATGCGTAATGCTCCCGGTTCATACCTCCTCCTACCGTGGTACTCCTGATTGGATCTAACCATGTTGATTCCCTGCTGGTTCTTCACCGCTTTGCCTTACGACGACTTCCGACATGATGATCGTATTCGGCACAATAACCTGCTGGCCATCGTCGGTGCGAAGCGTGGTCGTCCGCATATCTATGAGCTCGACCCGGCCGGTGGACGTTCGCACGGTGATCTGGTCACACCCACGTGAAAGGGGTGTTCCCCCTGGGTTCGCACACAATCTCCCAGTTTCCCGATAGCGCAGCACCGATCCTAGCGGCGCAGACGCAACGAGTTTCCCACGACGAGCAAGCTGCTGGTCGCCATCGCCTAGACGTTCAACCTCTGATGGACTCGGCGTGTAGTTGCAGCCACTTGATGATGTCCCGGCGGCGCAACAGCCCGACTAACTCCCCATCGCGCAGTACGGGCAACTGGCGTACGTCGCGCTGCATCAACTTGTTCAGCGCCTCGGCCGCATCTTCGTCGGGGGTCACCACAGTAAGTTGATCGGCTGGCGTCATGATTTCGCTAACGGTGGTGGTGTCCCAGGCATCGCGCGACACTCTGCGCACATCTTCCAGCGTCACGAGCCCCACGAGCCGACCATCATCCAGCACCGGGAAAGCTTGATCGTCCGTGCGCATAATGTGTTCGTGTACCAGGCGGTTGACCGAACAGTCGGGCAAACAAGTCGGCGGGTCGGTTCGCATCATGCGCTCGACCGGCACTCCTTCGAGGATGTCGTGCACGACAACCTGCTGGTAGCTCTGAACGGAAGCGCTGTTGAGGAACCACCCGATGAAAGCCAGCCACAGGCCGCTGACGAAGCCCGTTCCGAAGAAGGGGATTTGTGCCCCGAAGGCCATCGAAATGCCGCCGATGATCATCAGCCAGGCAATGGTCTGTCCAGTCCACGACGCCCAACGCGTGGCACGGCGCAAATTATCGGTCGCCGCCCACAAGATCGAGCGCAGCACCCGTCCGCCATCCAGCGGGAAGCCGGGTATCAGATTGAAAATCCCGAGAATGACGTTGATGGATCCCAGCCACAGCAGCAACGTAGTCAGCGGACTCAGTCGCGCGATGGTTCCAGTTGGGTTCGTCATGGCGTCTCGTAGCGGGCCAGCACTCGTCCCAGCCAGCCACGCGAGGAGCCCCCCGAGCACGATGCTGGTCAGTGGGCCGACGATGGCCATCACGAACTCGGCGCCCGGCGAATCGGGCTCGCGCTGGATGTCCGATACCCCGCCAAACAGAAACAGGGTGATGCTGCGGACGGGGATACCTCGCGCCCTCGCCACCAAAGAATGTGCCAGCTCGTGTGCCAGCACAGAGGCAAAGAACAGAAAGGCGGCGACGATGGCCATGCCCCATATCAGTGTTGGTCCCCAGCCTGGATGGGATTGACTGAACACCGCGCCCAGATTCCAGGTGACAAGGAAGAAGATAAACAACCAGCTCCAGTCAATACGAATGTTGATGCCGAAAATTCGGCCAATGCCAAAACCACTACGCATGATCCACCTCCTCAGTATAATATATTTGGTGCGGGTGGCGCCAGCCCGCCGCCCACTTGACAGAATGAGGAATCTTTGGCATCCCCTCGGGCTGAGCCCTCCGACTTCGCTCAGGACAAGCCTCAGGGCAAAGCCTGGGAGCTGGCCCAGGGAGGGAAGCGCTTCACTTCCTTGTTGCAACCCGCGGGGTGACTTCTACCCAAGCATGCGCTCCTTGTTCGAGGCAGGCACCACTCTACTCCAACCCTTGCTCGGCCCGCCGTCGGCGGCTCTCAAACACCCGCGCCGTTGCCATCCCGAATACAAACCCGCCGATGTGGGCCATGTACGCTACCCCGCCTGTTTGCATCTCCACCATCGCCCCCACCTGGCTGAACACCTGAGTGAGAAACCACATCCCCACCAGTAGGATTGCCGGGACGAAGGTAACTC
>JBAWAP010000227.1:0-2024 GCA_049589355.1 Anaerolineae bacterium
CTTGTAGAGCACGTAGAAGCTCTCCAGCGGTTTGTCAGTCTTTTTCACAGCACATCACCTCGACACCATTCTAGGCCATTGGTCCCCGAATCACAAGGAACCGTGGGCGCGTTGTTGGTGTCTTGTAGGCGGTGTGTGAAAGGCGCTGTGGAGCAAGAATCAATGAGCGTATATGAAGCACTTGCTCCATACGGGGTTTTTGGCCAAAAGGCCGCTTAGGGGCGAACGCTGGTTACGAAACGCTTGCTCTACCACTGAGCTACGCCGGCACTATCTCTATACATGCCCCTACACGAGGGGCGCATCCCCGATAAGTTGCAAATTCTCGGTTAGTGTGGTAGAAGGAATCATCTTATCCACTGATGGAGGACTTTCGCATGACCCCTTCTTCCACTCCTGATCCTGAAGAGCAGTTGTTCGTCGACGCCGCCCGGACCTCCTATCGTCATCTGAAGGAGTGGGAGCGGCAACACCCGGATGCGACCCTGGGCGAAATCGAGCAGAAGACACGAGAAGAGCGCCGACTCTTGATGGGGCAATTGATACCCTTGCTGCTCGAGGACCGCAGGCGTGATGATCCACGGGCTCGCCCACGCTGTCCCACATGCGGCAAGCGCATGACTCTGCATGATGACCGGTCTGTGCCCGTCGAGACGCTGGAAGGGCGCATCACCTTGGAACGACCGTACTACCACTGCCGCTCATGTCACGAGGGGTTTTTCCCCCCTGGACCGCACGCTGCATCTGACCGGCCAGATGAGTGAAGGGGTGCGCCAGCAAGCGGTGGAGAGTGTGGCGCTGTGTCCCTCGTTTGAGCAGGGGGCCCGCCATTTCGCCCGTCTCAGCGGCGTTCCGATGAGCGATACGGCAGCCCATGAGTTGATGCAATTGTACGGTGGGCGACAAGTTGCGCAAGAGGCCGAGGCGGCGCAGGTCGCAGCGATGCCACCGGCACGTGGGGTGCCCGGGCCAGGGCCAGATGCGACCCACGTGCCGCAACGGGTGGCTGTGAGCCAGGATGGGACGACCATCTTGACCCGCAAGGGGTACAAAGAGGTCAAAGTCAGCAGTATCTCTCTCTTTGAGTTGCAAAAAGAGCACGAACGCGGCAAGAAAGGGCCAAAACTGCTCAGCCAACACAGCTATTGTGCTGGTTTGTGGGATCATGACGCACTCAACGACCATTTCTGGTGGGACATGCAGCGACGGCAGGCCGATCGGTCGCCATGCCAGGTGGCGCTGGCCGATGCGGCGCCCTGGATTTGGAGCAACTTTGCCCTGACGCTGCCCCAGGCGCACGAGCTCATTGATTGGTGGCATGCCCTTGACTACTTCTGGCGCGTGGCGAACACGCTTTTGGGCGAGAAGACGCCAGCGGGTGCGGCCTGGATGGATAGACGTGAGACCGAACTCTGGGAAGGCCAGATCTCGTTGCTGCGCGATGCTCTCCTCGCTGCGCAGCCGACAACCGATGAGGGGCGGACCTCTGTGCGCTGTGCACTGGCGTACCTCACTGAACACGAGCACCGTCTACAGTATCCGGCCTTTCGCGCTGCTGGCTATCCGTTAGGCAGCGGATCTGTGGAAAGCGCCTGCAACACGCTGGTCGGTTGGCGCATGAAACACAGAGGACAGCGTTGGACAGACGATGGAGCGAATGCCGTCCTCGCTGTGCGCTGCGCTGTGCTTAGCGATCGCTGGCTTGACGCATGGCCATCAATCTACTGGCCCAAAGACCGATCGGCTGCAACTTCTTAGGGATGCGCCCGAGATGACCGCCAAGTTGACGAACCAGGCGATTTGGGTGTATAGTGGTATACCAAATGGGGAATAGTCCTATGTCCATATCACTTACAACGCCTATCGCCACAGGCCGCACTGCCGAGGTCTACGCCTGGCAGGATGGACAGGTCCTCAAACTAGACCGTGACTGGTGCCCTCGGGCATGGGTGGACTATGAGCTACGTATCGCGCGCATCGTTGACGCGGCTGGTCTTGCTGCCCCTGTGCCAGGAGACCTTGTC
>JBAWAP010000228.1:0-15652 GCA_049589355.1 Anaerolineae bacterium
GGGGGAGGGGGCGCAGGGGGAGGGGGTGAGGGCAGTGGGGTGGAGACCATGATTGTCGTCAAGATCGGCGGTGTGGAAGGGTTGGGCATCGAGTCCCTCTGTGCCGATGTCGCCCACCTGATCGAGAACGGCGGGCAGATGGTGCTCGTCCATGGCGGCTCCCATCAGACCAACGTCATCTCAGAGAAGCTAGGCAAGCCGCCCCGCTTCGTCACCTCCGTGTCGAGCTTCCAGAGCCGCTACACCGACCGGGAGACGCTGGAGATCTTCGCCATGGTGGTGGCCGGTCGGGTGAACAAGCTGCTGGTGGAGCGGCTGCAAGGGTTGGGGGTCAACGCCATGGGGCTCTCGGGGCCTGACGGACGACTGCTGGTGGGGCAGCGGAAGTCAGCTCTGAAGATTGTGGAGAACGGCAAGCGTAAGGTGTTGCGCGGCGAGTGGAGCGGTGTCATCGAGGAGGTCAATGTCTCTTTGCTGAGGCTGCTTCTCGATCAGGGCTACATGCCGGTCATCGCCCCGCTGGCCATCAGCCACGAGGGAGAGATGGTGAACGTGGATGGTGACCGGGCAGCAGCAGCCGTGGCCGCGGCGCTGCAGGCCGAAACTCTGATCTTACTGTCCAATGTCCCAGGTCTGCTGAGGGAGTTTCCCGACGAGGGCTCGCTAATCCACAGCATCGGGCGCGAGGAGGTGGAGGCCTATTTCCCCCACGCCCAGGGACGTATGAAGAAGAAGCTGCTGGGGGCTAAGGAGGCGTTGGAGGGCGGGGTGGGCCGGGTGATTCTCGGCGATGGACGGATCGAAGCGCCGGTCAGCCAGGCATTGGCAGGCAGAGGGACGGTGATTCAATGACCAATTACACAATGACCAATGACCAAACGTTGATGGGGCTGGAGAATGATTACACCAGCGGGGTGTACGCCAAGCGGCCTCTGGTCATCGTGCGAGGGGAGGGTGCCAGGGTGTGGGACGCCCAGGGGCGGAAGTACATTGATTGTGTGGGCGGGCATGGGGTGGCGAACGTCGGCCACTGTCATCCCAGGGTTGTGGCGGCGATCAGGGAGCAGGCCGAAAGGCTGATCACCTGCTCGGAGAGCTTCTACAACGACCGCCGGGCGGAATTGCAGGCCGAACTGGTGCGCATCGCGCCCCCGGGTCTGGAGCGAGTGTTCCTGTGCAACTCCGGGACCGAGGCAGTGGAGGGAGCTATCAAGTTCGCCCGTCTAGTCACCGGCCGTCCGGGCACCATCGCTGCCAAGAACGGCTTTCACGGGCGCACCCTGGGGGCATTATCGGCCACCTGGCGGAGCGAGTACCGCCAGCCCTTCGAGCCGTTGCTACCGGGTTTCGCTCATGTACCATACAACGATCTCGCGGCGATGGAGGAGACCCTTGACCAGGATGTTGCCGCCGTCATTTTGGAGGTGGTACAGGGGGAGAGTGGTGTTATCATCGGCGACGGCGATTACCTGCGGGGTGTGCAGAGGCTTTGCCAGGAGCAAGGGGCGCTGTTCATCGTGGACGAGGTGCAGACGGGGTTTGGGCGGACGGGCCGCATGTTCGCCTGTGAGCATCACGGCCTGGAGCCCGACATGCTGTGCCTGGCCAAAGCCATCGCTGGTGGGATACCGATGGGGGCAGTGCTGCTTGGCTCTCGGGTAGGGGAGATTCCGAGCAGAGTGCACGGCGCGACCTTCGGGGGCAACCCACTGGCCTGCGCTGCCGCCCTGGCTGTCATTCGTACCATCGAGGAAGAGGCCCTGCCGCAACGAGCGGCGGACTTGGGGGGCTATTTTCTCTCCTGCCTGCGAGACGTGGACTCACCCCTCATCCGGGAGGTGCGAGGGCTGGGGCTGATGGTCGCCATCGAGCTGAAGCGCCGGGTCAAGCCGTATCTGGCAGCGCTGATGGAACGAAGTGTGCTGGCCCTTTCGGCCGGTCCGATCGTGATGCGCTTTCTGCCTCCGTTGGTCATCAGCCGGGAGGAGTTGGAGACCGTGGCCCGGACGGTAGAGGAAGTGCTGTCATCTGGAGAGAACCAAGATGGATGAACTGACGTTTCTGCGGGAGATGCTAGAAATCTACAGTCCTTCGGGGGAAGAGGGTGAGATGGCGGCCTACCTGGTGACGCAGATGAGGGCCTTGGGCTTCCGCGCCTACCAGGACGCTGTGGGCAACGCCATCGGCGTGCTGGGGGAGGGTGAAAGGGAGATTGTACTGCTAGGGCACATGGACACCGTCGAGGGGTTCGTTCCCATCCGTTTGCAGGATGGCCGACTCTACGGGCGGGGGGCAGTGGACGCCAAGGGGCCGCTGGCCACCTTCGTCCTGGCGGCGGCGCGGGTGGGGCCCCTGCCAGACAAGCGCATCGTGGTGGTGGGCGCCGTCGAAGAGGAGGCGGCTTCAAAAGGAGCTCGCTACCTGCTGGGCAGCTTCTCTCCCCAGGCGGTGGTCATCGGCGAGCCGAGCGGGTGGCAGCACGTGACTTTGGGCTACAAAGGCCGCCTGCTGGTGACCTATCGCCTGGCCGCGCCCACGCGACACAGCACAGCCCAGGGACCCTCGGCCTCGGAGCGAGCCGTCGAGTTCTGGAACCGCCTGACCGACTACGCCCACCAATTCAACCAAGGTGAGCGTTTTCGATTCCGCACCCTGGACCCTGCGCTGCGCCGGATCACTACGTACAATGGCGGCTTTGAGGAGGAAGTGACCATGAACATGACCCTGCGCATTCCTTTCGGCCTCAATGTACCTGCACTGAAAGAGCACATGCGGGAATGGGCCGGTGAAGCCGCCGTCGGGTTCAGCGGCGAGGACGCGCCCTACAAAGAGAGCAAGAACAATCCCCTGGTGCGAGCCTTCCTGAGGGCTATCCGCACCGAGGGCGGACATCCCACCTTCAAGCTAAAGCTGGGCACTTCCGACATGAACACTGTGGGCCCGGTGTGGGATTGCCCCATCGTGGCCTACGGGCCCGGCGACTCCTCCCTCGACCACACGCCGGATGAGCACCTCCACGTGCAGGAGTTCTACCAGGCGATAGAGGTGATGGAGGAAGTGATACGTGATGCGTGACGAGTGAAACGTAAAACGTGATGCGTGAATTCACGTTTCACTCAGAAAGGCAAGAGGAGGAAACACACGATGAAAAAAGTTGTTTTGGCCTATTCAGGCGGACTAGATACCTCGGTCATCCTGGTCTGGCTGAAGGAACGCTATGGTTGTGAGGTGGCCACCTTCACTGCCGACCTGGGCCAGGGAGAGGAACTGGAGGGCCTGGAGGAGAAGGCCCTCTCCACGGGAGCCAGCAAAGCCTATGTCGAGGACCTGCGTGAGGAGTTCCTGATGGAGTACGCTTTCCCCACCATGATGGCCGGGGCCATCTACGAACGGCAGTACCTGCTGGGCACGTCCTTCGCCCGCCCGCTCATCGCCAAACGGCAGGTGGAGATCGCCGAGCTGGAGGGAGCCGACGCCGTGGCTCACGGCTGCACCGGCAAGGGCAACGACCAGGTGCGCTTTGAGCTGACTTACAAGGCGCTCAATCCCCGGCTGGAGGTCATCGCCCCCTGGCGGGAGTGGGACATCCGCTCGCGGGAGGATGCGCTGGCCTACGCCGCAGCCCACAACGTGCCGGTGGCAGCCACCGAGCGCTCCATCTACAGCCGCGACCGCAACATCTGGCACCTGAGCCACGAGGGCGGCATCCTGGAAAACCCCTGGCAGGAGCCGGAAGAAGAGATGTTCGTGCTCACCGTGGCGCCCGAGGCCGCGCCCGACGAACCGCTCTACCTGGAGATTGACTTCAAGGAGGGTGTACCCAAGCGCATTGATGGCGTGGCCTATGGCCCAGTGGAGTTGCTGACCCGACTGAATGAGCTGGGCGGTGCGCACGGCGTGGGGCGAGCAGACCTGGTGGAAAATCGCCTGGTGGGGATGAAGTCGCGGGGCGTGTACGAGACTCCCGGCGGCACCATCCTCTACACGGCTCACCACGCCCTGGAGAGCATCTGCCTGGATCGGGAGACGCTGCACTACAAGGACGTCATCGCTCAGCGTTACGCAGAGTTGGTCTACTACGGCCT
The DNA here is from genome assembly GCA_049589355.1 of Anaerolineae bacterium. Classification (GTDB taxonomy): domain Bacteria; phylum Chloroflexota; class Anaerolineae; order VGOG01; family VGOG01; genus JBAWAP01. Next base: position 4,086 of record JBAWAP010000228.1, read on the forward strand.
GTGGTTCACGCCGCTGCGGGAGGCACTGGATGCCTTCGTGCGCAAGACGCAGGAGACCGTCACCGGCACGGTGCGCCTCAAGCTGTACAAGGGAAGCTGCACCATAGTCGGCCGCAAGTCCCCCTACAGCCTATATCGGGAGGATTACGCCACTTTCGGCGAGGAGGACGTCTACGACCAGGCAGATGCCGAGGGGTTCATCAACCTCTTTGGCCTGCCGCTGAAGGTCAAGGCGTTGCTGGACATTGAGGGGTTGGGGATTTCCGGCTATCGTGCACCCAACTACAGCAAGTTTAAGCGGGATTGAGGCTGAAGCGCGATCCGTCCGGCGGAAAGAGCGTGGAATTGACAGTCTACAAAGAGATCGGGGAGCAAAGGATAAGCATCAGCGATCAAGGGGTGAATAATGCCCGTACCTGGGCGGTGGTAGCGTCTTCGGGATTCAAGATGAGCAACCCTTCGGTCTTGGCAGCGCGCAGCAAGCGCTTATCAGCGGCGGCAAGGACCACTTGGGCATCCAGGATCGCCACGAACGACCTCAGCTTGCAGGCCATGCGCAGATGCAACGCGTCAGTGGCGTTCAGGCTATGCCGAAGGATGAGTGGAACCGATTCGCGCGCATCTTCGGTATCGGTCTTCAACAAGTGCAATTGCTCAAAGTCTATGCTCAGTTGTTGTAGAATGCGCGCAAATTCATCTGAGGAAAACCATCCCTCATTGTGCTTCCGCTTGAGGGCTGCAATACTTTCCGTCAGGGTCCAGATGGTGGTAACAATCTGGCCGGCCTTTGCCAGATGCAGGAGGGCAGTTACGTTGTCGGCCCCCGGCTCGCCAGAGTAATGTTTGATAAGTGCGCTGGCATCGAGATAGAAAATGTTCAGGGTCATTCTTCACGCATCTGGACGATCAGATCGGAAAGTTTCTCGCCGGGTGCCAGACTCCGGGCCACGATCTGGCGTATCTCCTCAATGGAAACTCGCTCCAGAGACCGGTCGTCCAGACCCAGTGCCCGACGTATAGCTTCAGCAATGCCATAATGACCGGCTGGTTCAATGACTCCCCAGGTCAGCAGTTGATTGATAACGTCTGGCTCCTGCTTCTCTTCTGTTACCACAGTCGGTATGGGGCGAACAGTTGTGCTCACCGAACACTTCTCCTTACTTGTCTTTTGTCCAAATTGTACCATCAACAGTTAGAAAAGTCAACACCTAACCGAGAGTTTGAATCATGAAACTATGGGGTGGACGGTTCAACAGAACCACTAACGAGCTGATGGAGTGTTTCAACGCCTCCATCGGTTTCGACTGGCAGCTTTGGGCTGCCGACATCGAGGGCAGCATGGCCTACGCCAAGGCACTGGAACGCGCCGGGCTGCTCACTGCCGCCGAGCGAGACCGGCTCATCCAGGGATTGGAGGCGATGGCGCAGGAGTTCGAGGCCGGCCAGTTCGAGTTTAGACCTTCGGACGAGGACATCCACACCGCCGTCGAGCGGCGGCTGGGGGAATTGGTCGGCGAAGTAGCAGGCAAACTCCAAACCGGACGCAGCCGCAACGATCAGGTGGCCACTGACCTGCGCCTTTACCTGATGTGGGAGATCCCCGGCCTGCGCCAGCATCTCGGTGAGCTGCAAGAAGCCATCCTCACCAAGGCGGAGCAGCATCTGGACGTCATCATGCCCGGCTACACCCATCTGCAACGAGCACAACCCGTGCTGTTCAGCCACTGGCTGATGAGCTACTTCTGGATGCAGCAGCGGGATCGGGAGCGGCTGGATGACCTGGAGAAGCGCATCGTCGTGCTGCCGCTGGGCGCGGGGGCGCTGGCCGGCCACGCCCTGGGCATTGACCGCCAGTTCCTGGCCGCTGAGCTGGGCTTTCGGGCGGTCTGCGAAAACAGCCTGGATGCCGTGTCGGACCGCGATTTCGTGGCCGAGTTCCTGTTCTGGGCCGCGCTGCTGCAAACCCACCTCAGCCGCCTGGCCGAGGACCTCATCATCTGGTCGTCGGCGGAGTTCGGCTTCGTGGAGCTGGACGACGCCTACGCCACCGGCTCCAGCCTGATGCCGCAGAAGAAGAACCCCGACTCACTGGAGTTGCTGAGGGGCAAGGTGGGACGGATGGTGGGGCATCTGGTGGCCTTGCTGACCGTGCTCAAAGGGCTACCTTCGACCTACAACAAGGACCTGCAGGAGGACAAGGAGCCGCTGTTCGATGCGTTGGACACGCTGAAGCTGGCACTGCCGGTGGCGGCGGGCGTAGTGCGCACCCTGAAGGTCAACACCGAAGCGCTGGCTGCGGCACTCGACGACGCCATGCTGGCCACCGACCTAGCCGACTACCTTGTGCGCCTCGGCGTCCCCTTCCGCCAGAGCCACGAGCTGGTGGGCCGGGCCGTGCGGCGTGCCGAGGCGCTAGGCTTGCCATTACGCGATCTGCCACTGGCCGAGTTCCAGGCTATCTCCAAAGTCTTCGACGCTGACCTCTACGCGGTGTTCGAGCACCGGCGCTCGGTGGAGGCACGGGACTCCTACGGCGGCACGGCCACCGCCGCCGTCCGCCAGCAAATCGAGCGTGCATGGTCGCTGCTGCGCTAGCAAGCGTAAACGGCTCCGCCACTGGCAGCAAGGCGCAGCATGCAGGGCGACATCACCGTGAAGTTCGGAGCATTCGTCTACTCCTCGATGATGACCACCTGATGGGGCCCCTGGGCGAATTCGATGTCGAGCGTCGTATGAGTTCCATTTTCGGAGGTCGTAAAGGCAAGAGATTGTCCATCCACGTTGACGAGGAAAGATCCGGCGAGAAGGTCTTTCGGTATCTCAACCGAAGCCTGCACAGTTCCCTCTGGCGGGCCATGGGTGCGGAAGGAAACCTGGCGGGCACTCTGATCGAAGGCGAGATCGGTGATCCACGTATTGGCGTGGACGGTCACATCTTCTCCTTCCAGTAGATAGGTGCGTTCGGGCAGCGCGCGCAACGCCTCCCGCACGGTGAGCAGGCTGTCGAAGAAGTCGCCGCTCTGCAACTGCGCCTGCGCCTGAGCCAGGGCGGGGTGCTCGGAACCCAGGATGGGCGTCGACCACTCGATCATGAACTCCGGGTTGAGCGCGGCCAGAAACTCATCGGGGTGCAACGTGATCCCGCCGGCGGCCTCGAAGTCCTCGGCCAGTTGCGGCGCCTCCGTCAAGCGCTGGCTCTGATCGATGACGACGATGAAAGCGCCGGCAAATACCGGCAAGGCCAGGCCGCCACTGCGGGTTGCACGGATGGTGTCCACGTACAGCTCCGTCGCTCCTCGCCAGTAATCAATCCGGAAGTCCACTTCGGGCGTGAAACGCTCCAGGGTGAAGGACAGGGCGAAATCCTGGTACTGGCCTGCCTCCTCAAAATCGGAAGGGGCGATGCTTTCGTACACAATCTGGTGCCAGTCGGTTGGCGTCTCCCCGACGTAGATGGCGGCAAACGGTTCGGTATCCTGATTGTCCGCAACTTTCATGCGGAAAGTCACGGTGTACTCCCCGGCTGGCATCTTCATCGTGCCTGAGGCCACCGCAAGGCAGCAGGACGGGGAGCCGCTGAATTCGGGCGGGACCAGGGCCGCCTCTCCGCCAAAGGCGTCAGCATCGGCCACGATCGGGCATCCCGGGCTTATGTGGCGGGCCAGGATGTTGAAGAACTCCTCTCCCGGCTTGCGGGCCAGGAGGTCGGCGATGATCGCTTCACTGCCGGTGGAATTGTAGATATAGGACAGGTCGACGGCAGGGGAGGGGGCGCCGGCGTAATCGAAGTGCAGGCCGCGCTCGTGACCCCCCACCAAAAAGGCTCCCAGGTAGCCCGTGCCCGACAGCGCTTCGTAGTACGGGACCGCCACGTCTTCCCAAGGCCCAGCCTCGGTATCGGATATGTTCATGCATACCGAGACGGCCCGCAGCCCCGTGTCCTCCAGATAGCGGGCGGTGTGCTCCAGGTAGCCGCGCAACTGGGCCTCATCCATCATCAAGGGGTAGGTGTACCCCCCGCCGGAGAAGAAGGCCAGCAGGCTGACTTGATCCCGAGTTTCGGTGTAATAGTTCCAGACCACAGGCGCCAGCTCGGCCAGGGTCGGGTTGGTAGACCAGCCAAAGCGGTGCCCCTGAACTTGCTCCCACACAAAGTTAGACGTGCCATAGATGCCTCGGTCCATCTGGATCTGTATGGAGTCGCCGTCCGAGGTGACGATGGTCATCACCGGTTTCTCGCCCAGGGTGGCGAAGATGCGGTCGGTGTCCATCTCCGCCCGATACGGCGTCAACGCCGGCCGTACCCCGCCAAACAGGGTGAGATTCCCGGCCGTCACTCCGCCGGCGTGGGCGTTGGTCATCACCGGCACCCAGTCACCGTGCCGGCTGGCCAGGGCGACGGTGCCGTGCTCGTCATTCCCGAAGAAACCCAAGACCGGGATCGGGGAGGGCGCGTCGGCCAGGAACCGGTCGAAGAGCCCGGCCTGCGGCTCATCCAGCGGCGAAAGCCACAGCGCCGGCAGGCGGAGCGCCACCATGTAATCCCGTGCTGCAAGCCCCAGCACGTTGTAGCTTGTCCCCTCAGGGACCGCGCGCGATGTGGGTGGCCCCGGGCTGATCACGCCGATGATGCGATGCTCCAGCCTCGGCCACAGGTGATCGTAAACCCACTGGTACAGCCGGGTTTTTCCCTCTTCGGTCACGTCCCAGCCCTCTGCCTGGGCCAGGGGGCGCAGATCCACGACGTCGTCGAACTGGGGGATGCCCGGCAGGCCAAGCTGGTCGGGGGCCAAGATCATGCGGTCCTCCAGGCCTGCGATCATCGTCGCCAGGTTGATGGTGTCGGGCACTTCGGGGTCGTAAATCACCGCGCCCTCGAAGCGGCTGGCGTACTTGCGGTAGAGGAAGTTGATGGCGCTGAGGCCGTCCAGCTCCAGGTCAACCACGTCTACCTGTCGCCTCAGCTCGTCCGCCCACTTGTAGTAGATAAATCCCCCCGGGGCAGGAAACCACCTGAGGTACACCTGGGGCGTATCCCGGTTGATCAGCCCCTGCATGCCGACCAGGGTCAGGCTGTTCATGGTATCGAACGAACCGTTGATGCGGCAGTCCGGCGCCGTGGACCAATCGTAGTGATAGAGCTTGTGGTGGGTGAGGATATTGTAGACCCGGTCGGTCGAGGGGAAGTGCGGGAAGGCGCGGCCCTCGATCCACTGCGGCTGGCGGCCTGTGGCAGGGATCTGGACAGGCTCGCCGAACGGGACATATCCCTCGCGCCAGAACCGGTAGCTGGGATACAAGAACCCATCCACGCGCAGCGTGGCGGGCGGATCGGTCCCGACCGTCACGGTCATCCAGATGCCGTTCTGGATGGCGGTGATGTCCAGCAGCAGCCCTTCGGCGCCCGGGGGGATGGCAAGCTGCATCGTCGCCCGCTTGGCCGGCCCGCCCGCCCACTGGAACGAGCCGAGCTGAGGATCGGTCTCATTCTCGAACCAGCCTTCCCCTTGCAGGGCGTTGGCCTCCGGGGTGCCGAAGGTCAGCGTGCTGATGATCTCGGCATGGGCATCAATGAAATCAATGGAGTGAAAGGCCACCGCCAGCTCCCTGGTGTCGCCTTCAGGTTGCACCACCTCGCTGAACTCGAAGACCACCACAGCAACATGAGGAGCGGCAGTCTTTAGGACCAGAGGAAGATAAACCCTTGCTGCTGGGGCACTCGTCGGCGTCGCTGTGAAGCTGGTTTGTGCCCCTCCTAGAGCAGCCATACTCCAGAGCACGAGTAGCCCCACCACGATAATCAGCAGAAGAAACAATCGCTTTTTCATTGCTTCCCTCCTTCACTTGGCTTGTAATGTGATCCAATAAGTGGAGTGATCAATAAACTCGTGAGAGCAGATGGCGGTTGCCGATGCGCACGCTGGTCAGGCCGGCGGCGCGGGCGGCGGCCTCCGCTTCTTCGGCGTGGCGCACCGAGGTACGAGGCAGATCGGGCATGTAGAAGTGGGGATGGAATCCTAGTAGAGCATAGGGGATAGCGGGGTCTAGGGAAGCGATGAAGGAGGCGATCTTGCTGACCTCTTTGGCGTCAACGTAGCCTGGCACCAGCAAGGTGCTGGCCACCACCAGCGGGGGCTCAGGGCGCTCCGGAATGTGCCTGGCGGCACGGGCAAAGTTCTCCAACGTTCTTTTGTTTGACACGCCTGTCAAGGCCAGGTGAAGGCTCTCATTATAAGCCTTGAGGTCAAACTTGATGCAGCCGCCGGTCTCCAGCGACAATTGCACCGCCTTCTCCAGTAGCTTGGGCTGCATCGTGCCGTTGGTCTCCCAGCAGATGCGCACGCCTCGCTGAGCCAGGATGCGCGAGGTAGCCAGGGCATGAGGCATCTGGGGCGTGGGATCGCCGCCGAAATAGCAGACGCAGTAGGTGCGAGCATCCGCTTTGTCGGCCAGCTCCTGGGCGCTCATGCCTCTGCTATCGGGCGACATCTGGCGATAATGCCAGTTCTGACAGAACAGGCAGTTCAGGGAGCAGGCCCCATAAAACACCGCCAGGTTTTTATAGCCGTACCTGGTATGCCCTGGGCAAACCCAATCGGCCACGCAGTTGGTGGGCAAGGGATCGTAATACCAGTGGAGGATGCCTTTCTTGGCTGTCCCCGCCAGATGGATCAGCTTGCCCTGGCGATTCTCCCTGAGGCCGCAGAAGCCACGCTCGCCCTCCGGGATGCGGCACTCGTTGGCGCAAAGAGGACAAAACACGCCCTGGGGATCATGCGGCGGCTGTGTCGGCAGGTCGAACTCCAGCCGCGTCTCGGCCTGCATTTTCTGGATGCGCGGCAACACCTCCTTGGGCCGCTCCCGAATGCAATCCACGCAGGCGCTCAGAATAGCGGCGATGAGGGGAGATTGTCGGCCGCAGGCCATGCACTTGCCCTGGCCGATGTAATGATGGTCAGCGATTATCTTCATCACTTGAACTAGAGATTAGAAACCAGGTTTTTGGTTGATAAGACATCTTCTCGTGCCCCAGGAGACTCCAACAGCAACGATCTGCCTGCTCAGATAGGTAAAAACCTGGTTTCTCCACCAAGTCGTTAACCCAACCTGGGTTTACATAGAATCTCCAGCACTTGAAGATCGAAGAAAGCTTGAGCGTTGGCAGGTTTGAGCACCACGGCCGTGTCTGCGCCGCTGCCCGTGCCACCGATAGCGATGCAGGGCTCATCGGTGCGCACGAGTCCTGCATCGGCAGCCATCAGGGTTATCTCCACGGCCACTTTCACGCCGTCTCCGAAGAGACGCAAAGTATGGGCGATGATCTCTTCCAGCTCATAGGTGCCCAGTTTCTTGCGAACCGCTCGGCCTACGCCGCCAAAGGCGTGCTGGCAGGTCAGGATCTTGCCGCCCGCCGCTTCGATGGCCGCCCGATTCTCGTCGGTCAGCTCCTGATGATTGGGCTCCTTGAAGCCCGTGGAGTGGGTGACCACCACCACGTCATAGCCCCGAAAGGTCTCACAGGCCTTAACCCCGGTCTCCCCGCGACTGCTAGCCACCACAATGGTTTTGATCCCCAGCTCCTCAGCCCGCTTCTTGGCAAGCTCAAGGGTTCGTTGCGTATTCTCCCTCCCCGGCTTCTGGAAATAGGTGACAACGGCTTGAATTTCAGAGGACACCTTCACCCTCCTAGTTTGAGTGACGAGTCAACGAGTAACGAGTTGACGAGTCGCCCGTTCCCTCGTTGACTCGTTGCCTCGTTACTTATCGCCCTCGTACTCCTCCTTGCTTATGAACTGGCCGCCAGCAATCTCCCGCGAGGTCATCCGGCGTTGGGGATCGAAGGTCAGTTCCACCTCGATGGGCTCGAAACAGCCCCGACTGCCAATAAGCACCTTGCGTGAAAAGTAATCGGTGACACGCCCCTCGTCGCTGTAGTTAGATGTCAGGTCGTGGCTCAGGTCAAGGCGAGTTTTGATCTTCTCGCCGCACTTGCCGCAGCGCACGTAGACCCAAAGCACCTTGCCCTCCCTTCGACTTCGCTCGCTCCGCTCAGGGCAAGCCTCAGCACCTTTGGGTGATAATGCGGATGCTATCTTCTTCAAGAAGCTCATATTCGACCTCCATTAGTTTATGACTGAAAGTAGGGAATGATGAACTTGAACAGGCAAATCAAGTCCAGGCCCAATAAGCCAAGGTAGGGCAAAGCGAAAACCAAATCGTCGTATTTCTGAGGCAGGAGCGCCTTGATTCCAAAGGCCACTGCCACACCACCTAGCAAAGAGATGCTTAGCTTGTTGAAGTCCCCAGTTACCAAGCCCTTGCCTGCCAGGATCAGGATGCCCGCCAGGAACAAGAGAGCTGCTATTTTGGCATTGTCCCTGGTTAATACCTCCTGCAGGCCCAAAGCGAAGGCCAAGCCAATGGGAATTAGGGCGGGGAAGAGATAGCGTCCCTGGTGCTGGACGAACTTAAGATTGTACCAGAGATGGGAGAGCAAAGTGAAGAGAGCCGACAGAGCCAGGAGGCCGAGGACCATCCTTTGAGACGAAGATAGCGTTCGCTGTCTGACATTTCTGATGACAAAGAGGACCAGGCCCAGACCGACCACGGCGCAGAGCAGGGCCAGGATCAAATAGATTCGCTCATCTACCAGGATGCCCATCCAGCCGAACTGAGCCCAGAAGCTCTTGAAGGTAGTGAGGATGAATTCCTTGGCCAAACCGGTTGCGCCGAGCTGGGCCAACCACTCCGCGGTACGAGGCTGGCCAACGACGATGGCATCGTGCCTCTGCAGACCCCAGATGTCAAGTCCGCCGTAGACTGAAGCGTTGCGAACGAACCACGGCAGGGCAAGGAAGAGCGCAGGGAGCAAGAGGCAAGATGCGAGAAGCAGGAAACGTCGGGTGAAGCTTGATTTTTGGCCTTGTTCCAGCCACCCTTCTCTGAAGATGACTGCTACCAAGGCCAAAGGAATCGCAACCAAGGTCGTTATTTTGGTCAGCAACCCAAGCCCCATCAACACGCCCAGCCCAATAAATGGAGAAACCAGGTTTTTCCACTCCCCAGTGTTTCCTGGGGCGTCGAAGGTGCTCGCCATTGGACGTGTTTGGGGTACGGACGATTCTAAAAACCTGGTTTCTGTCCCTTCAGCCCCCTCTCTGACATACCTCACCAGCATCCACAGAATCCCCGCCAGTATCAATTCTGCTAGCGTATCGTTATTCACCGCCGCGGTCATGGCGATGTGCATGGGGACGAAAGCGACAAAGGCGGTCGTGCCGAGGGCCAGAGCCTCGTCTCTAGGGAAGATCTCTTTGGCGACGTGATAGGCCACCCAGAGTAGACAGCAACCTAACAGGACGGAGAGGAGGCGGAGAGGCAGGAGTCTTCCCGCGAAGAGTTTGTAGACCACAGTGGCCAGGATGTAGTAGAGTGGCGGTTGGTGGAACTCGTAGCGGATAGGCTCAATGGACATCTCAGGAGGGAATCTCTTGTCCTTGATCTCCTCCAGGTAATCGTGGGGGTAGTCACCCATCTCAAGGACAGGGAAGCGATAGTTCTCTGCCAGGTACTTGATGTAATTGTAATGGGCCGGCTCATCGGGCACCTGCCAGGGGGGTGTCTTGACAGCGTAGAGGATGCCCATGACTAGATAGGCGACAATAATCAGTACTGTCAACGGGTTCTTAGAACGGGCAAATAGATCACGCATAGGCCATTGGGGATAACGAGAAACAAGAAACGAGCAATGAGTTTCCTCATTACTCGTTACTCATCACTCGTTACTCAACTCCCTCCCAATCGTGCTACTTCTTCCCCTACGATACCCTCGTCCAGTTTCTTGAAGAGCGGCTTAGGTTTACGCAAGACCTGGCCGGCAGGCAACTGGCTGGGAGCCCATTCCCCCACCACACCGCTTCCATCATAACGGAGAGCCTGGTGGCTTCCGTGTTCCTCTTGGAGGGTCTCGATGTACTGTTGACCCATGATGTCCCCGTCATAGCCCAGGAAATGGTGCAATTCCTGGGAGGAAAACGGCAAGAAGGGATAGAAGAGCGTCTTTAGCGAGTCTATTGCCCGCAAGGCGACATATATGCTGGTGCTCGCCGCTTCCCGATCCTCTTTGATCTGGAGCCAGGGGGCCTTCTCGTTGAGGTAACGGTTGGCCTCGTGAGCCAGGGCCATAACCTCGCCTAAAGCCGCCTTGAATTTGCAGCCATCCAGGAGCTGGCCAACGGGCTCGAAAGCAGCCTCTACCTTGTTCAACAGAGCTTTGTCCAATTCATCCAACTCGCTCGGCGCTGGTACCTGCTTATCGAAATTCCTGTGAACGAAGGACAAGACCCGGTTGGCCAGATTACCCCAGGTAGCTACTAGCTCGTCGTTGTTGCGACGCCAGAAGTCGGCCCAGGAGAAATCGGTGTCCCGGCTCTCAGGGGCGTTGACGGTCAGGTAGTAGCGCAGCGGATCGGGGTCGTAGCGCTCCAGGTAATCGGGCAGCCAAACAGCCCAATTCCGGCTGCCGGATATCTTCCGTCCCTCCAGATTCAGAAACTCGTTAGATGGCACATCGTAGGGCAGGTTCAATTGCCCATCCTTAGCGTACAACCTCTCGACCCCCATCAGCATAGCCGGCCAGATGATGGTATGGAAGGGAATGTTGTCCTTGGCGATGAAGTAATAGCTGCGGCCAGGCTCATACCACCACTCCTTCCATTTCTCTGGATCACCGGTTATCTTGGCCCACTCGATGCTGGCTGAGAAATAGCCGATCACCGCCTCAAACCAGACATAGATTCTCTTGTCCTCGTAGCCCTCCACCGGCACGGGAATGCCCCACTCCATGTCGCGGGTGATGGCACGCCCCTGCAATCCTTCCTTAAGATAATTAAGGGTGAAGTTGTAGACGTTGGGCCGCCAGTACGTTTTATCCTGAACCCATTCCAGCAATCGCTCGTTCAGGGCGGGGAGATCGAGGAAGAAGTGCTCCGTCTCTCGAATGACAGGACGGTGGCCGCAGATCTTGCAGATGGGATCAATGATCTCGATGGCATCCAGTGGGTGGCCACAGGCCTCGCACTGGTCGCCACGGGCATCTTCACTGCCACAGTGGGGACAGGTACCGTAAACGTAGCGGTCGGGCAGGAATTTGTGGCAGTTTTCGCAGTAGAGCTGCTGCGTTGTCTTCTGAAAGAGGTAGCCTTTCTCCAAAAGCGTCAGGAAAATGTCCTGCGCGACCCGGTGGTGGTTCTCGGTGTCCGTATGGGTGAAGAGGTCGTAGGTAAGCCCCAGCTTGGTGAAATCGTCCAGGAAGCTTTGGTGATAGCGCTCGAAGACCTCCCGGGGAGAGATGCCCTCCTCGTCAGCCTTGACGGTGGCGGGGGTACCGTGGCTATCCGAACCGGAGACCATGAGGACATCGTTCCCTATCAAACGCTGGTAGCGGGCGAAAATGTCCGCTGGCAGGTACACTCCAGCCACGTTACCTACGTGGACGTACGACGATGCATAGGGCCAGGCGACGGCCACTAAGATCTTCTCCCCCATTTTGAATCCTCCCTCATAAG
>JBAWAP010000229.1:0-2064 GCA_049589355.1 Anaerolineae bacterium
CATGATAATCATCAGAGACGCGCTCCTCAACAGAGCCTCAGCCTCAAGTGTGACACTGGAATTCCTGTCAGCCCTTGTCTACATGGTCATCGCATTGGCGGTCGCGATCAAGATATTCAACAGCGAAAAAGCAATGGTACGCTACTGACACTAGGCCTCAAGGGTTCAAACCTCGCTCCCAGCGCACTTCAATGATGTCAGCATGATTGGGCGACATGCTCGGGTTATGGATACACAGGCGATACAGGTCATGAACTGTCTACTATTCAATTCGCACGTTGAATTTGACAGACACGTATCAGTTCAAGCTTGTCTCCGAAGGCTCGCAACGGTAATCATGCCTTCTCCTTACTATTCTCCTCGGTTCTTTCGCCTCCATTCTTTCAGACTTTCGAGAGTGTGCTGTTCTGCTCAAGGCGCAACATCTGACTTGGTGAAGATAGACACACTCGTCTGCATAGGCTTGGCTAGGTTTAAGCGAGACTGACGGTCTCCCCACTGATTATTCTTGGCAGGGTGTCTCTGGTGGCAGAGCCTACTGAGGTAAGCAGGGTTCTGGCTCAGGCTGTTGACGACGGGCTATCGGTTCCTGGTGAGATTGTGAGGACAGCAATCTACGATCGTATTGAGAAGAGCTACGGGCTCAGGCGTGAAGATATCCCCGAGAAGCTTGAAGCCTTCCACAGAGCGCTGGAAGACTTGCTGGGTGAGAGCGCCAAGGTTATGGAAAAACTGATTGCTAAGAGGCTTTACAGCCACCTCGGATTGGGATTTACACATCGTGACGGCTGGACACTCGTCGAATATGTGAACCACGCAAGGGAGGTCAAGAGAGATGGTTCAAGATCGGAGTCGTGATGCAGTAATTCTGGAGCTGCTTGGCAACAGTCCAATCCCAGCGGCCATAACGACGATGGAAGGGTCGATCCTACATGTGAATGACAGTTGGCTGCATGCCACAGGTTACCGCCGTGAAGAGGCTGTTGGTCGCTCTGTGATTGAAACGGGACTCGTTATGACTCACGATCAACTCACTCGAATATACGAAGGATTGAATGGGCAGCAGGCCAGCAACGTTGAGGTTGCAACCCGCACGAAATCGGGCGGCACAAGCTACTTCCTGAACGCTCTTGAGCTAGTTGAGCTTGGTGGCGAAACTTGTGTGCTCAACAGACTCGTGAACATCACCGAGAAGAAGCTGATGGAGGAGATGAGGAGCCTCGCCGGATTCCCCTCCGAGAACCCGAACCCCGTCTTGCGGTTGGATAGGCATGGCATCGTTCTCGCGGCAAATGAGGCAGGCAAGGTACTGTTGCAGGACTTGGGCTCTGGAATCGGGCAAGTTGCTCCGAAGTCTTGGCGCGACCTAGCTACTGATGCCTTTTCCAGCGGACAAAGCAGAAATATCGACGGCGAGTTTGGCGGGAAGTCATACACGTTTTTTGTTAAACCAATCATGGAAGCGGACTACGTCAACCTCTACGGAAGAGACATCACCGAACGCAAGCGGGCAGAGGAGGCATTGCGGGAGAGCGAGGAAAGGTATCGAAAACTGTTTGAGGAGGCAATGGACGGCATCGCACTGGCCGACGCGGATACCGGTATTCTGCTTGACTGCAACCAGGCGCTAGCAGCTTTGGTCGGCAGGAATAGGGCAGAGCTGATCGGGCAACCTCAGACCATTCTGCACCCCACAGCCAGCGATAACAGCACGGTTTCACCAACATTCAAGCTGCACGCGACCACTCATGAGGGGCAAGTGCTGGAAACGCAAGTTATCACCGGCACGGGTGAAATCAGAGAGGTGGAAATCAAAGCCAGCCTGCTGTACCTCCAAGGAAGGAGAATGCTGCAGGGCATATTCCGTGACATCACCGAACGCAAGCGAACGGAGGAGACGCTGCGTCGCCGGGCGGAAGAGCTGGCTGCTCTACAGGCAACCGTCTTGGATATCACATCTCGCCACGACCTGGCGGTTCTTCTTGAGACGATCGTGGAGCGAGCAGCTCGACTGCTAAGAGTCTCGAGTGGAGGCATGTATCTCTGTGATCCGCAGAAGAGGGA
>JBAWAP010000230.1:0-7805 GCA_049589355.1 Anaerolineae bacterium
GGGAAGTTCCAACTCCCGAAGGGGGTGTCAATAGCGGGACATTGGTGGCCGCCGACTTGGCTGGCGTGACGGAGATCTACAAAGTTGGCGGGGCTCAGGCCATCGCCGCAATGGCCTTCGGAACCGAGACCGTGCCTAAGGTGGACAAGATCGTGGGGCCCGGCAGCCCCTATGTGATGGCGGCCCGGCAACTGGTAGCTGGCGTCGTGGATCTAGGAAATATGGCCGGGCCGAGCGAGGCCATCATCCTGGCCGACGAGGGGGCTGACCCTTGGAACGTGGCCCTGGACCTACTCGTCCAGGGGGAGCACTCTAAAGACGCTGCTTCCCTGCTGGTGACCCATAGCCAGGAGCTGATTGAGCGCGTCCAGGAAACTCTACCCGAGTTCCTGGCTGAGTTGCCCGATGAGCGGCGGCAGATTTGCGAGACCGTGCTGTCCCAGTACGGTGGTGCCATCTTGACCGAATCCCTGGCCCAAAGCATCGAGTTCGTCAACGACTACGCCCCGGAGCACCTGCAGTTGGCTGTCCAGAACCCCTTCGCGGTCCTGGCACGGATACACAATGCTGGGACCATCCTGTTGAGTCAAGGGACGACATTCACCTTCGGCGACTTCTCCCTGGGGCCGACCAACGTCATTCCCACCGGCGGCTTCGCCAAGGTTCAATCCCCCGTATCCGTCCGCGATTTCCTGAAACACAACTCGGTGTGCTTCGTCCTCGGCCGCGCTGGCTTCGATTCCCTGGCCGAGGGCACTGCAACCTTTGCCGAGTACGAGGGTTTCCCCGCCCATGCCATGGCCGTGCGAAGGAGAAGAGTTGATCTCGTCTGATTCTCACTATCGGCGAAACTTTACCTGTTTTGTTTTAGACTACGTTTTTTTCGGCGTCGGCATGGCTTTCGTAGGCCAGACAACGGTCTTGCCATCCTTCATCAGCCAGCTCACCGATTCGGCTCCCTTGATCGGGCTAGCCTCGACTGTACAGACGGGTGCCTGGCTTCTGCCCCAACTGATCGCAGCCAGCTACCTGGCTGATAAGGACCGCAAGAAGCCATATATATTGCTGCCCGCTGCCCTTGGCCGACCTGTCTTTTGGTTGCTTGCAGGTGTATTATTCTTGGCTGATGATCCTGCTCCAACGTTGATCTTAGGGCTATTCTTTGTTAGCCTGGCCATTTTCATGGGAACTGATGCCCTGGCCTCCGTTGCCTGGTTCGACGTCTTGAGCAAAGCCATCCCCCCAACCCGGCGGGGCCGGCTGATCGGGACCGGTCAGGTTCTTTCAGGGCTGCTAACAGTGGGAGCGGGGGCGGTGGTAACTGCTCTCTTAGGTCCACAGGGTCCACCCTTCCCCCACAATTACGCCCTGCTATTCTTCCTGGCTGGGCTTTCTTTCGTCGTCTCCTGGTTGGCGATAAGCTTTCTGCGCGAGCCAGTCAAGCCAACGCAAGCTAAGCGATTACCTTGGAACACTTTCTTACCCAAATTGTTGACGGTCTTGAGAGAGAATCGTGCATTTAGCCTGGTTACGGCTCTGCGGCTCCTGACGGGTCTAAGCGGAATGGCCATGCCCTTTTACGTCATCTACGCTACCGAAGAATTGCACTTTGGTGCTGAGGCTATCGGGCTCTTCATCTCATCTCAGGTAGTGGGTAGCATTCTAGCCGGATTCGTGTTGGGGTATCTGAATGAGCGATCTGGTAGCAGGATCGTGATCCAGTGCTCCACGATATTGAGCCTCGCTTCACCCCTTCTGGCGGTGCTCATCCGGCCGATAGGCCACTTGGCTGGGACTTCAACAATTTACGTCTACTCCTTGATCTTCTTGGCCATCGGGGCTCTGAACAGTTCCTATATGTCGGGATTCATGAACTTTGTCCTCGAGCTAGCTCCGCCCGAAGAGCGTCCCACTTACATTGCTCTGACCAACACCTTGTGCGGCGTGCTTCTATTGGCGCCCTTTTTAGGAGGCTGGTTGCTCCAGGCGACATCTTACCCCGTCCTTTTCGCTGCCACACTGGGAGGTGTAGCCTTGGGGCTGATCCTAACCTTCCGCTTAGAGGAGCCGCGTCAGAAGAATAGCGAACCGACTAAACAGCAGCCGACTTAATTGCCGTGAGATGACCGTCGAAGCGATACTGTTGGGCACCGCTCAGGATGGGGGTGTGCCTCAGGCCGGGTGTTATTGTGCCAATTGTGATACGGCGCGAAACGATTCGACCAGGCGCAAATTGGTGGTCTGTTTGGGTTTGGTGGATCACGCCACCCGCCAGAGCTGGTTGATTGATGCCACCCCCGATTTCCGGGAGCAGTTACATATCCTACACAGCCTGGTTCCAGATTGCCCGCTGGCTGGAGTTGTGTTGACCCACGCTCATATTGGGCATTACACCGGGCTGATCCATCTGGGGCGCGAGGCGTGGAGCACGCGAGATTTACCGGTGTATACCTCGCCGCGGATGACCAGCTTTCTGTGCGGTAACGCCCCCTGGTCGCAATTGGTCGCGCTGGGCAATATCAAGCTGCGTTTGTTCACGCCCGGCAGTGATGCACAACTCAGCCCCAACTTGCATCTGACGCCCTTGTCAGTTCCCCACCGTGACGAGTTTAGCGACACGCTGGCTTTCGTGGCGCGTGGCCCAACTCGGCGGCTATTCTACTGCCCTGACATTGATACGTGGGACAGGTGGGAGCACGAACTGCGGCGTTTTGTAGCGGGGATGGATGTAGCCTTGCTGGATGCGACCTTTTTCAGTGCCGATGAACTTCCCGGCCGTGACCTGGGTCAGATTCCGCATCCCTTGGCCACCGATACCGCCGACCGGCTGGCGGGGGTGGATTGTGACGTGCGGCTCATCCATCTCAACCACAGCAACCCGCTGCATAGGTCTGGACCCGAGCGGGATTGGCTGGCGGCGCGGGGGATTGGCGTGGGGGCCTTTGGCGAGCGATGGCGGCTAGGGTGAGCCATTGTTCACTGAAGATCTCCTGACCGAGGCAAAAAGGGCTTTTGGGACACTGGTGAATTGGTAAATTGGGAGACTCGTACACTCGCAGATTGGTTCCCAGTCTACCAATCTACCAATTTACCAATCTACTAATCTACTAATCTACTAGTGAGAGGAGGCAAACCATGGAGTTCTCAGAGTTGGTCGAAAAGCGGTACAGTGTGCGGGCGTACAAGCTCGACCCGGTGGAGGACGACAAGCTGCACCAGGTGCTTGAAGCGGCGCGCCTGGCGCCCACTGCGGCCAACCGGCAGCCCTTTCAGCTCATCGTGATTCATACGGCGGGTCGAGAAGCGGAACTGAGGCGCATCTACAATAGGGACTGGTTCGTGCAAGCGCCGCTGGTCATCTGCGCTTGCGGGGTCTTGCCCCAGGGTTGGGTCCGTCGAGACGGCAAGAATCACACCGACGTGGACGTGGCCATCGTCATGGATCACCTGATTCTGGCCGCTACCAGCTTGGGGCTGGGCACGTGCTGGATCGGTGCCTTCGACCCCACGGCGGCGCGCGAGGTGTTGGGTCTGCCCGACGATGTAGAACCCATCATCTTCACCCCATTGGGATATCCGGCAGACCAACCCGGGCCGAAAAAGCGTAAAGCATTATCAGAACTGGTGCGCTACGAACACTGGTGAATTTATCTAAGGAGCTGGAGTCTGGCGAATTTTGGGCTTCCCTATATCTGGGGCATGACAGACGGCGAGCCACAAGATATGGAGTTCGTAGTGGTGACTTCAGTCGCCCTGGCCCCATTATGGACGACTCAAGTCGTCACTACGAACAAAATCGCCAATGTCCAGTAAGGAGGACAAACCGCATGGACGAGCACAAGCTATGGAACCTGACCCTTGAGGCTTTGGCTGCCATTCGCGCTCACTATGAGCCGGCAGCAGAACGTATCACTGTCGAGAGTGAACTGGATGGGTGGACGTGGGGCCTGCTGCTGGCGGCCCTCACCCTCGAGCCGATGATACCGTCCCGCCTGCAGGTACGCGGCCCCTACACAGCCGCTGAGGGCTACCTGGCGCGACTGGCGGCCGCTGCTGATAAGGGCTACCTGTCAGAGGTGGCCCCGGGCGAGTACTGCCTGACCGACGTTGGTCGGGCCGAGACGCACCGCTTCATTGAGGAAGCGCGAGCTGCCATGGCCGAAGCCGACCCGCTGCCCCTGGCCGACTCGGAACGTCTGGTCAATCTGCTGGACCGGCTGGTGCAGACCAGCCTGACGACACTCCCTCCGCCCGAAGCCTGGTCCATCGGCCACAGCCACAGGCTGATGCCAGCGGCCAGCCCACCGTTGCCCTACATCGAGCAGGCCATCTCTTGCCTGGCCGCCTACCGCGACGACGCGCACCTGGCCGCCTGGCAGCCCAGCGGCCTGAGTGCCACAGCGCTAGAGACACTGACGTTCCTCTGGCGTGGCGAGGCCGACTCCCTCGATGCGTTGTGCGAACGGCTGTCTCACCGTGGCCACCCGCGCCGGGTGTATGCCCAGGCGCTGGCCGAACTGCGGGAGCGCGGGTTCATCGAGGGGCCGGACGGCGCGCCGCAGGTGACTGAGGCGGGCCGGGCCTTCCGCGACCAGGTCGAGGTGGACACCGACCGCTACTTCTTCGCACCCTGGGCCTGTCTGGGCGACGCCGACCAAGCCGAGTTGACTGACTTGCTGACCCGCTTGCGGGATGGGCTGAAAGAGAGCGTTCCATGACCCGCTACTGCGTCTACCTGGAGATCGCTAACGATGGCCGGTGCATGGCCCACATGCTTGGCCTACCTGGCTGCATCGCCCGTGGGCCCAGCCGGGACGAGGCCCTGCGCCGACTGCCCAACGCCGTCCACGACTACCACGCCTGGCTACGCCACTACGGTGAGCCGGCCCCGCCCGAAGAGGAGTCAATCGAGATCGAAATTGCTGGCGAGAGCACCGGCTTCGGCCCCTTCGATCCGGGGGATGCCGCCGCGCTTTTTCTCCCGGACCACGAACCCGTCAACCCCGAGGAGATGGAGCACCACTTCCGCCTCATGGCCCATGCTCGCGCCGACCTGCTGGCCCTGGTGCGTGACCTTCCCGACGATGTCCTGGACTGGCAACCCGCCCCGCAATCGTTTAGCATCCGCTGCCTGCTGCGTCACGTCGGCAACGCCGAGGAATGGTACGTCTCCCGCCTGGTTCCCCCTGAAACCTTGCCCCTGGAGTGGGAGCACGACGAGGACCTGCCTATCTTTGAGTTCCTGGAGATGGAGCGACGTACCGCCCTGGCCCGGCTGTGCCAACTCAGCGATGAGGAGCGATCAGGTGTCTTTTACCCCACCCACTGGACTCAGCATCCCGAGGAGCCGTGGACGGCGCGCAAGGTGCTGCGTCGTTTTCTGGAGCACGAGCGGGAGCACACTGCTCAGATCCGGGAGATTTTAGCCGCCAGGCGAGCCCAACTGCTGGCCCGTCTGGCCGCCGAGCGCGCCGGGCTGCTGGAGCAACTCATCGGCTTGGACGAGAGGACACTCACGGAGGTGCCAGTCCTTGACGGCTGGACGATCAAGGACTTGCTCGCCCACGTCGCTGCCTGGGACCGCTGGGAAGAGCGGACGATGAAATGCATGGTGGCCGGGGAGGTCCCTGACTTCACAGCGGTGCAGGATTTCGACGCCTCTAACGCAGCCTTCGTCGCCGAATGGCGCGATCGAACCTTGGCCGAGGTACTGGCCGAATTGCAGGCTGCCCGAGCAGATTGGGTGGCCTGGCTGGAGAGCTTGTCCGAAGTGGAGTTCTTCCGGCGGCGTTCCTATGCGGGTTGGGATTGGTCGTTCTTCGTTGTCCCGCTGCGGGTCCAGTGGCAGCACGATGCCGAACACACCGCCCAGATCGCGGCCTGGCGCGAAGCCGAAGGCTTGAAAGGGGAAAGTGGTCCCAGGGCGGTCCTGCTCGCCGCCCTGGCTACTGCGCGCGAGGAACTGCTGGCTGCCGCCGCCCTAGTGTCCTCCGAGGAGCGAGCATCACATCCAGTCTGCGGAGAGTGGACCCTGAAGGACGTATTGGGCCATGTCGCCGACTGGGAGTGGTTCGGTACGGAAGGCCTGCGCCAGATGTCCGCTGGCCATGCTCCCCAGGTTGAGCACGTTGAGGACCTGGATGCCTGGAACCAGGCCCATGTAGAAGCCCGCCGCGATCAGCCGTGGGAAGCAGTGTGGGCCGACTTCCAGTCAGCACGCCGGGCCCTAATGGAGATTCTGGAGAAGATGAGCCAAGTCGACCTGGCCCGGCTTTTCCCCGCCCCGTGGGGTGCGGAGGTCACCCCATACGCCTGGCTTTGCATCTACCTGGATCATGACCGCTCCCACGCTTGGGACGTGAGGGAGGCAATGATCAGCACGGCTGCCCCTGCAGAGGACTCCGAGGCTGCCAAGACCTGAGAACCTGGATGAGAATGGAGTGGCTACCTGGATCGTACATCTCCGCCTGGCCGAGAACCTGCTAGAGCTGATCGAAGGGCTGGACGCTGGTGAGTTCGCCATCGGCAACATCGCCCCCGATTCCGGCATCCCCGACGAAAACTGGGAGAATTTCACGCCGCCACCTGAGGTATCGCATTTTGCCGGCCCGCCCGACGAGGCTGGCTGGCAGGATATCACGGACCTGGAGTTCTACCGTCGCTATCTGGCGCGGAGTTGCCCAAGCGACAACCAGGGTCGGTTCTCTTTCCTCCTGGGCTATTTCTTCCACCTGGTGACAGATAATCTCTGGAACAACCACATCGGCCGGCCGACCAAGGCGCGATTCGCTGCCGAGTTTGAGGCTGCCCCCAAGTTCGTCTGGGAGATCAAGGGCGACTGGTACGGCCTCGACCACATTTAAGTGCGGGATCACCCCGAATCGCTCTTCTGGCGGGTATTTCTCAACTGCGCGTACACAGAGGACTATCTCGACTTTATGCCGGCCAAGGCAGTCCAGCAGCGCATTGATTACATCAAGACCTATTACCAGCGGCAGGACGATAAGGTCCAGGCGTTGTACAAGAGGCCGTACACCTACCTCTCCCAGGCAGAGATGGACCGTTTTGTGGAGGAGACGACCCAGCAGCTCTATCGAATCTACCAGCTTCTTTGGGAGGAGGAGGTTGACACTTCGGTTTACTTCTCAGCACTGGAGCTGCCCTTGAATTTGGAGGTGGAACCATGACAAGACAGACGGTTGCTCTGTTGGCCACTGAGATGGACGAGGCCTGGGAGACCGTGCGTGATCGTTTGGAGGGCCTGACCGACGAGGAGTTCTTCTGGGAACCCGTGCCTGGCTGCTGGACGGTGCACCCCGACGAAAGTGGCCGCTGGGTGGTGGATTACGAGGTTCAGGCACCTGAGCCGCCGCCCTTCACCACCATCGCCTGGCGGCTGGTACACGTAGCGGCCTGCAAGATCATGTACCACGACTACGCCTTCGGCCCTGGAAAGCTAACCTGGGACGAGCTGGAGACCCCGCACACTGCCGCCGACGCCATCGCCTGGCTGGAGGAGGGCCATGCCCGGCTGCGAGCCACACTGGACGATCTCAGCGACGCCGAGCTAGAGGAGATGCGACTCACCAACTGGGGCGAACCCTGGCCCACCTGGCGCATTTTCTGGACCATGATCCACCATGACGCCCATCACGGCGCCGAGATCGGTTGCCTGCGCGACCTGTACCGGGAAATGCACCATGGGGAAACGCCGGGTGAGTCGAAACCGCAGAGATGATCTCCTGCCAGACTGGGAAGGCGTCGCCGTCCTGTGCAGAAGCGCAGATGGGCAGTCGCTGTTGATG
>JBAWAP010000231.1:0-3245 GCA_049589355.1 Anaerolineae bacterium
AGCTAGGCCTTCCTAACGCTGCCTGGCCGCTCCGCTGTCGGCCAGCCCTATCGTGTCGTTCGTGGTGGCGACGGAGGTGGGGAGTTGTCCTGCCAATCCCGAGGAATCTGTACGAGCTCGCCTGCCTCATCCCGCTTCGCTTCCTATCGACCGTCTGATACCCTTGCCTGTGGAGGATCAGGCATGTCCGCGGGCGCTCGCATTGGCGTGGCGAACCTGCCCCTGCTCTGCTGCGTCGCCAGCGCCTTCCGCCAGCTAGGTTGCTGGGCGTATACTGTCCATACAAAGAGGTTCCGCACTATCCGCTGACCCTCTCCCCTGTGTATTTCATGAAGATCCAGGGAGACCAGCTGCGCGGCCATTCCAACGGGTTTGGAGGAATCAGAATCCTGTGGGATAGGCTCCGTTTCTACATTCCGTACACATGGCGTTTCCTCGTTCTGCGGCATCCGGAACCGCTGATCTACGGCATTGCCTTGACTGACCGCTGCAACCTTGCATGTAAGGGCTGTCACGTCTCTAACACCGGCCGTCCCGACATGACTTGGGAGCGGTTGGTCGACTCGCTGCAGAACGCGTGGCAGCGGGGCTTCCGCGAGCTGTACTTCAGCGGTGGAGAACCGATGCTATGGCGCGACGGAGAGCACGCGCTCGAGGATGCGATCGTCGCGGCGAGGCGGATCGGCTTCTTCCATGTGCATGTCTACACCAACGGCACGCTTGGGCTCGATACCTCGGCTGACCTGGTGTGGGTCAGTATGGACGGGCTGCCCGGCACGTTCGAGAGGCGGAGAGGGAAAGGGTTCGCTCAAGTCGAAGGCGCAGTCCGCCAGGGTCGGCACCCGAAGGTCGCCGTGATCTACGTGATCGACAGAAACACCGCGGATGGCATCGAGCCGTTCCTGCGCTGGGTGCATGCGACGGCTTTCCCCGTGATGGGTGTCATGTTCTACTTTCACACGCCCTACTACGGGCGCGATGAGTTGTTCCTGACCGCCGAGGAACGTGCGCCAATCATCGACCGGCTTCTCGACTGCATCAAGGCAGGCCTACCGGTCATCAACTCACGGGCTGGCCTGCTCGCCCTCAAGTCCGGCGACTGGCCGAGGCGCCTGCCTGTGGCCTATGTGATGGATATCGACGGCGAGTACGTGTGCTGTCGCGCCTCCGATGAGATCTGCGCGGATTGTGGCTATGCTGCCTGCACAGAGATCACGGAGTCTCAACGCCTGCGCCCAAGCGCGCTGTTGGGCATGCTGAGGTACTGGTGAACCCTCTGGACAACCTGCTACCACGCCTCGCAACCCGCGCCATTCGCCGCTACCTTGTGGGAGCTGGCCAGCGCTGGGTCTTCGAGCCGCCGCCCCAGGGTTGGATGCCACCACGCCTCGAACGCACCTCGCTGTATCTGCACGTGCCATTCTGTCGCAATTGCTGTCCCTATTGTCCCTATACCAGAATCCCCTACAATCCAGCGCTCGTGGAACCCTACACCCGGGCGGCGATCGCCGAAGTCGACTGGTGGGCTGATACGATCGGGCCGGCCGAGATCAAGAGCGTCTACATCGGCGGCGGCACGCCGACGCTTGCGCTGGGCAGCATCGCCAGCGTGCTGAGGCGCGTGCGCGAACGCTTCCGCCTGACGGGGGATATCTGCATCGAGACAAACCCCGCTGACGTGGACAATGAGATCGTCCAGCAGCTACACGATGCGGGTGTTGCGCTCGTTTCGCTGGGCGTACAATCCTTCCATCCCAGGCATCTCCCAGTGCTTGGACGCAGCTACTCACCGCCCGTGGCGGAGCACGCCCTTGCTTTGCTCGCAGAGAGCGGATTTGCCTCCATCAACGTGGATCTGATGTTCGCCCTGCCCGGGCAGACGGTCAGTGACGTGACCGCAGATCTGGCCCGCGCCGCCCAGCTCGGCGCGGACCAAGTCACGACCTACCCGCTCTTCACGTTCCCGTACACCTCGGTCGGCAAGTACCTGCGGTTGATCACAGTGCGCATGCCAGATCTGCGCACGCGCCGGGCGCACTACCGGGCCATCGGCAAGTGGTGCGCGCAACATGGTTTCGAACGAGTATCGGTGTGGGGTTTCAAGCGGGGCGCCGTTCCGCGCTACTCGTCGGTTACAAGGGACGGCTATATCGGAATCGGCCCTGGGGCTGGATCGCACCTTCCCGATGGATTCGTGCTGAATACGTTCGACCTCAACAGTTGGATCTCTGCGGCGCGTGCGGGACGGATGGCAGTCGCCCTACGCATGGCCTTCGCCGGTCAGATGTCTGGCTGGTGGTGGCTGTACTGGCGCCTTTACGACACCCGCATCCCACTGGATGACCTCGACGCAGTGCTGGGTCAGGGTGCACCCAAGGCTCGCTTCTGGCTGAGAGCCGTGGAGCAGGCCGGGCTGGCGGTTCGCCAGCGCGGGCACATCGAGCTGACCGAGCCGGGTGCGTTCTGGCTTCATCTTGCCCAGAACTACTTCGCGCTGAACTACGTGAACTCGCTGTGGACTCAGGCACGCCGGGAGCCGTGGCCGCGGGCGGTCTCGATCTGAGCACCCGACGCATCCCGCTTCACTTCCTATCGATCGTCTGATACCCTTGCCTTAGGAGGATCGGCCATGTCCACGGGCGCTCGCACCGGCGTGGCGAATCTGCCCCTAAGCTGCTGAGTAGGGGCACGCCCATCTCCCACCTCGATATCGCTCATAGGCAGGACGCCTTCGATTTGCACCCGGTCAGGGTAGATCCGTAGGTGCACACCGAGCATCTGAAGCAGCCTGCCGAGGCCAGCCCCCCGGAAGATCCAGCTGACGTAGTCGTGGTCGTCCAGCGTATCCCAGATGACCTCGTCGGCCAGCTTCGCTTTCAGCTCTGGCGCCATGGGGGCGAGGACAGAGCTTCCCTCGGTCACCGCCAGGCGTAGGGTCTCCACTGACGTACGGGAGACATAGTCCCGCAGGGCCTCGGCCAAGGGGCCGTACGGGAGCCTGGCTTCCCCTTCGTAGGCGGCTCCCCACAGGACCTGGGCGCCCCGCAGCCTGGCGTAGGTGGCGAACTCCTGCAGGAGCCGGGTCTTGCCGATGCCGGCGTCGCCCACCACCATGGCCACCGACCCCAGGCCGAAGTCGCCCAGCCTGGCGTGGCCATCCGCCGTCAGCCAGATGTTGCCGGGCTTCACGTCGCGGTGGATGATGCCCCGGTCGTGGGCATGCTGCAAGGCCTGGCAGACCTCGG
>JBAWAP010000232.1:0-2033 GCA_049589355.1 Anaerolineae bacterium
CCGAGGGTGTTCTTACTTGACTCCCAGGTTCGTAGAGATTAAATGGGGGCAAATCAACAACAAGGTCCATATTGGCTTGCCAGTAGGCTTCGATTGTGCCGACATCACGCCAGTAGCCCTGATACTCATAGCCATAAGCCTTGTATTTGTCTATTGCCTCTGGTACAATCTGGCTGCCAAAATCTCGCAATCCGCGGCGTTGAGCATCTTCTAAGACATTGAAGAGGATATCCTCATTGAAGGCATAAATGCCCATGGAAGCTAAATTGCTTTTTGGTTGTGACGGTTTTTCCTCAAAGGCAACCACCCTGTTATTTTCCAGGGTCACGATGCCAAAGCGATTGGCTTCAGCTAAAGGCACTTCTGTGACTGCGATGGTAATGTCGGCTCCCTGTTGGCGATGAAACTCAATCATCTCTTCATAATGCATGGTATAAACGTGGTCTCCCGAGAGGATGAGAACCTCATCAACACGGCTGTCCTGTATGAAACGCAGGTTGTGGTAAACAGCATCGGAAGTGCCCTGATACCAGTGCATGTCTCCATTGGTGCTTACAAAAGGGGAGAGTAGAGTAATTCCCCCGACTATCCGATCCAGATCCCAGGGTTTGCCCACACCAATATGGCGTGCTAACGAGCGAGGATTATATTGTGGTATGACCGCCACTTTGTCGATCCCGGAGTTAACACAATTGCTTAAGGTAAAGTCAATGATACGATATTTACCACCGAAGGGGACTGCTGGCTTGGCACGCCCTTGGGCTAACACACTTAGTCGTTTCCCTTCCCCACCAGCGAGGATCATGGCCAATACCTTTTTCATCTACGCGTTACCTCACCCAACCAAATCATGGATTTTGTGGGGTAAAATAAATTAGGCAACTACATTTTTTGAGCAGCCTCATAGTTATTTTAACCCCTCGGGAATGCCGTGTCTAATTCCATTCAATTGAGTTCCTTTTCGAGGTCAATTTTACTTGCGAGCCGCCGGTATATACATTTGTTCGACATATTCCTTCAACATCCGCCGTGTGCAAAAGCGAGGTACAATCGAGCCAATTGCCTCTTTGACCATGTGTACCCAGCCATGGGGCACCCCATTCCTGTCTCGTTGGTAGTAGAGAGGTATAATTTCCTCTTCCAGAAGGCGGTAGAGGGCCGCGGCATCTGACTTATCTTCCTCCCTTGGGTCATATGCTTCGACCTCATCCCCGATGGCCCAGCCATTAATGCCATTATAGCCTTCGTACCACCAGCCATCTCGAACGCTGAGATGCAGGACACCATTTACTGCTGCTTTCATGCCGCTAGTGCCGGAAGCTTCATGAAGGCGGCGAGGCGTATTCAACCACACATCTACCCCCTGGACCAGATAGTGAGCCATATGTATATCGTAATCTTCAACAAAAGCTATTCGTCCTTGGAATTCACGGTCCGTAGCCAGAGTATATACATCGTGAAGCAGTTGCTTTGAAGGAACGTCAGCGGGGTGAGACTTGCCAGCGAAGATTATCTGGACTGGGTGCCATCTATCAGTGACAATCCGCTTGAGACGTTCTACGTCATGGAAGATTAGCTCCGGCCGCTTATACGCGGTAAAACGGCGGACAAAGCCGATGGTCAGAGTATCCTGGTCGAGCAAAGAGCCCATAGCCAGCACCTGTCGGGCCTTGCATTCACGTTCAGTGGAACATTGCCGTGCTCGCTCTACCATGGCGCCGATAAGTTTACGTTTAAGAATTTGACGCACTGCCCAGAGTTCCTCGTCAGGGATATTTAGCACAGACTTCCCAAGATTGATATCATCATATCTTTTAGACACGTCCTGACCCAAGTGTTTCTCGTAGAGGCGGCTCATCTCCCGAGCAACCCAGGTAGGCACGTGAATCCCGTTAGTAATATATGAAATAGGTACTTCATCCTCTTTAACTTCGGGCCAGAGTCCATGCCACATCCTTCGGGTAATTTTTCCGTGAAGCTGGCTGACGGCATTGCGATGGCCGGCCATTTTTAAGGCAAGCACGGTCATATTG
>JBAWAP010000233.1:0-16786 GCA_049589355.1 Anaerolineae bacterium
CCTCTGCACCGAGAAGGCACGGCACATCACCGGCCAGGTGATTCAGGTGGACGGCGGGCAGTACATCTGAAATCCCAAACCTCAAAGTCCAAACACCAAATCCTTCGGTGCTCCAACACTGATGGGAGGACGGTATGGGTTTTGAACACATTCGCTTTGACGTGAGTGACGGCGTAGCCCGACTGACGCTGAACAAACCGCCGCTGAACGTGCTAAACATCGCCATGATGCGGGAGATCAACGCTGCGCTGGAGGGGCTGGGTGACGACCCATCGGTCAAGGTGCTGGTCTTCGAGGCCGCCGAGGGCAGCAAGGCGTTCTCGGCCGGGGTAGACGTCTCCGAGCACACCGCCGACAAGGTCGAGGAGATGATCGAGGTCTTTCACCGCATCTTCCGCCTGCTCGACAGGCTGGAGGTGCCGACGGTGGCGGTAGTGGACGGCGCGGCGCTGGGCGGCGGATGCGAGTTGGTGCTCTTCTGCGATATGGTCATCGCTTCGGAGAAGGCCAGCTTCGGCCAGCCGGAGATCCAGGTGGGCGTGATCCCACCCATCGCGGTCGTGGCGCTGCCGGGGATCATCGGGCCCAAGAAGGCACTGGAGATGGTGCTGATCGGCGACCGCATCCGGGCTCCCGAAGCCTTGCAGCTCGGGCTGGTCAACAAGGTCGTCCCGCCGGAGGAGCTGCGAGTAGTAGCCGATGAGTTTGTGGGCAAGCTGGCTAATCTGAGCGGCGCGGTGTTGCGTCTGACCAAGCGGGCGGTACGCCTGGGCAGCGTCGGCAGTTTTGCTGACGGACTGGCAGCCGTCGAGGAGCTGTACCTGGGCCCGCTGATGGCCACCGAGGACGCCCACGAGGGGCTGGCGGCGTTCATAGAGAAGCGGTCGCCAGTCTGGAAGGATCGGTAATCGCGACATGGCTGCGAGTGAGGCTGGATTCGAACCCAAGATCATTGCCTTCACGTGCAACTGGTGCACCTACATCGGCGCGGACCTGGCCGGGACCTCCCGCATTCAGTACCCGCCCAACGTGCGGGTCGTGCGCCTGATGTGCAGCGGGGCGGTGGACCCGGTATTCGTTCTCAAATCGCTTTTGGACGGTACCGACGGCGTGCTCATTGGCGGTTGTCACCCCGGCGATTGTCACTATCAGGATGGGAACTACAGGGCCCGGCAGCGGGTGGCTGTGCTCAAAGAGATTCTCAAGGGCGTGGGCCTCGAAGAAGATCGGGTCTGGCTGCGTTGGATCAGTGCCAGCGAGGGCCAGGTTTTTGCCGACACGATCAGTGAGATGACGGCCGCGCTACGAGAAATGGGGCCGAACCCGATGCGTGGTAAGGTGGTCTGACGATGAAAGGCAAGGTGCCCCCGGCGGTATTGGTCATCGGCGGTGGTATCGCCGGTATCCAGGCGGCGCTGAACGTGGCCGACGCAGGCATCCAGGTCTACCTGGTCGAGCGGGAACCGAGCATCGGCGGCCGGATGGCCCAGCTCGACAAGACCTTCCCCACGCTCGATTGCTCGTCCTGCATCCTCACCCCCAGGATGGTGGAGGTGGCCCGACATCCCAACATCGAACTGATGACTTATTCAGAAGTGATGGCCGTGGCAGGTGAGGTCGGCCATTTTCGGGTCACGGTCAAGAAGAAGCCGCGCTACGTGGATGTGGACAAGTGCATTGGCTGTGGTCTGTGCGCCCAGGCTTGCCGGCTGGGGATGCGGATACCCGGCGAGTTCGACGCCGGTATGGGCAAGCGGTCGGCGATCTATGTGCCCTTTCCGCAGGCGGTGCCGCTGAAGTACACGGTGGACTCGGAGCGGTGCATTCTCCTGACCCGAGGTGTGTGCGGCGACACGCTCTTGTGTAAGGATGCCTGTCCTGCCGACGCGCTTGACTTCGACCAGCAGGAGCAGTTTGTTGAACTGCAGGTGGGCGCGATTATCGTCGCCACTGGCTTCGAGCCCTTCGATGCCGTCCGCAAGCCGGAGTTTGGCTACGGTCGCTACCCCAACGTCATCACCGGGCTGGAGTTCGAGCGGTTGGCTTCAGCCTCAGGACCGACGGCCGGGACGATCACCTTGAACGGAAAGGTTCCCCGCGATGTGGTTTTCATCCAGTGCGTCGGCTCACGGGATAGGCAGGTGGGCAACTCCTACTGTTCGCGGGTGTGCTGCATGGCCACGGCCAAGCAGGCCCACCTGGTCCGGGAGAAGCTGCCCAATGCCAAGGTGACCGTTTTCTATATGGACGTGCGCGCCTTTGGCAAGGGTTTCGAGGAATTCTACGACCGGGTGCGCGAAGAGGGGGTAGTCTATCGGCGAGGCAACCCGTCGGAGATCGTTCGCTCGACGCAGGATAAGGAGCGGTTGGTTGTCAGGGCCGAGGACACGCTGGAAGGACGGCCAGTCGAAGTCGAGGCCAATCTGGTCGTGCTGGCGGTGGGCATGATGCCCCGCTCGGATGCTGGGTCGTTGGGCAAGATGCTGGGCCTGGAGCGGTCGGACGATGGCTTCTTCGCCGAGGCGCATCCCAAGACCCGGCCGGTGAGCACGGCGACGCCCGGCGTGTTCCTGGCCGGCTGTTGCCAGGGGCCGAAGGATATCCCGGATACCGTGGCCCAGGCCAAGGCAGCCGCGTCGTCGGCCATTATCCTTGTCAGTAGTCAGATGACGGTGGGGTAACGAATGAACGTCCAGGCCCAAACGCTTGTTCGAGATTATGGTCTGCTGGCCTGCAACCAGTGTGGCAAGTGTACCGGCGGTTGCCCACTGGCGATCAAGTCACCGCTCAACGTACGGGACCTGATCTACCGCACCATTCTCAACAGGGATGGGATGGACATTTCCGGGCTGGACGAACTGTGGCACTGTTCGACCTGTTGGACGTGCGTCTTGCGCTGCCCCAAGGAGGTGAAGCCGGCCGAGTTGATCATTGGGATGCGCAGTGCCCTGGTTGAGAGCGGTCGTATCCCCCAAACGGTCAGCAGCGCGCTGCTGCGGAGTGTCTACGTCCGCGGTAACCCGCTGACTTTCCCCCGCGAGAATCGGGCAGCCTGGCTAGGGGAGCTGTCGGTCAAGGATGTCGCCGAGGGTGCCGAGGTGCTGTATCACGTCGGCTGCGTGCCGTCGTATGACTCGCGAGTTCAGAAGGTGGCGCGGGCGATGGTTCGGACATTCGATCGGGCGGATGTGGACTTCGGGATACTTGGCACTCGCGAGATCTGTTGCGGCAGTGACGTGCGGCGGCTGGGTGAGGCGGGGTTGTTCGAGATGGTGCAGGAGGACAATCAGGCGCTCTGGGCTGACTTGTCGGTCAAGCGTATGGTCACGACCTCTCCCCATTGTTTTCATACCTTCAGGAACGAGTATCCGCCCCAGGCTTTTGAAGTCCACCACTACACGCAGTTCATCGCTGGGCTGATCGAGGCCGGGAAGCTCAGTCTCTCCGGCCGACTGGAGCAGACAGTCACCTACCACGACCCTTGTTACCTGGGTAAGCAAAACGGGGTCTACGACGAGCCCCGTGAGATATTGAAGAGCATCCCAGGGCTGAAGCTGGTTGAGATGGACCGCTCACGGGAGAACAGTCTGTGTTGCGAGGGCGGTGGCGGCCGGATGTTTGTCGAGGATCCTAACCCGGGGAAGAAACTGGCTCACATGCGGATTGAGCAGGCGCTGAGCGTCGGGGCGCAGATCATTGCCGTAGCCTGCCCCTTCTGTATGTCCGTGCTGGAGGATGCGATCCTAACGGGGGGGCATGAGGGAGACATCCGAGTGATGGATGTGGTGGAACTTGTGGATTTGGTGTTGTAAGTTCGGGACTCGTGATCCGTAAATTCGGAAATCGTGGCGGTCCGAGTCTACGAATCTACGAGTTTACGAACTCACGGATCTAGCGAAGGTGAACCCAGGTGTGAAATCACAGCCGTGTATTGGTGTATACATTTGTCATTGTGGCGTCAACATCGCAGCCACGGTTGACGTGGCAGCGGTGACGGCCTTTGCCGGGACACTGCCCGGCGTCGTCGTCGCCCGTGACTATACCTACATGTGCTCCGACCCCGGCCAGGTGCTCATCAAGCAGGACATCGCCGAGTTCAGGCTCAACAGGGTTGTCGTTGCCTCGTGCTCGCCGTGGATGCACGAAGTGACCTTCCGCAACGTCGTCCAGGATGCCGGGCTGAACCCGTATTTGATGGAGATGGCCAACATCCGTGAGCAGTGCTCCTGGGTCCACGAGGCCGGCGAGGCGACAACTGAGAAGGCCAAGTGGCTGGTCGCCTCGGCCGTGGCCAAGGCAGCCCTGCTGGAGCCGCTGGGGGAGCGCGAGGTCGAGGTGACGCCGGCCGCGCTGGTCATCGGCGGGGGCGTTGCCGGGATGAGCGCCGCGCTCGACATCGCCGATGCCGGCTACAAAGTCATCCTGGTCGAACGAGAGCCACACCTCGGCGGCCGGGCAGCCCAGCTCCATCGCACTTTTCCCACCCTCGAACTCGTAGAAGATCTGGTGGCCCCCATCATAGCCGCCGTCACCGACCACCCGAATATTGAGGTGTTGACGGGTGCACAGGTGGTCGGGGTGGAGGGGTACATCGGGAACTTTACGGTTACGATTGGGAAGCTGGGAAATTGGGAAACTGGGAAATTGGTCACCAGTTCACCAGCTTGCCAATCTACCAATCTACCAATTTACCAACTACCAATCTACCAATCTGCCGACGTAGGGGCGATCATCGTAGCCACCGGCTTCGATTCCTTCGATGCCACCGGCAAGCCAGAGTTGGGCTACGGGCGCTACCCCGGCGTCATCACTGCCCCGGAGTTCGAACAACTGGCGGCCAAGGGTGGGTCTCTGATCATAGACGGTCGGGAACCGCGCGCTGTGGCCTTCATCCAATGCGTTGGCTCCCGCGATAAGCAGGTCGGCAACCCCTACTGCTCCCGCATCTGCTGCATGATCACTGCCCGCCAAGCGCACCTCGTCCGGGAGAGACTGCCGGAGGCAAATATCACCGTATTCTATACAGACGTGCGAGCCTTCGGCAAAGGCTTTGAGGAGTACTACGACCGGGTGCGGGAGGAAGGGGTGATTTACCGACGGGGCGAGCCTTCGGAGGTAATCCAGTCGGCTGACGGGGAGCGGTTGGTGGTCAAGGTTGAGGACACGTTGCTGGGTGAGGAGGTCGAGGTGGAGGCTGATCTGGTTGTGCTGGCCACCGGACTGGTGCCGCGGCCCGATGCAGCCGACCTGGCCCGTCTTCTCAAGCTGGCCCGCTCGCCAGATGGTTTCCTCGCCGAGGCCCACCCCAAGCTGCGACCGGTGGACACGATCAACGAGGGGGTGTTCATCGCCGGAGCCTGCCAGGGGCCGAAGGACATCCCCGACAGCATCACCCAGGCGAAGGCTGCCGCTGCTTCGGCGATAGTCCCCTTGTCGCAGGGGAGGGTCAAAGTCGAGTCGGCTACGTGCGTGATTGACGACGAGCTGTGCGTCGGGTGCGATCTGTGCGCGGCCATCTGTCCTTATGGCGCGTTGTCGTTGGATGAAACTGAGGGCGTAATGACGGCCAACTCAGTATTGTGCAAGGGCTGCGGCGCATGTGCGGTGATCTGCCCGTCGAATGCTATTACCTTACTGCACTTCACGCCTAAGCAAGTTTTGGCGCAAGTAGAAGCTTTGATGTGGTAAGTCAGATCAGTAGTCAGTAGTCAGTAGCCAGTAGTCAGTAGCCAGACTCTGACTACTGATGTCTGACTACTGAAATCTGATTACTGAAATCTGATGGTAGGAGGATACTATGTTCGATCAATTCAAAGACTGGTACGAGAACCGGCATGAGTATGCCAAAGAGTGGAAGGCGCGTACCGGCGGCAAGGTGATGGGCTATTTCTGCACCTACGTGCCCGAAGAGATCCTCTACGCTGCCGACGTGCTGCCGGTGCGCATCCTGGGCAGCCACGAGGCGGAGGACGTCACCGAGCCCCACATCTTTAAGATGTTCTGTCCTTTCTGTCGCGATTGCCTGGCCCAGGGGTTAGAAGGCCGATACGACTACCTGGACGGGATCATGATCGCCCAGTCGTGTCTGCACATTCGCCAGGCTTTCACCAGTTGGCAGATCCACATCCCGATAGACTATACCTACTACTTGCCTTTCCCCCACGGGGCCCAGAACCGTGCGGTATATAAGTATCTGACCGGGGAGCTGGAAAAATTCAAAAAGTCCATTGAGGACTGGACAGGCAAGATTCTCACCGACGAGGACCTGGATCGGGGCATCGAGATCATGAACACCAACCGCCGCCTGATGAAACAGGTCTACGAGACGCGGAAGGCCGACAGTCCACCTCTGACCGGTCTGGAGGCCATGTACATGGTCGTCGCGGGCCAGATGACGGACAAGAGGGACCACAGTGACGAGATGGAGGGCCTACTGAAGGAGCTGCCGTCACGAGACCTGGGCCGGGAAACGGGAGTCCGGTTGATGATGGTTGGCAGCGAGGACGACGATACGGAATTTGTCGAGATGACCGAAGCGCTGGGCAGCACCATCGTCGTTGACGATCACTGCACGGGCAGCCGCTACTTCTGGAACGAGGTTGAGCCCCAGGAGGATCGGCTGGCTGCTCTCGCTCAGCGCTACATTGACCGGCCGTGCTGCCCCAGCAAGGACTGGCCTGATCGGACCCGTGTCCAGCACGTCTTGGACCTGGCCGAGGAGTACAACGTCGAAGGGGCCCTCGTTATTCAGCAAAAGTTCTGTGATCCACACGAACTGGATATCCCCGCTGTCCGCCAGGCTCTGGAGGCCAAGGGCATCCCTACCTACTTCCTCGAATTCGACGTCACCGTCCCCATTGGACAGTTCAAGACGCGTGTGGAGGCCTTCCTCGAAGAGTATTTGCTGGAGGATATGCTGTTCTAAATGCAAGCTCCGAGCGGACGGTAGTCCACCGCGAGCTTGAGTCAAGATAATTGATTGGAGGAAAATATGGCTGAAGAAATATGGAAGAGCAAGCGCCTGGACTGCTGGGACCAAGCCAAGCAGTTGAGGCTGGACTACTACAAGAATTATGCTCAAGCCCACGAAAGGGGGGGGATCCGCTGGGCCGGCTCGGCCTGGGCCTTTGGCGCCATCCCCGCCGGGCTGGGCGAAGACGTGTGGTCTCTGACCGGTGAGCCTTACGGGGCCTCGGTGGCCTGGAACAAGGACTTTGCCGCGCAGTGCCATGAGGCGGCCCAGGCCAAGGGATATGCCCGCGATCTCTGCGCTTACATGCGGAACTACTGGGGCTCGATCCTGCTCAACAAGTACGTCTTCGGTGGGGAGTGGCCCAAGCCAGACTTTAACTGGACCTCTCATACGTGCTGCAGCCACGCCAAGTGGTACCAGGTGGCCTCTGAGCTCGAAGGAGGAGTGCCTACGTTTGCTATTGACGGCAGTATCGGCCCCTACGATGAGCTGGACGAAAACAGGCTGAACTACCTGGTGGATCAGATGCAAGAGGGCATCGAGTGGATGGAAAAGGTCACGGGCCGCAAGTACAACGATGAGCTTTTGATCCAGGCGGTCTACAACGAGTGCCGCGCCACTTCCCTTTGGGCCGAGATCTGCACCCTGAACAAGGCCGTCCCCGCTCCTCTGGACGAGAAGACGATGTACTCCCTGTACGTGTTTGGCACGCTGATGAAGCACCGCAAAGAGTGCGTAGATTTCTACACCGTGTTAAGGGACGAGGTCCAGGATCGGGTGGATAACCAGATCGCCGCTGTGGCCACGGAACGGTTCCGGGTGATTACCGACACCCAGCCCCCGTGGGCTTTCCTGAGCATCTTCCGCTACATGGAGAGCAAAGGAACGGTCTCCATTGGTTCTCTGTACACCTTCGGCCTCATCGGTATCTGGGAGGTGAAGGAGGATGGCACCTGGGGACCCAGGACGCTTCCTGAGGAAGGGTCTATCAAGACCCGCGAGGACGCTTTGCGGACCATCGCCGAGTGGACCGCCAGTCGGCCCGAATGGCAGCACTTTTACTCCCCCGCACTCAAGACCGAGATGCTGAAGCGCATCGTGAAGGAGTGGAAGGTGGATGGGGTGATGCTCCATTACAACCGAGGCTGCGAAGGGCTGAGCGTTGGCATCGCAGAGAACAAACTGGGCCTGAAAGAAGCCGGCATCCCGGTGATGTCCTTCGAGGGCAACATGGGCGACGAACGAGAGTTCGACCCGGAACGCACCAAGACAGAGATAGATACGTTCCTGGAGATTCTGGGAGCGTCATAAGGAGGTGAATCAATATGGCAGTGGCAGGAATAGACATGGGAGCCAAGTACGCCAAAATGGTGATCCTGAAGGACGGCCAGCCTGAGATCCTCTCCCAGGGCATGGCCGAGTGTGGGTTTGATCTCAAAGAGGCTGCAGAGAGGGCGTTCAATCAAGCCCTGAAGGGCGCCGATTTGTCTCGTGACGATGTCACGTACATCGTGGCCACCGGCGCTGGCGTGGAAGCCGTTCCCTTCGCTACCGACACGGTGAGCATGCAAGGGGCGGCTGCCAGGGGGGCGCATTTTCTCTTACCCTCGGTCCGGACGGTGATTGACATCGGGGCCGAGATGGGCCGGGCGGCCAGGTGCGATGAGACGGGGAGGATGGTGGACTTTGTTCTCAACGAGAGGTGCGCTGCTGGCGCTGGAGCCTTTATCGAGGCCATGTCCAGGGCGTTGGAGGTGGATCTGGAGCAGATGGGTCCTCTCTCCCTTGAGGCCGAAAAGTCTCCCCCCATGAACGCTCAGTGCACCATCTTTGCCGAATCGGAGGTGGTGACTCTGATTCACGAGGGAGAGTCGAAGAAGAACATCATCCGTGCCTTGCACGATGCCATCGCAGAGAGGAACATCTCTATGGTGCGCCGGCTGGGGATAGAGAAAGACGTCGCTCTGATCGGGGGCCTGGCCAAGAACGTGGGCTTTGTGGATGCCATGAAAAGAGGCCTGGAGATGGACGTTTTGATTCCTGGAGATCCCCTAATCGTCGGTGCTTTGGGTGCGGCCCTGATAGCTGCTGAAAGAAGTGCAAGCTGATGCCCCTCCGCTCCAAAGGCGATGGGGCTCCATTAGCTCGAATTGACATACACACTCAGAGAGGTGAGAAAATTATGGCAGAAGAAAAAAAAGAATTCTGGCGTTGGCCCGAATACAGGCACACCGTTCCGGGCAAGGATTGGAAGGATGCCAAGGTCATTACCGCTGGCGTGGACGTTGGATCGGTGAGCTCCAAGACAGCGATCATGGTTGACGGCGAGCTGTATGCCTATGCTATCATGCGCACTGGGTCGAGCAGTTCGGGCAGTGCCGAGAAGGTAACGGCTTGGGCGCTGGAAGACACGGGGCTGACCACAAAGGATCTCCATTACACCGTGGGAACAGGCTATGGGCGGGTCAACGTTCCCTTTGCCCAGCGGGCCATCACCGAGATCGCCTGTCATGCCCGGGGGGCGAACTTCATCTGGGGTCGCTCGGTGCGAACGGTGCTGGATATGGGAGGTCAGGACTGCA
Source organism: Anaerolineae bacterium (assembly GCA_049589355.1). Lineage (GTDB taxonomy): Bacteria > Chloroflexota > Anaerolineae > VGOG01 > VGOG01 > JBAWAP01. The sequence goes on from JBAWAP010000233.1 coordinate 9,556, forward strand.
AGGCCATCCGCTGCGACGACCGGGGCAAAGTAACCAACTTTTTGATGAACGACAAATGTGCTGCTGGCACCGGCCGAGGCATGGAAGTGTTCGCTGACCTAATGGGTGTGCCTATCCAAGATGTAGGCCCCAAATCTATGGAAGTTGACGAAGAGCCGAAGCCGGTGAGCAGCACCTGCGTTGTGTTCGCCAAGACCGAGGCTGTGGGACTCCTCCGCGTCGGGTGGCCTACAGAGAAGGTCTTGGCGGCCTATACCTCGGCCATGGCGGAGAGGGTCGTGGACCTGCTGAACAGGGTCGGGGTGGAGAAAGAGTTCGTCATCACAGGCGGCATCTCCAAGAACATCGGCGTGGTGCACAGGCTTGAGAAAAGGCTTGGCTTCAAGGCCCTGCCTATGCCAGAAGGTACGGATCCCATGATCGCTGGCAGCATCGGCGCCGCGCTGTTTGCCAAAGCTTTGTATGAGAGAGACAAATGATCATCAACTACGGCTATAAGGATGGCTCAGGAGAATACTTCATCGTCGTTGACACCGAGAAATGCGACGGCTGTGGGGAGTGCGTGGAGGTGTGCCCGGCTGGCGTCCTGGAGATGACTACAGAGTTCGATCCCGACACGCTGGAGGATATGGTCATCCCCCATCTGGCCGAGGAACACGCCAAGAAGATCAAATATAGCTGCGCTCCCTGCAAGCCTGGTCAGGACATGGCTTCCTCAGGGGAGGTGGTTCCTCCCTGTGTCCAGGCTTGCAAACCTCAGGCGATGACTCACTCCTGGTAGATTTCAGATGTCAGTAGTCAGGCTGGCTACTGACTACTGAGCAAGGACAACAGATCATGAATACAACCGCGCTTCTACCCGTGAGAAATGGGGATATCCTGGCTACCCTCCGGGATTTCCTGGCTGGCCTTCTGGAGAAGGGCGTGATTGACGCCCTGCTGGTCCCCCAGGAGATCGGGGGCGGCCGCAGCCTGAAGCTGACGCTCGTCCGCGATGCAGACCATTTGGACGGAGCCAACCCATTCTCGCCAGTGATGCCCGACAACGGGGCCATCCACGTCTCAAAGCTGACCAAGGGCGGGTCGGACCACCGGCTGGGCGCTGTCCTGCGCTCGTGCGAGATCCGTGCCCTCGTCGAACTCGTCAAGCTCAAGCAGGCCAACCTCGACAATCTGGTCATCATCGGCGTGGACTGCCTGGGCACCTACGAGGTGGACGACTATGCCCGGTTGATTGACGAGATGGATGGACCTGCCGGGGGGAGAGGGGCACAGATCGTCGCCGAACTGCGCGCCGCCATCTCGAACGGCGGCCCCAATTCACTGCGCCCGGCCTGTCAGATGTGCGAGTTCCCCATCCCCAAAGGTGCTGACATCACCCTGGAGCTGATCGGGGTCGAGGACGGGGTGCTGGTCACGCTCGACGAAGGGCTGGCCGAGAAACTGGGGCTGACACCGGGCGAAGCGCCGGAGCGCGAAGCGGCGATCACTGGGCTGGTGGAGAAGCGCAGTGCGGCGCGGGACCAGGCTTTCGCCGAGTATCGGAAGAAAGCCGCAACCATCACCGGCTTCGCCGACATGTTCGCTACCTGCCAGGGCTGCTACAATTGCTCGGTCGCCTGCCCGATCTGCTACTGCAAACAGTGCTTCTTCCGCACCGAGACGTTTGAGCACGATTCGGAGAGCTACTTCAGATGGGCCGAGCGGAAGGGCGCCTTGCAGATGCCGACCGAGAACCTGCTCTATCAACTGACCCGTATGAATCACATGGTCGCTTCGTGTGTCGGCTGTGGCCTATGCGAGAGTGCCTGTCCGTCGGGTCTGCCGTTGGTGGTCGCCTTCCGTGCGGTGGGCCAAGGGGTGCAGAAGAAATTGGACTATGTGCCCGGCCGCAGCCTTGACGACCCGCTGCCGGTGATTGTCTATAGGGAGGAAGATACTTCGTAGTAACGACTTCAGTCGTTTCCAGGCGGTCACAACGACTAAAGTCGTTACTACCAGTCAAGAACATTATGAGCCATGTAGAAACGGACACCATCACTCTGACCATTGACGATTGCGAGGTCAAGGCCAAGCCCGGAATGACGGTGCTGGAGGCGGCCGACGCTGCGGACGTCTACATCCCGAGGTTGTGTTCGCATCCCAACCTACCCACGTCGAAAGGTCTCAAGCCCATCGTCGCCGTCTATCGGGGCGACGAGCGGGTTGAAGGGGACGAGCCTGACCGCGAGTTCGACGGCTGCCAACTGTGCGTGGTCGAGATCGAGGGGATGGAAGGTTATCCCACCTCGTGCAATACGCCCGTCGAGCCGGGCATGGTCGTTCACACAGACACGCCGGAACTGCGCAAGTTGCGGATGGACAACCTGCTCCCATTTCTGGCCGACCATCCCCACAGTTGCCTGACCTGCGCTCAGCGGGAGGGATGCAGTCGCACCCAATGTTCGAGCAACGTGCCGGAGATCGAGCGGTGCTGTCCCAAGCTCGGCAACTGCGAGGTGCAGGCCGTCGCCGAATACGTCGGCATCCGGGAGGACATCCCCCGCTACATTCACCCCGGCTATCCCGTCTTGGACGAAGAGCCGCTTTTCGTTCGCGACTACAACCTGTGCATCGGTTGCACCCGCTGCGTGCGAGCCTGCCGGGAGTTGCGTGGCGTTGATGTCCTGGGTTTTGTCTTCAAGGATGGCAAGGTCGTCGTCGGAACCGTCAATCCATCGCTTGCCGAGTCGGCGTGCAGGTTCTGCACCGCCTGCGTCGAGGTTTGTCCCACCGGCGCGCTGATGGACAAACGGGCGATCAAAGTCGCCGAGCGCGAGGCTGCGCTGGTTCCATGCCGGAGTGCCTGCCCGGTCGGCATAGACGTGCCTCGCTACGTCCACTACATCGCCAGGGGCAAGTTCGACGAGGCGCTGGCGGTGATCCGGGAGAAGGTGCCTTTCCCAGCCGTGCTGGGCTACATCTGCACCCGCGTCTGCGAGGCCGAGTGCCGGCGGGGCGAGCTGAACGAGCCGGTCGCCATCCGGGCGTTGAAGCGTTTCGCCGCCGAGCACGGGAACGGCTCCCGCCCTGCCTCCCCCCCGCTTGCGGGGGGAGCCCCCGCCAGGAGTGCACATAACGTTAGTCTCTCTTGCGCCTCCCCCCCGCTTGCGGGGGGAGCCCCCCCTTCCTCCCCCCCAATGGGGGGGATAGAGGGGGGGGCGACGGGCAAGAAGGTCGCCATCGTCGGCGCTGGCCCGGCGGGGCTGACGGCTGGCTACTACCTGGCTCGTTGCGGCCACGCGGTCACCGTCTTTGAGGCCAGGTCCGAGCCTGGCGGCACGATGCGCACCGCGATCCCCAAGAAGCGGCTTGCGCGTGAGGCCCTGGAGATGGACATAAAAGCAATCGTCGAGGCCGGGGTGGATCTGCGGCTCAACGCTCGCCAGACTTCGGTAGATGCACTGTTCGACGAGAGGTTCGACGCCGTGTTCCTGGCCGTGGGGACGACGTATGCCGGGCCGCCCGATTTCCATTCTGGAGCGGAAGGCATCAGAATCACGACCCAGGGCAGCATTGCCGCAGATGCGGATACGCTGGCCACCAGCCGGGAGGGAGTGTTCGCCGGGGGGGACACCGTGGTGGGCGGCGTTTCGGAGGACTTCATAGACTATTGGGCGCAACATTCCGGGGGGAATGGACGCGATTTCACCGACGTGTTGGTTGACCAGATCGCGCTGCACCAGGGTAATAGCTCCCACTCGGTCATCCGGGCGATTGCCGCCGGAAGACGGGCTGCCCGTTCGATTGACCACTACCTTGGTGGCGAGGGGACGATTGACGAGACGTTGGTGCCAGCCGAGGAGCCCGATCCATGGCTGGGCCGTGAAGAGGGTTTTGCCGAACGGTCCCGGCTGGCGGAGTCTTACTGGCCCGCGCCTCCTCAACTGGCCGGACAGCCCTGGAACGAGCCTGCGCTCGACGAAGCGGAAGCGGTCGCCGAAGCCCGGCGGTGCCTGCGCTGCAATCTGCGACTCGAGTTGTCGTCGGTCATCCTGCCCCCGGAAAAGTGGCTGCCCTTCGACGCGGATCACATCGCGGAGGTGCCGGAGATAGAAGGGGTCTTTCAACTGCTGGACGAGGAGAAGGAGGTTATCCAGATCACGGGCACGATGAATCTGCGTCAGGAGTTGGAGAATCAACTGGCGACCAACGAGAATGCCCGCTTTTTTGTCTGGGAGGAGGATCCGATGTATACTAAGCGGGAGAGCGAGCTGATCCAGCAGTATCTCCAGCAGTACGGCCAGATGCCCGGCGCAGGCTCGGAGCTGGACGATCTGTACGACGATATGGACGATCTTTTCTAGTGGGGTGTGAGATGTGGGAGGTGAGCGATGCCTGAGAAGGTGATACCGCCGGAACCGGAAGTCCGCGTGATGCGGCCCGAGGATCTGGAAGCAGTGGTCGAGATTGATGCCCAGGTGTTTGGCCAGCGGCGCCCCGAGTATTACGAGCGCAAGATAGCAATCGCCCTGGACGAGACCCAGCAGTTGGTCACCTCGCTGGTGATGGAGGTGGAAGGGAAGGTGGCCGGGTTCATCATGGGCGAGGTCTACCTGGGCGAGTTCGGCGTGCCGGAGACGACGGCCACCATTGACACCATTGGGGTGGACCCGGCCTACCAGGGGCATGGCGTGGGCACCACGTTGTTCGAGGAGTATGCCTCCCACCTGCGCAAGATCGGCGTCCGATCCATCACCACGCGGGTCAACTGGAACGATTGGGGTCTGCTACGCTTCTTCGAGAAAGTGGGCTTCGTCCCGGCCAAGGTGGTGAATCTGGAGCTGAAGCTGTAGGGAGGTGTGGGGTGGGGGGGCTGAGGGGCAGATGGTCCGGGCACAGGAATTAGAGGCGCAAGGCTTCGCCCTAGAGGGCTCAAGCCCGAAGGGTTGGACCCGTCAGTTCACCGTCGAAGTCGAGCGAGCGGACGAGTACGTCGAGCTGTACGAAGAGATGGGTAACGAGGTGCGGGTGGAGCCGGTGACGCCTGATCTACAGGAGACCGAGGAATGTGCTACCTGCTTCTTAGCTGCCTGTGACAGATACGTGGTTATCTACACCAGGCCCAGAGAATATGAGCCAGAAGTATAAGTTCTATCATCTGCTTCGGGTGCGCTACTGGTACATTGGTAGATTGGTAAATTGGTAGCCTGGTAAAGGAAACCAATGTACCAGTTTACAATTTACCAGTGTGCCAATCTACCAATTTAAGGAAAGGAGCAAGAGAATGGCACTTGAGTGGCTACCAAGAGATCACGAATTGAAGGATCACGATGTGGGCGGGGACGAGTTCTTCGGCACCATGGAACAACCCCCGTGCGTGGTGTACGAGAAGAAACCCATCGTTGACCCAGACGGCAACCCCGTCGAGGGGCTGTACTCGGCCTGGGTGTGGTTGAACAATCCCCGGCAATACAACTCCTACACCACCCAGATGGTGAAGGGGGTCATTGCGGGCATGAAGAAGGCCTCGATGGATCGCAGTGTCGTAGCCATCGTCTTCACCGGTGTGGGCGACCGAGCGTGGTGCACCGGTGGCAACACCAAGGAGTACGCCGAGTATTACAGTGGGCGGCCCACTGAGTACGCCCTGTATATGGACCTCTTCAACGGTATGGTGGACAGCATCCTCAACGCCAAGAAGCCGATCATCTGCCGGGTCAACGGCATGAGGGTGGCCGGCGGCCAGGAGATCGGCGGGGCCTGCGACCTGGCCGTCGCCTCCGATCTGGCCGTCTTCGGCCAGGCTGGCCCCCGGCACGGTTCGGCGCCGGTGGGCGGCTCCTCCGACTTTTTGCCCTGGTTCCTGACCATCGAAGACGCCATGTGGAACTGCATCTCCTGCGAGCTGTGGAGCGCCTACAAGATGTTCCGCAAGGGGTACGTCAGCAAGGTCGTCCCGGTGATCAAGCAGGATGGCAAGTGGATCCGGAACCCTATGGTGATCACCGAAAAGTACGTTGAGGAAGGAGAGATCGTCTACGGTGAGTTCAAGACCGGCGAGGAGTACAAGAAAGGGCTCGAGTTCGTCAAAGGGGCAACGGTTGATTTCGAACTGCTGGACAAGGCCGTGAACGACATGCTGTGGACGTTCACCAACCTGTTCCCCCACTGCCTGCAGATGTCCATTGACGGCATCCGGGCCAAGAAGAAGTTCTTCTGGGATGCGGGCAAGGACTACTACCGCCACTGGCTGGCGGCCAACATGTCCAGCGAGGCCTTCCTGGGCTTCCATGCCTTCAACACCAGGAAGATCACCGGCCAAGACACCATTGACTTCATCAAGTATCGCCAGTTGATCGCCGAGGGACGCCTGGTGGACGAGGGCTTCTTCGCCGAGGTGCTGGCCAAGCCCAAGGAATAGCCAATATCCAATAACCAATTATCTGGCTATTGGGTATTGAGGAGGTGCATAAGTGACAATACCTGATGTAATTCAAACCTGGCAGATGGTGCAGCCGTGGGCCAGGGACAAGGAGACGGGCGAGAAGACGCCTGGAAAGTTGGAGCGGACGAGCATCCCGATGCCGGAATTGCAGCCCGGTGAGGTGCTGGTCGAGATCGCCGGCTGCGGCGTCTGTCACACCGACCTGGGCTACTTCTACTACGGGGTGCCCACGGTGAGCAAGCCGCCCTTGACCCTGGGACACGAGATCAGCGGCCGCGTCGTGGCCGGGGAGGAGAGCTGGATCGGCAAGGAGGTCATCATCCCGGCGGTGATGCCCTGCAACAACTGCCCCATCTGCGCGGCGGGCCGGGGCAATCGCTGTCTGGCGCAAAAGATGCCGGGCAACAGTCTCGGCTTCTATGGCGGGTTCTCCAGTCATATTCCGGTGCCAGCGGCCAATCTGTGTGCTGTCGAGAAACGGGGAGAGATGCCCCTGGAGCGACTGGCCGTGGTGGCCGACGCCATCACCACTCCGTACCAGGCGGTCACTCGCGCCGGCGTACAAAAGGGCGATCGGGTGATCGTCGTTGGAGCCACGGGAGGCGTGGGCACCTATGTAGTCCAGATAGCCAAGGCGTTTGGAGCTGCAACCGTGATCGCCATTGACCTCAACCAAGAAAAGTTGGAACGCTCGCTCCAATACGGCGCCGATTTCATCATCAACTCGGCCAACAAGGATGTCGAACAGGTGCGAAATGAATACCGCGCCCTGTGCAAGGAGCGCGGACTGCCGCACAACTATGG